>JAFLUB010000013.1 GCA_022509025.1 Oscillospiraceae bacterium | reverse complement strand
TTATAAGAAGAATACCGATTGCAGCAGCAATAAGACTTGTTTTAAGCGCGTTAGGACCAAGCTCTGCTCCTACAGTTTCCTTTGAAGCAACTGACAAGTCAAACGGAAGCTGACCGGACTTAATCTGGTTAGCAAGAGTCTGAGCTGTTTCAGGAGTGAAGCTTCCTGAAATTACACATGAATCAGAGTTGATTTCCTCTTTAACTGACGGACTTGAAATAGCTTCGCCATCCATCTGAATCTGGATGAAGTTAGTTCCGTCAGCGCTGCGCGCTGCTGCGGCTCTGGTAGCGTTGGCAAACTTTTCTCTTGCTTCTGAGTTAAACTCAACCTTTACGTAAGCAATTGACGGACCATTCTGGTCAACGGGTCCGAACTGATATGACGCATCTTTAATATCAGTAGCGCCATCCAGCACAACATTGCCGTCAGCATCATTGAATGTCAGCTTAGCAACGTTTCCCAAGAGGTTTGCAGCCTCGTCTGTGTTTGTCACTGAAGGTATTTCGACAGTGATTTTTCCACCCTCGCCCTGTGATATACGTGCTTCTGTATATCCGGCGTTTGTCATACGGGCCTGGAAGATTGATTCTACGACCTTCATCTGGTCGTCTGTGGGCGAATCTGTCTCAGCCTGGAAGGTAATTACTGAACCTCCGGCGATGTCGATGCCCCTTCTGATACCCTTTTCTCCGAAAGCGCCGTCATAAGAATATCCTGCTAAGTTAAAGCCTATGAAAGCAACATAGTTGAGGATAAGCGCGAGCGCTACAACGAAGCAAAGAGTAACGATACTCTTTTTTTTCATTAGCGTATCCATTCCTTTCTTTATGGGTTTATTTCATAAAAAACCCAGTTTATAAAATAGCATAAGGGTATTATAACTCTATATTCAAAGTTCGTCAATAATCTTTTTGTTACTATTATGTAACAAAAAGATTACAATTCTGATTATTTGCGTAATTTCTACATAACATACATATATATTATAAAAAAAATATGTCAGTATCAACAGAATAGGGTCAAATTCAGTCTTGACATATCGGGTATTTAATATAAAATATATTATTGAGATAGGTAATCAAATCAGTATAGTTTATATTTAGATAAGTAAAGGAAGAGTATGGATAGAAAAGAACGTATACTTGCATTTATAAATTCAAAAGAATATATACCTCTTAAGGGAAATGAACTTATGACAGTGCTGGATGTTCCCGGCGAGGCTCATGATGAGTTTTATGAAATACTGAACGAGCTTTGCAGCGAGGGAAAGATATATCAGAGTAAAAGAGGCAGATTTGTTTCTGTCAATGCTGAAGAGCTTTGTGTCGCGGGAAAGCTTGTATGCAATGCGAAGGGATACTTCGGATTTATTATATGTGACGATGAAGATGAAGAGGATATTTTTGTTCAGGGCGATGATATGATGAATGCCCTGAACGGTGACAGAGTGCTTGTGCGTATTGATAATACTGACAACAAAGGCATACATCACCGGCAGGGACATGTCATAAAGGTGCTTGAACGCGGTAATAAGACGGTGGTCGGCGTCATATATAAGGAAAAGGACGGGTACCTATGCCTTCGCCCTGATAATAGAAGGATATATACGAAAATATGCATAAATCCGGAATATGCTATGGACGCGAAAACAGGGGACAGGACTGCGGTAAGCATAACAGAATATACCGAAGACGGAAAGGTTTTCGGAGAAGTAATAAGCGTTCTGGGTGAGGAAGATTCGCTTAAAAGCTGTATTGAGGGAATAATCATCAGCAATAATATCAAGCAGGAATTTGACAGTGAAACGCTCATAGAAGCCGGTAAAATACCTGAGTCGGTTGATAATACCAAGATACAGGGAAGAGAAGATTTGAGGGACATGCTTATCTTCACTATAGACGGCGATGACGCGCGTGATTTTGACGATGCTGTTTCTCTTACTCTCACTGATAACGGTAATTACTCATTAGGAGTACACATAGCTGACGTTTCGGAATACGTCGGGGCAGACTCGGCGCTTGACAGAGAAGCGTACGAAAGGGGCACAAGCGTATACTTGGCAGACAGAGTAATTCCAATGCTGCCGGAGGCTCTTTCAAACGGCATATGCAGTCTGAATCCGAAGGTGGACAGGCTTACGTTATCTGTGTTTATGGAGATATCAGCAGATGGAAATGTCTTAAGTCACAGACTCAGTAAGTCGGTTATATGTTCAAAGGAACGAATGACCTATAATAATGTAAACAAAATACTCGAAGAGGATGACTCTGAGCTTTGTGAGCGTTATGAATATATGCTTCCGACTCTCAGAATGATGGAAAGACTGGCGGAAGCATTAAGAGAAAGGCGCGTGAAAAAAGGGGCGATACAGTTCGATTTCCCTGAGAGCCGCGTAATTGTTAACGAAGACGGTGAACCGGTGGATGTGGTAAAGGAAATAAGAGGCGTATCGAATAAAATGATAGAGGAATTTATGCTTGCCGCGAACGAAACGGTGGCGGAATACGCTTTCTGGTCAGAAATTCCTTTTATTTATCGTAACCATGAAGCGCCGTCAGAAGAGAAAATAAAGAGCTTTAACGATTTTATAAGACCTTACGGATTATGCGTAAAAGGAAAGATAGACAGTGATAATCCTGTTCATCCAAAGGCTCTGCAGCAGATTGTGGACGCGGTAAAGGATACGCCTGAGGAGAGAATTGTATCAATGACGATGCTCCGCTCGCTTATGAAAGCGAAATACAGCGAGGAAAATCTCGGGCATTTTGGACTTGCGGCAAAATATTACTGTCATTTCACATCTCCGATAAGACGCTATCCCGACCTTGCGATACATCGCATATTGAAGGGTTTCCTTGACGGCAAGCTTACGGTGGATAAAATACGGTATCTTAATGGATACACGGCAAATGCGGGAAGGCAGTCAAGCGACTGTGAGATTAACGCTGAAAACACGGAACGTGACGTGGACGATTTAATGAAAACGGCATATATGAGCGGATTTATAGGTGAGAGCTTTAACGCTGTTGTAGCGAATGTCACAAGCTTCGGAATGTTTGTTGAATTGGAAAATTCCATAGAGGGGCTTATCCGGCTTGAACATATGACTGATGATTACTATGAATTTGACGAAAAAGCCGGAACGCTTACGGGAAAAAGAACAAGAAAAGTCTATTCAAGCGGTGACAATGTGAAAGTAGTGCTTGCTAAAGCAGATATCCTTTTGGGACAGATTGACTTTGTTCTTGAACATGACGTGACGGAAAATCTTCTTAAAAGCTTTGAAAAAGTACCGGAGCAAAGAAAATCTGAAAAGAAGATAAAGAAAAGATATAAGCCAAAGAAGAAAATTAAGTTTAAGCATAAGAGGAAGAAAAAATAATTATGGAAAAGTTTGAGATTATTATAACGACTTTATTCGGACTGGAATCACTTGTGAAAAGAGAGGTTCAGCGTCTGGGATACGAAACGACCTCTGTAGAGGACGGACGCGTTACATTTTTTGGTGACTGGGAGGCGGTATGCCGCGCTAATATGTGGATAAGAACAGGTGAAAGAGTACTTATAAAGATAGCGGAATTTAACGCTGTCACGTTCGACGAGCTTTTTGAGGGAACAAAGGCTGTTGACTGGCAGTTGATTATAGGTCGGAATGACGCTTTCCCGGTAAAAGGATATTCCCTGAAATCCACGCTTGCAAGCGTAAGAGACTGTCAGGCTATAATAAAAAAAGCGGCTGCTGATAAGCTGTCACAGGCATACGGTATATCATGGCTTCCCGAAGACGGAGTTACGTATCAGATAAATTTCTCCGTATTCAAGGATAAGGTTACGCTTATGATAGACACATCAGGCGAGGGACTCCATAAACGCGGATACAGACAGATTTCAAATGTCGCTCCACTGAAAGAAACGCTCGCGGCGGCAATGGTGGAGATAAGTCATTGGAGATTTGAGTATCCTTTGTGCGATCCGTTCTGCGGCAGCGGAACGATACCGATAGAGGCTGCAATGATAAAGCGCAATATTGCGCCCGGGATATCAAGAACATTCGCGTGTAGCTCTTTTCCGCAGATAAGCTCAGAGTTGCAGGATAAAGTTTTAGAGGAAGCCAAATCGCTTGAACGCGATGTTCCGCTTGAAATATACGCGTATGATATTGATACGGACACAGTGGAACTGGCGAAAAGTAACGCGGTAAAAGCGGGAGTAGGGAAGTTTGTTATCCCAAAGCAGGGCGACGCGAGAAAACTGGATTTAAGTATGCCGTACGGAAGCGTTATATGTAATCCTCCGTATGGTGAGCGTATAGGCGAGATAAAGGAATGCGAACAGCTTTATCGTGAGATTGGAAAGAGCTTCAAAAATCTTGATAAGTGGTCTTACTATATAATAACTTCAAACGAAAACTTTGAAATGCTGTTTGGCAAACACGCGGATAAAAAACGCAAGCTTTATAACGGTATGATAAAATGCAACCTTTATCAGTTTTTCGGCGAACGTCCGCCGAAAAAGGCAATAAATTAGAAAATAAGAAAAAGATAACACAGACGCGGTTTAAGATGAAACCAGCGTTTGAGTTATCTTTTTTTGTCATCATAAATATGTTTAAATTCATTCGGCGTCATGCCTACATATTTTCTGAACGCGCGGTAAAAGGTTGAATAGTCCTTGAAACCGCATTCTGAAAAAATACTCGCTGCGTTTTGCCCCTGCATTATCAGATTTTTTGCAGATGTAACGCGTCTGAGTGTAAGATATGATTTTATAGACATTCCTGTTTCGTTTCTGAATAGCCTCTGTGCGCTGGTCGGCGCCATAGTCATTGTTTCTGCAATGGAGGCTACTGATACATCTTCCATAAAGTGTTGGTCTATATAACGGTAAATAAAATTTGCTTTTGAGCTTGAGGTTGCATGCTGATACTTAGGCGCATCCTCAGCAAGCATACGGTGTACTTTTGCAGCAAACAGCATGACGTTCGCAATGACTATAGTATCAGTTTCTTCTGTTGGATTTTTGCAGCTTTCGCGTATATCCTCAAAAATCTTATCAAGTCCGTATTTTTTTGCTTTCTCTGCGGGTATATGATTGTATCTGCCCGGTTCTCTTGCTTCAAGCATTGCGGCAATGTCAGGTATTTTATCAAAAAATCCTGGATAAAGATGTATAAATTCACGGTGATACTCGAGTTCGTTAGGAAAGCTGAAGGAATGAAGTTCATCGGGAGTTGTCATTATAATATCACCGTCGGAAAGCATATACTCATTTCCTTCAACGGTATATAACATTTTCCCGCGGATAATATGAATGATTTCGTGACATTTATGCAGATGAGAAGCGAAAGTATAGCCCGGAGTTGTGTTAAAGCTATACATATATCCGTCACGGTCGTTGTTTATCATATGTGTACCGTGTCTGATGTACTTAGTATCCATGCAATCTGCCTCCCTCGATATATCTGTTTATATAATATCATATCATGTCAGAAAATGCAAACTTTTTTGTTGGAAATGCAATTCAAAAAAAAGCGGAAATAATGTATACTAAATATAATATAGGACATTTAGTAAAACAAGGAGAGGGGTTAATTATGAAAGGATTTGCAAAAAAGATTACGGCATTGGTAATGTCATTTGCGATGCTCACGGCATATGCAATATCGCCTGCGCCGGTATCCGCGGAGACCGAATACAATCCAAAAGCGGGGACGTGGAAGTTTGACTTCGGCAGCGGAGAAGTAGAGGCCGGATACATAGGCGTAAGTGCAGACAAACGCTACACTGACGGTTTGGACTATGGATTTATCGGAATAACCGAGGACGATTACAAGTTTAAGGCAGGCTCGTATATGGACAGCTTCACCACAGTGCAAGGACAGAAAATAGAGCTTGAAAACGGCACCGGCAATGGTGCGGGGGCAAACAGCGACTTTGTTGCGGCGAAAAAGGGAACAGAGGTAACAACGCCGACAGACTTCTATAATTACACAACCGCCAATCCAATACGCTTTTCAATGGCTGCGGAAAACGGCGGATATTACCATGTCAAGGTGACGCTTGCAAATTCGAGTGCGACAGAAAAGGCGAAAGTATCGCTCTTTGCGGAAAGACGTCATCAGCTTTTAACGGATGCTGAAATTGAAGCCGGCGGTACGCTCACATATGAATTTAACGTCGATGTGGAAACGGTATATTTCAAAAGCCTGAACGGAAACTATACGGACGATTCAATCAGTATTGAGGTGACAGGCGTGAACGCGGCTATCGCTTCAATGGAAGTTGAGAAGCTTGAAACTGGAACAACCCTGTGGCTTATGGGCGACTCGACCGGATGCGACCAGAACGCGGGTTATCCGTATTTCCCACTTCAGAACTATGCCGGAACGGGACAGGGACTTACAAAGTATCTCCCTAAAGACATTGCTCTTTCAAATCACGGCGACGGCGGCATTTACTCCGGTGATAACAACCACTACAAGAATGTAAAGGCAAATATAAAGCCGGGTGATTATCTCTATGCAGAATGGGGACACAATGAAAAAAGTCCGGAAAATTATGTTTCCAATATGGAGAGATACTACAAGGATTGCGTTGAGAAGGGCGCAAATCTTATTGTCGTAGGACCGATTGACAGAAGCGGAGATAAACAGTTTAACAAAGAAACAGGAAAGTGGAGTTCAACTCTGAATGCGTATTCTGAGGCAGGTAAGAAATTTGTTGACGAAAAATTAGCTGAGGGCGCAAAAAATATTGCGTTTGTAGATATAAACGCGGGTTGGATTGATTTTCTCGACAATGCAACCGACAGATTTGAAACAGTAACGGGTAGCGCAAATGACTTCCAGTCGGTTAAGTTCTATTACAAGTCCGATAAATCCGGCTTGGTTGAAAACTCGCACGAAAACGACGCAGGCGCGGATAATGCGGCTGATATATTCTTCACAGAGGCGAAAAATGCTGTTGCGGCAGGCGAGGCTGCCGGAGCAACAGAAGCAGAAAAGGCGCAGGCGGCTGTTCTTAAAGGAATCGTGACGGGCATGAGGGGAAATACACCGTATACAGTTCCCGAAACAATTTTAAAGGGCGGCAATGTAATAAATAAAAAATTAGAGAATGTATATTATCCCGCAGTGGTTACTGAGAATTTTGACGGCAAACCGGCAGCGGTAAAGAAAGTAAATATCGTTGATGATAAAATTGAGAGCATAACCGTTAAAATGGAGCATTACACCGGATTATCATCGGTTGGTACAACCTACGCGCTCGCAGTTGCGGAGGTTTACGGAACACAGACATCGTCATCGTTAAGCAGTAAATACGACGTAACTAACGGTAACGGAACATTTACTCTGTCGTTTGACGAACCCGTTGCGCTTACTGACGGCACATATACAGTATGGCTTCAGGGACTTAATGATGATACACAGCAGGTGGAGACGAGCGACAACTATCGTTTCTCGGAGAAATTTACACAAGATGATGTATCGGATATAGAAGAATACCTTATCGGTGATTATGACGATGTTGAAATTCCCGATACATTCGAGTATTACGGAGTAAAAACAGGTTCAGATATCAAAGGAAATAACGACTGGCTCTACGAGGGAAGCTCCACGCAGCAGACAACAACGTTAGAAAATGACGGTCAGAACGGTGAGCATTCTTCGTATCTGAAAATTTCCAAGACTGCCACCGGCGGCTCATATTATTTGTACAAGGCATTTCCGACAAAAGCAGGCGACGGAAAAATTGTCTTTGACACGGATATATACTATGAAAGCGGCAGTATGGAGTTCTGGTATTCAGACGGAAAGAGGTCTATGGCGGATAACGCGTCTGTCAAGTGCTTTACAGTAGGCAATAATGCTGTCACATCTGATGGCGGCGTATCATTTGGCATAACTCCGAATACTTGGACGCATATTACATATTCGCTTAATTACGATACAGCCGAGGCTGAATTGAAAGTGGGCAACGCTGAGGCTCAGACATATAATGTTGATAAGCTTGACACTATCTTGGTAGACAGTTTCCAGCCCTCGACAGTTGGCAGTATTTTAATAAACATTCCGACCAACTCTCTCGCGGGAGCAAGACTTGATAACCTTGCGGTTAAGAAGTATGTACCGGAAGAGCTTGGAACGAAAACCGTTTCGGTTACTGCGGGCGATAACGGCTCAGCTTCAATACAGGGCGAAACCTCAAATAGCGTAGCGGTTCCGATGAACAGCACTCTTACATTGGTGGCGACACCGGCAGAAGGCTACAGATTCTCACAGTGGATTGATACCGAAACGGAAACAGCGGTATCAAGCGTATCGCCGCTCAAAGTAAGAGCGCATGAGGATATATCACTGAGAGCCGAGTTTGCGGAAGCGTCAACATTGCTTTCAGAGGATTTTGAAGGCACGTCGCACAGCTTTACGGCTAACGGTACTGCCGTTTGGGATGAGGATACCTCGCCGAAGAATAAAAACGAAACAAAAATATACGGTATTAAAGCCGGCACTAATGCTTATGCGTACTGGACAGCCAGCGAAACCATAAAGGAAAAAGCTACGCTTTCGCTTGATTTCAGACTGGACGCAGCAGGTAAGGGCGGCACCACAGAGTTTATAATAGGCGAGGATTGTACTTCAGGTAATGCGTCGAAAAAACTTATTGATATTAAAATGACAACCAATAGCGGAACTAACATGGTTGCAGATGTAGTCACGTTAAATGATGTTGACATCGCAGAAAAAATGTTGGTTGCGGGAGAACGTTATGACGCTAACAGTGGAAGCCGAAACGGCAGCGGTTGGATTCATATGGAGCTTGTTCCTGACTTTGAGAACAATACCGCGGATATAACTCTTACCCGTATGTCGGATAACACTACTGTATATGAAAATAAAACACTGTCATTCGTGGATACCGGAATTACCGGCTTAGGTTCAATTATATTGCAAGCTCCAACCGGAAGCATGGGCGGTGTGTATATCGACAATGTGGTAATAACACCGGAAGAAACGGAAGAACCGGAGCCGAGCGCAAGTCCCGAGCCAAGCGAAAGTCCTTCACCATCTCAGTCGGCTGAACCGACAGCAAGCGCGAGTCCAAGTCAGGAACCGAGCGCAAGTCCGACCGCAAGCGCAAGCCCTGAGCCGAGCGAAAGTCCTTCGCTATCTCCGTCGGCTGAGCCGAGTGCGAGTCCGACAGCAACGGCAACAGTAACAGCAAGTCCGAGTCCGACGGCAACGGCAAGTGCAAGCCCTGAGCCTACAAATGAGCCAATAGGACCGTACAGCTGTGACTTTACTAAACTTGTTAAAAACAATGCTAAAACGGATTACGGTAATGCGGGCGATATTATAAAGATTGATGATTACACAACCGCGTATCTTACATACGAGGGAACATATGTTGACGCGGACGGCAAGGTGTATTTAAAAAGCGGTACGATAACCAACGGCAGCGGTCATGCCAACAAGGGTTCATATATCGCCTTTACTGCCCCGTCAAGCGGTACGCTTGTTGTAACAGGAGCCGATTTGGGTTGGTATAAGGATAACAACTACGGAGGAAGCGGCGCTACCATAACAATCAGCGATGTAGTAGAGGGAGTGACCTATTACTTTGGATACAGAAAAGGTACGACATATATAGACTCGCTTACGTTTGAACCGACAGCAGCGCCTCCGGTATATGAAGAGGTAGATGAGTATGACCGTGTGGCTAAAGAGACTATGTGGGATTTTGATGAGAAAGGTCCGGCAACGGAAGGTTATAACAAGCCGGTAATCTCCGGTACGGCAGAATATGACCGCGCAAACAAGAATATTAAATTCAACTCGGCTAACACAACATCAGGCGCTCTTACGGTTGATTTTGATAAGCCTGTAAAAAACAATGTAAAAATTGAGTTTGATACTCACATGGCGGAACTTGGTCAGCAGAACTTTATATATAGCGTAAAGGACAGCGAGGGTAACGAACTTGTTTACTGCACATTTGACCAATACAATAAATCGGGTGAGCTTCGTGTCGGCGGAATTAAAGTAGCGGAAGCAGGAGATTTCGCAAGCGCGATAAGTTCCAACAGGGGCGACGGAATGGGTGCAGCTGCAACGCGTTTTGGCATAACTCTTGACTTTTACGCGCTGAATGCTGTAATAGATATCGGAAGCAAATCATATACCGCTTCTTTGCCGGAGGAAACGACTAAGGATGTTGACATCGTGAAAATAGAATCAACACGTTCAAAAACAGGAAGAGATATATATGTTGATAATCTGAAAATTTCAGAGTTCGACTCAACAGCATCACCCGCGCCTGCACCACAGATAGCAAACGGTTATAGTGAGGGCGAATATAACGGTATGCCGTATCGTATGTCAAGACCAAAGACGGCAGGCGAGTATCCGCTTGTGGTATATCTACACAGCAGTGCAAGAAACGGCAATGATAATTATTCGCAGCTTTATCAGGCACAGTATTTGTTTAATCAGCTCAAGGACAAAGCAATTCTTGTTACACCGCAGACAGCGGATACATGGAACGCGAATGATGTGGCGGGCTTGATTGACAGCCTTATACTGTCTGAGCAGGAAGACGAAAAGCCGGAACTGTCAGGTGGAAGGGTTGGATTAGTCTATGATGCGAATAGCAATACGCTTACGCTCACCGCGCCTGACGAGGAATTAAATTCAGCCGTTGTTATAAAGGCGGCATATAATGACAATGCCATGACCGGCGTAAAACTCTATCCTGTAAATTTCGCTGATAAGACTGTTGTTGTAAATAATATAGAAATTTTGGAAAATGAAAGAGTATATGTATGGGATTCAGCCGATGGCATGAAGCCGTTATCTGACGTATTCACCCTGTCAGACAATGCAACCGGCGAAAAACGCATAAATACAGATAAAATTTATCTTGCCGGTCAGGGTGACGGCGCAGATGCGGCTCTTGCAATTGCGGCGGCGTGTCCGGATAAATTTGCGGCGGTTATCGCGGCAGCACCGACGGCGGCTATGACAGACGAAGATATTGCGGCGATGGGAAGGGCTAATACTGCGTCGTACATATTTGCGGAATACGTGAGTGTGGATATAGAGAACGTAAGAAAAACCGTAAACGGATTACAGTCTGCGGGAATAGTTGACACTATGTATACGGAATATCCGTTTGCGCAAAGCAACATTGCAAAGGCGGCGGCTGAAACAACAGGACTTGTTGATTGGCTGCTTTCGCAGTCGCTTACGGCTAATGCGGCAGAAAAATCGGAGAAGAAAGTCGTTGATCTCGTTCTGTTCGCCGGTCAGTCCAATATGGCTGGACGCGGCGAGTACGATGAAGCAATTGAGTGCCCTCCAGGACACGGCTTTGAATATCACTCTGTAACAGAACCGGGCGTACTCTCGACACTTTCGGAGCCGTTCGGAAAATATGAGAATAATGATACTGTGAACGATAATGGCGGTGACGGTTTAGATAGACGCGCGGGAGATATGGTTTCATCATTTATGGAAAGCTATTATCAGAATTCAGGCGTGCCGATTGTCGGCGTTCAGTGTTCACGCGGCGGTGAGAGAGTATCGTACTTTACAGCCAGAACTGATGAAATGATTGCCAGATATAGTGAAGCGGAAAAATATCTTACTGACAACGGTTATACAATAGGTAAGAAATTCATTGTATGGTGTCAGGGCTGTTCGGACGCTGACAAGGACACAAATCTTGACACATATAAGGCTGACACAAAATCCATCTATACTACATTAAAGAATAGCGTTGGCATTACGGATATGTTCATTGTGAGAATAGGTCACAGAAACGGAAATGATACCGAGGACGCAAAGTATAAGAAGTTTAATCTCGCCCAGAAAGCGCTTGCCGATGAAACTGATGGTATAACTGCTGTAGCGTCACTCTATACAGACGAGTATTTTGCGCAGATGCGTGACGCGTACCACTATCATCAGCCGGTATATAATTCGGTTGGTACGATTGCCGGTAACAATACGGCATACACGCTGTACGGCAAGGGTGCATGGACGGCATATCCGGAGCCGGACGGAAGTGTTATAACACCGGAGCCTGCCAAGGGTGTGTTTGAGATAACATCGTCGGAAGCGTCGGTTGACGTGTCATCATTAAAGACATATGACAGTTCAACATATCGAATGTATAAACCGGACGGCAGCTATGAAACGGTAACGGCTGCGAACAGTGTTATTGCAAATAATACAGGCGGCGAGGTAACAATCGTGCCGGAATATAAGTTTGAATTTACTAATCAGACCAACCCGACAGACGAAAACATCGCAGGATATGTAAAAGTAGCGCAGGGTTCATATACTGCTGAAAAAGGATACGGTCTTACTTCCGAGAACTACAGTATAAACGCAAACGGCTGTAAGGCGGACAGTAATCCTATAAAGGTGATTTTAGCGGACGGTTTTTACGATGTTACGGTGTACCGTTTAGGCGGAGGACGAGCTGATATTTACAGTAAAGGACAGTTAATTGCAAACAATACAACCTCCGCAACAGCGCAGAACCGAGGCGGTGCGTCGGCGCTTATGGAAATTCCGGCTGTAAAGCTCTCCGATGGAAGCGCGGATATTACATTTGGCAATCTGTCAGGAAACAATGAAAGAATTGCATCACTTAAAATCGTGCGTGTACCGGAGAAGTATAGAAAACCTGTAATCTGGATTGCGGGGGATAGTGAATCTTCGGATTACTATCCGTTTGACATTGACGGAGATGATTTGGACAGCGATAAGATTATGATTACCGGTTTCGGTCAGCAACTTTCAAAGGTACTGTCGGATAAATACGCGATTTCAAATTACGGACAGCCGAGCGCAACGGTTAAAACGTGGTATGACGAATGCTTTGAATCGGTAAACAATCTTATGCAGTCAGGCGACACGATTTTGATTGACTTCGGAATTAACGAGGTGGCTTCGAGTTCAAATAAACTTACAAAGGAACAAATGCAGGAGCATATGAAGCTTATAATTGACGCGGCAAAAGAAAATGGTGTAACGCCTATTCTGGTAAGTCCGGTTTATAACGGCAAATACCAGCACAGGTCATATTTTACCTATGACGCGGCAACTCAGACAAATGCTATGTACGCATTCGCTGAGGAAACAGGCATAGATTACATTGACCTTAACAAATGGACGCAGCTTTATGTGAATAAGGCAATCGAGGAAACAGGAGATGCGAGCTGGAGAACAAATAATTATCAGGTTTCCGACGACCTTCATTTAACACAGCACAGTGCACTCTTGGCAGCATCGTTTATAGCGGCAGCGATGGAAGAAATGGGATATGAAACCTCGGATTATTCATATACATACAGCGACATATCAGCCGTGCTTGAAGGAAATCTCCGCGGTGAGAAAAACGATAATCAGCGCGTGTACGGCACGGCTGCGGCAAAGACGTTTGTGTCGGATGGAACGATAGTAAAGCCGTAAATAAGGTAATCAATTCAAGTCGTCAAGAGATAAGGTTACGTTGAAATAAATTGCAATACCAAAATAGCAAATAAAAATTCACCTGCAAATCCGTGTTATTTCTCTCTCGCACGGATTTGCAGGCAGATACTACAGAACAGTGTTTAAAAAGAACCGGTCTGACAATTTTGTCAGACCGGCTCTTTTAAACTACATAATCTGCCGTCCTTCAAGCGCTTTGATAAGAGTCATCTTATCAGCGTATTCAAGGTCGCTGCCTATTGGTATTCCGTGCGCGATACGCGTCACTTTAACGTCAAACGGCGCTAACAGCTTTGAAATATACACAGCTGTTGCCGTACCGTTAACGGTCGGATTGGTTGCCATAATAACTTCTTTTACCGTACCGTCGCTGAGACGCAGCAAAAGCTCGTTTATTTTTATATCGTCCGGCGTTATTCCGTCCATAGGCGAGAGTGCGCCGTGAAGAACGTGATAAAGCCCGTTAAACTCATTTGTAGCCTCAATCGCGGAAACGTCCTCGGGACTTTCCACAACGCATACAAGCGATTTATCGCGCTTTGCTGACTCGCATATCTTACAGGGTGAAGAGTCTGTGAGATTCTGGCATACGGGGCACAGAAGAATTTTCTCCTTTGCCTCATTGAGACACAGAGCCATAGATGAAACCTCTTCGCTTGACATATGCTCGAGAATATGAAACGCGATACGTTCCGCGCTTTTTCTGCCTATACCGGGAAGCTGCTCAAACTTTTCAATGAGTGTTTCTATTATCGTCGCGTGCATTGTCTCAGAATAATCCCGGAATGTTAATTCCGCCCGTAACAGCGCTCATACCTTCAGCCATCATATCGTCAGCTTTCTTAATAGCGTCATTTACAGCTACCGTGACGAGATCCTCTAAAGTCTCAACATCATCAGGGTCAACAGCTTCGGGAGAAATCTTTATAGAAACAATCTCCTTTTTTCCGTTTGCGACTACGTTTACAGCGCCGCCGCCTGAACTTGCTTCAACTGTTTTATCCTCAAGTTCCTCCTGAACCTTTTCCATTTCCTCCTGCATCTTCTGCGCCTGCTTGATTACATTGCTGACGTTCTTGTTAGTGTTCATGCCTGCGCCTGCAAATCCTTTGTATTTTCCCATATCCTTTTACCTCTCTTCTTTCTTTTAAATGTTTTCATCATCCTCGGGAATTTCGTTTCCTTCAAGGAATTCTTCTCTGTCTTCGTCATCGTCAAATGATGACTGAGAAAACGCATCCCTGGATGAATCATATTCGATAAATTCACTTTCATCCGCATCCTCAATAATCTCGCCGAAGTTTTCAATGAGATTTTCGAGAGGGTCTACGGATACAGCTGAATTATTGCTGTCATTTTCATTTTCAGGATTAGCACCTGACGAGGTGAGCGCCCAGAAGTCAACAAGGTCCTCCTGGATTTCGTCCTCATAAGCTATTTTTAAATTGAAATCAGTACCTGACGCGCGCTTGAATGCCTGCCTGAGTCTATCTATAAAACTGACTCCAATATCGTGAGCGCCTTTTTCTGCGCGCTTATATAGCATTATAATTCCGTCCGCGTCAATAGTGATAGCCCTGTTCATAAGACACGGCTTTAAATATGCCGCGCTGTTGGCCATTGTGCGTGAGATGTTATTCCAGTTTTTTGCCGCTTTCACAATGGGATTATCTGCCGTAAGCTCATATTCGGGAATCGGTCTGTAGAGCCTTACAGAGGTGGCAGGTTTGTCTTTTTTTGCTTCCTCTTTCTTTGGTTCGGGGGCGCTTACCTTAACTCCGTTTTTTATCTTATCTTCTATTCTCTTTATTCTGTCCGAAAGTGATGATGTATCAGTCACAGCGCCGTTTGCAACTTTATTTTCAAGTGACGTGAGCCTGTCGAGCACCGCCGAGGTGGAATCGTCAAATTCAGGTTTTGCCAGCTTTATCAGAGCAAGTTCATATATGATACGCGGTGATTTAACCCATTTTGTATCCGCCTGTGCATCTGAAAGAACAGCCGCTGCGTGAGATATTTTTTCGAAAGACAGCTTTTGGGAAAGCGCATTTAATTTTACCATATCCTCCGGTGCATAGTCAAGTATTGCTCCCGGATTGTCTGACACTTTGCATATAAGCATATCACGAAAGTTTTTTATAAGAGAGTCAATGAATACTCTTAAATCCTTTCCGTCTGAGAGAAGTGTATCAATAACGGATATAACGCCGTTTATATCTCCGTCAATTATCGAATTAGTAATATTGAAAACCGACTCTGTGGCTGAGATGCCGAGTGTATCGGTTATGTCCTTTGCTGTTATTTCATTTCCGCATGCGGAAACTACTCTTTCGAGAATGCTCAGTCCGTCACGCATAGAACCGTCTGCAAGCCTTGCAAGCAGGTCATACGCGTCATCTGAAATTGTCAGACCATCGCCGTGCGCGATTTCTTTCATGCGCAGTATAATGTCAGATGGTTTGATGCGCTTGAAATCAAATCTCTGGCAGCGCGACAGTATCGTTTGGGGTACCTTGTGCGCTTCTGTTGTGGCAAGAATAAATATAACGTACTCAGGCGGCTCTTCAAGTGTTTTTAACAGTGCGTTAAAAGCGCCTGAGGAAAGCATATGAACCTCGTCTATTATATACACTGTATATTTGGTGTTTGTTGACACATACCGCACATCATCGCGGATTTCACGGATATTATCCACTCCGTTGTTTGATGCCGCGTCAATTTCCTTTACGTCAAGAATACTTCCGTCTATTATGCCCTTGCAAACGTCACATTCATTACAAGGACTTCCGTTTTGCGGGTTAAGACAGTTAACGGCACGCGAAAATACCTTTGCGCAGGTTGTTTTTCCCGTTCCGCGAGTGCCGCAGAAGAGGTATGCATGACCTATTTTGCCGTTCAGAATCTGATTTTCCAGAGTCCGGGTTATATGCCCCTGTCCGATGATATCCTCGAATACCATGGGACGCCATTTTCTGTATATAGCCTGATGCGCCATGAAATCCCCATAGCCTTTCTGCCCACCTGTTAACTGTAAATGAAAAATTCAACGTTCTTATCGTGGGCAGACAAGGCGCTAAATAATTCATACCCTCTTAGGATTTTGCCTATACATGAAAAAACGCCGTGAAAGGCGTTAAATTAGCTATAAATAAGGCTCAGACCGAGTTTACCGCAACACACCGGAAGCACCGCTTATTGCTGCTTGGTTCCCCATCTGACAAGGTTCACGGGTTCCGGTCGCGCGGGCTCGGTCGTCATCGCCGAAGTGTCAATATATTATGTCAAAAAAACTTACTTGTCTATTATAATACATTTTTTACAAAACTTCAAGAGTTTATAATAAACTTTATATAAAATAATTCTTATAATATTTTTGTTAGGTATAATATATTGCTTTTCTTATTTGTTTAGATTATAATACATATATAGGAAAATGTCAATATCAGTTTTGAGGAGTGAGATAGATGAAAACCCAAAAAATAGCGGCCGTGGTATCCGCGCTGTCGATAGCGGTATCAGCGTTTGCAGCTGTGCCGGTATCAGCGGCGACGGCTGTATCAAATGAAAGCGGACTTGCAAGCGCACTCACCAATGGCGGTAATTATGAATTGACCGCGGACATTACGGCGGTCAATGCGGGAATAAACGCTAAAGCGTCAACAGGAACGCTTACGGGAAACGGTCATAAGATTATAAAAGGCAACGATAAATGGAACGACGCGGTTTTGTATCAAAATATCGAAGGAAGCGACTGGATGTTCTCGGATGTGACAATAGACGGAAACAAGTCCACAGGCACATTCACGGATGCGGCGCTTTGGTACATGGCGGGAACGATAAAATTCGATAACGTGACAATTCAGAACTTCAAAACGTCAACCGCAAGCCGCTATGCGATAAACTGTAACAGCACCGCAAATATGACATTGCATAACGCTACATTTACCGACAACGAAAATGCTGCTGCGGCAATTGTCGCGCCGGACGTGTACATAGACGGCGGAACACTGCATCTTTCGGGCGGCACAAAAGCGGGCGTTTACTATGCGGGAGGCTCAATAGATATATCAGGTCTTACAAAGAACTGCGATATAACAATAACAGCGGGCGACGCGGATAAATATAAAACGCTCACTTCTCTTATTCCGCCGGTATCGGTTAAACTTACCGCTAATGCTGGCACAAGAACCGTAACTCTTGCAAGCTCCGGTGTTCAGTGGGCTATAGACGGAGAAAGGTCAAAAGCATCTGATGGGAAAGTTACTGTATATGTTTCAGTTTCAAACTTTACGGACGCGGATAAAGAAGTAACTGTTTTGGCTGCGGCATATGACGAAAGCGGAGAAGCCGTTTCAGAAACTGCCGATACTACATTAACTGTTTCCGCAAATGCCGTAACAAAGACGGAACTGACTCTTGAAGCATCGGATAATGACATAATCAAAGTTTCGCTGCTTGATAACGGAACGCGCCTTGCAGATGAGTTCCGGGTGACAAAAATAAGAGACGAAAATTTATCGCTTTTCTATGACTTTGAAAATCCTGCAGATGCTGCATCGCTTATCTTTGGCGGCGCGTCGGTTGAGAGCGGAAAAGGTATTTCCGGCAATGGTCTTACATTTGACGGTGTAAACGGATATATGCAGCTGCCGAATGGAATTATGACCGACAATATGACAATTATGGCATGGGTTAAAACAAGCGAGGTTAAGGAATGGGCAAGATTTTTTGACTTTGGTACTGATACCTCAAACAACTTTTTTTACTCTCCATCAGGCGGACGAGTTGAGTCAGTTGTGAACGGTACTGCAGATACCATGAATGTTACAGCCTTTGCCAATACAGGAATATGGGAGCATTACGCTGTGACAAGAACGGCAAATCATGTCCGGCTTTACAGAAACGGTGAGCTGGTCAGTGAAAAGGATTGTTCAAATGCCGTAACCGGAATAACCGAAACAACAAACTATATAGGCAAATCGCATTGGGCATCAGACGCGTATTTCTGCGGTTCGATGGATGAAATAAAGATTTACAATAAAATCTGCTCAGCGGAGGAAATAAAAATGACATATGATGAATATGCGGTAAAACTCAGTGCGGACGCGGCATATAAGGACTATACCGCGCTTGATTTCGGGACAACCGAACTCACCGGCGGTACAAACCTGCCGGCAAAAGGCGGTAACGGCAGTGATATTGTGTGGTCAGGCAGCGACAGCAGCGTAATCAACGAGGATATGACAATAAATGCGCCGGCGGCGGGCGAAAGTGACAAACGCGTGACGCTCACAGCTACCGTTAAAAACGGGGAAACAGTATACACAAAGGAATTTAAAGTGACAATCCTTGCTGCTCCATCTATAACCGGACTGTCTGAATACAGCATGACTGATGTTGAAATGAAGGACGATTATCTTATAAACGGCACGGAAAAAATGGCTGATTACCTGAGTGATTTTGATGTTGATAAATTAGCGTCAGGTTTTCGTCGCACCGCGGGACTTTCATCAACATCAAATACATACGGCGGATGGGAAACAAGCCTTATAGCAGGTCACGCGGTAGGGCATTATATGACGGCAGTTGCCCAAGGGTATAATAACACGGGCGCTGAGGAACTGCTTAAAATGTCAAATGACTTAATTGACGCGCTGTATGAAGCGCAGATTAAAGAGGACAAAACTGTGAACGGACAGACCGTGAAAAAGGGCTATCTTTTCGCGACAACCAACGCATGGAGCCGCGGCAGTGTCGTTTCGGGAGAGGGACAGTTTGATAATGTTGAAAACAATAAAACCAATATAACAACTCAGGCTTGGGTACCGTGGTACACGATGCACAAAATTCTTGCCGGACTTGTTGACACATATAAACTCACCGGCAATGAAAAAGCGCTTGAAATGGCTGATATGCTTGGAACGTGGGTGTATAACAGAGTAGGAAATTATAATCCGACAATGCAAAATCGCGTATTGAATATAGAATACGGCGGCATGAATGACGCGCTTTATGAGCTTTATAAAATTACGGGTAACCCGAATCATGCTAAAGCGGCGCATATGTTTGATGAAATAAGCTTATTTGACAGTATTTATAACCATAATGATGTTCTTGCGAACAAACATGCCAACACGACAATCCCGAAGATTATCGGAGCTTTGAACCGGGTAAGAACAATTGATGAAACAAACGGACAGGTTGAAAAGGACGCGCCGGATAATACTCATAACAGAGAGTATTATCTGACGGTTGCCGAGAATTTCTGGGATATAGTTGTAAATGACCACTCGTATATCACGGGCGGCAACAGCGAAAATGAGCATTTCCGTGCGGCACATACTGAGAACGCATTCCGAAACAACGTAAATTGCGAGACCTGTAACACATATAATATGCTCAAACTCTCTCGTGAGCTTTATAAAATAACGGGTGAGAAGAAGTATAAGGATTATTATGAGGGTACATTCTTAAACGCGATTATATCAAGCCAGAACCCCGAAACGGGTATGACTATGTACTTCCAACCTATGTCTACCGGTTATTTCAAGGTATATTCGTCGCGCTGGGATGATTTCTGGTGTTGCACCGGCTCAGGAATGGAGAACTTTACGAAACTTACCGACAGCATTTATTATAAGAAAGACAACATGATTGTCGTTAATCAGTATATAAGCTCTATACTAACTGACAGAGATAACGGAATAAAGCTGACGCAGGAATCTCAGCTTCCTGATGGTGAAACGGCGAAATTTACAATAGATGTAATTGAAAGCGGTTGGACCTTGGCAGCTGAACAGTCTGTCAAAGACGAAATGACAATTGTCAGAGGAACAGTTGCAAATAACAGCGGGAAAAGCGGTGATGTGTCTGTATATGCGGCGGCTTATACAAAAGGTGCTTTGATTGCTTTAAGGAAGCTTGATTATACTGTCAATAATGGAGAGAGTAAGGGGTTTGAAACAGGATTAGACAATGCTGATAAAATCAAGGTATTCCTTTGGGATAAGGAAATGACTCCGCTTGCTTCATCGATTAATCTGTCTGAGGACACAACTGATGATACTATCACTGCAATATCGCTCCGTGTGCCGGAATGGTGCGCATCAGCGCCGACTGTTAAGGTGAACGGAACGGAAGAAAATTATACGCAGTCAGCAGGTTATATAACAATCGAGCGTGAATGGAAATCAGGTGATACAATTGAAATCACAATGCCTATGGAAATGCGCTCTTACGGACTTCCCGACAACGAAACAATAACAGCGTTCAAGTACGGTCCGACTGTGCTGAGCGTTGGGATTCCGACAACTGACTTTCAGGAGGAAAGTCATGGCATGGCTGTAAGAAAACCGAAGAATAAGGCTAATGTCAATGAGTATGTGATAATAGATTCAGATTACGGAACGCGTGAGGATTGGCTTGGCAATCTCAATGAGAACCTGGTAAAAACAGATGGTAAGCTTGAATTCACAATGCAGAATACAGACCAGTCTCTTGTATTTACGCCGCATTATAAGCGTCATGGCGAACGCTATGGCATTTATTGGTATGTATCAGGCATGACAGAGGAGGAGCAGCAGGCTCAGGTACTTGCCGACAAGCAGAAGGGACGCGATGAGAATATCATTATAGATTCAATCGAGCCGTCACACGACCAACAGGAGAACGGACACGGCTACAGCCAGGATAATTCAACCGGCGTTGAGGGCACAGGCACAATGACAAACTACCGTGAAATTAAAAACGGCGGGTATGTTGATTATCAGATGGCTGTTAAGAAGGGTGTTAAGAATTATCTGACAGTCACATATCATTCAGGTGACGCGGGCAGAAAGATGAGTATCTATGCGGGTGAAATAAAGATAGCTGATGTGACCGCAAGCGGGAAGGACGAAACAATCCGTTACGAGATACCGACAGAGGTTGTGACAGCGGCAACTCCGTCAACTGCGGATACAATTAAGGGTAAGGATGCGCTGCATATCATATTCAGAGCCGACGCCGGCACAGACGCGCCGAAGCTCTGCGGTGAGGTGAGGATAGTAACAGACTACGGCACAGATTCGTCACTTAAGGCATTGACCTTTGACGTAGGAACATTGTCACCGGCATTTGCTCCTGATGTGACGGAGTATACACTTACTGTTCCTGCGGATACGATAAGCGTAAGTCTTAAGGCAACCCCTGCTGAGAAATACGGACTGGTATATGTGAACAATGTTCTGATAAATGATACGGTTGCAAAGACTGTAAGCGTTTTGGAAACACCTGTTACAATCACAGTTTATGCTGAGGATTATGAAACATCAGAAACATACACAATAACATTTGTAAAAAGCGAATAATCTTAAAGGGGACGTTCAAACCTGTTTTGAACGTCCGCTTTTATGAAATATGGACGGGTAAGTTATGATAATAAAAAACATTATGAAAAAAATATATCACTTTATAAAAAATGAAACAGTACTGAGTATCGCGGTAGTTCTTGCCATTATATCTTCGTTTTTTGTGAAACCTGATATAGAATACTTTGATTATATAGATTTCAGAACACTATCTCTGCTGTTCTGTCTGATGGCGGTCATGGCGGGATTGCAGAAAACGGGCGTGTTTAATCTGCTGGCTGAAAATATGCTAAAAAAGGTACATGGAATAAAAAGCCTGACTTTTATACTTGTGATGCTGTGCTTTTTCTTCAGTATGCTGATAACTAACGATGTGGCGTTGATAACATTTGTGCCGTTCGCATTTACGGTTCTCAACATGCTTGATGATGCTGAGAAAAAGAGACTTATTATTCCTGTTATAGTATTGCAGACAATAGCGGCAAATCTCGGAAGTATGCTGACACCTATAGGCAATCCGCAGAATTTGTATCTTCACGGTGTTTCAGGGCTGAGCGTTGGTAATTTCATCTTATTAATGCTGCCGTACGCGGCTGTGTCATTCCTGATTTTATCTGTCTGGATTTTCATTAATGGCGGAAAAGGTGTCATAAAAATAAACTTCGGTACAGGGACGAAGATTGAAGAAAAGAAAAAAATAGTGATTTATCTCATTTCATTTGTTGTCTGTCTGTTGACTGTAGCAAGGGTTATTGATTATAAAATAACTCTATTGATTGTCATAGCGCTGGTTGCGGCGGCGGACTACAGGATTTTTGGCAAAGTTGACTATACGCTGTTAGTGACATTTACAGCATTCTTTGTGTTTATCGGAAATATGGGGCGTATTCCAATGTTCAGCGACTATATAAAGAGTGTTATAGATGGCCATGAATGCCTGACAGGGATTATATCAAGTCAGTTTATAAGTAATGTTCCCGCGGCGCTGCTGCTTTCGGGTTTTACAGATAATTTCAGACCGCTTATTATCGGAGTTAATCTTGGCGGGCTGGGAACGCTTATCGCGTCAATGGCAAGTCTTATATCATTTAAGCTGTTAGGACATGAGGATAAGTCGTTAAGAGGCAAATATTTAATATATTTTACCGTGTCAAATATTATATTTCTTGCTCTGCTTCTTGCTGAGTATTATGTTTTAACGTAAAAATGGGACGTAACCGGAATATATTGGAATTTTTCTTCATATAATGTTGGGTGGCTTGAAATCAGGATTTATACAGAAGGAGGTTTCATATGTATGAACGGTGAAGTTTTGTACGAGAGAATACAGACTGAGGAACACCCCCTTATATTTCTTGACTACTATATTATAACCGAAAATATATCGGCTGATTACTGTGACCTTAAATGCTACGGTATAAAAATACAAAAGACAGCAATATATGAGGGTGGAGGAAAAATAGTCGAAAGCAAGCAGATAAACAATGTTTTTTACAGATATGACGATGTGCTGGAATTTATTAAAAGAATTATATTACGACGCACAGAGCCTGTAAGACTCAGGGAAGTAGTTGAAAATTATATCGTGGAAAGTATAGATAAGGCAAAAGAAAGCGCATAAAACATAACACAAAAAAATAAACGGCGCATCTCGCTCTTTTTCGGAACTTGAAGTATCTATATACGTCGCCGTTCCTCAAAAGGGCAATCTGCTTGATTCCAGATTGCATGGGCGAGCAGCAAATGCAATTTGTGACCAGCCTTTTCCGTGTTAAATTTATGCGGCAGGACGATGAAATGGAGTTTTTTTATGTACAAGATTAAAGAAACAATAGTAGTTGAAGGAATATATGATAAAATAAAGCTGTCGAGACTTGTTGATACTGTCATAATAGCAACGAACGGTTTTGGTGTGTTCACGGACGGAAGGATACTTGAGAGTATACAGAAAATGGCTGAGAAAACAGGTATTGTAATACTGACAGATTCTGATACTGCCGGGTTCAGGATAAGAAATTACATAAAGCAGTCAATTCCGGAGGACAGGGTAAAACACGCGTATGTTCCTGAAGTTTTCGGGAAAGAAAAAAGAAAGAGCGAAGCGGGAAAAGAAGGACTTCTGGGAGTGGAAGGTATAAAAGATGATATAATTCTTGATTCGCTTAAGAAAGCGGGCTGCTCCATTGACGGCACCGCTGATACGCGAAAAGAGGGACGGACAATAACAAAGACCGATCTTTTTAAGCTCGGTCTTTCGGGAGGAGAGAGAAGCCGTGAAAAGCGATGTGCCGTAGCGGCTTCTCTTGGCATTCCTATGAAAATATCAGCCAATATGCTTTTGGATGTGCTTAATAGATTGCTGAGCTATGAGGAGTTTTGTGAAATTGTACAAAACATTGATGAACAAAAAGAATAAATTTGATAAAAAATATATTGACAAAGCATGATATATCGTGTAAACTATTGGGTGTAAAATAAAAATGCTTTACAGGTGATGTAAATGCCGAAAGATTTGAATATAACTATTTTACTTGACGTCTACGGACAACTTCTTACAGAAAAGCAGCGTTTTGCGATTGATATGTATTATAACGAGGATTTGTCTCTGGCTGAAATTGCGGAAGAAATAGATATAAGCCGTCAGGGTGTGAGAGACTCGATAAAGCAGGGTGAAAAGCATCTTGTGGAATACGAGGAACAGCTTGGGATTGTGAAGCGTTTTCATAATATAAACTCACATATCGGAAAACTTCGGGAACTGCTTAATAAGTGTGGATTTAAAGAAATAGAAGAGGCAGAGGAAATTCTTAAAAGAATATCCGAAGAAATATAGATTGAATTTATAGAAAGGAGTCAGGGTTTATGGCATTTGAAAGTTTAGGCGACAAGCTGCAGGGCGTTTTTAAAAAGCTTCGCGGCAAAGGCAAGCTTAACGAAAAAGATATTAAAGATGCCATGCGCGAAATAAAACTGGCTCTATTGGAAGCTGACGTTAACTTTAAGGTTGTTAAGGAATTTGTAAATGTAGTATCTGAAAAAGCGCTGGGACAGGAAATAATGGAATCATTAACTCCCGCTCAGCAGCTTGTAAAGATAGTAAATGATGAACTTACTCAGATGATAGGCGGTGATACTGCCCGCCTTGAGTTTTCGGCAAAGCCGCCTACAGTTATCATGATGTGCGGCTTGCAGGGCGCGGGTAAAACAACCGCGACTGGAAAATTATCGCTTAATCTGATGAAGCAAATGAACAAACGACCGCTTATGGTAGCCTGCGACGTGTATCGTCCGGCGGCTATAAAGCAGTTGGAGGTTCTGGGAAAACAGGTGCAGATTCCTGTGTTCTCTATGGGTGATAATGTAAGTCCTGTGACAATCGCTAAGGAAGCGATAGCGCATGCAATAAAGCATGGAAACGACCCGGTTATTCTTGATACGGCGGGACGTCTTCATATAGATACTGAGCTTATGGACGAGCTTAAGAATATCAAAGCGGAGGTGAATCCGACCGAGATACTTCTCGTTGTTGACGCAATGACAGGTCAGGACGCGGTAAACGTCGCAAAGTCGTTTAACGAAGAGCTTGACGTAACAGGTGTTATCCTTTCAAAGCTTGACGGTGACACACGCGGCGGCGCGGCACTCTCGGTAAAGCAGGTGACAGGAAAGCCGATAAAGTACGCGTCTGTCGGTGAAAAACTGAGCGACCTTGAACAGTTCCATCCGGACAGAATGGCGTCAAGAATTCTCGGAATGGGTGACGTGCTGACACTTATAGATAAGGCGCAGGAAGCTATTGACGAGAAAAAAGCTCAGGAATTAGAGGAAAAGATACGCAAACAGCAGTTTGATTTGAACGATTTTCTTGAACAGTTCAGGCAGATAAAGAAAATGGGTTCATTTTCACAGATACTTGGTATGCTGCCCGGTATTGATAAGAAAATGCTTGAATCGGTTGATACTGAGGAAAACGCTAAGAGACTGCTTCACATAGAAGCTATAATACAGTCCATGACGGAAGAAGAACGCAGAAAGCCGAATATTATCGGCGCAAGCCGTAAGGTGCGTATTGCCAAGGGAAGCGGCACGCGGGTTCAGGACGTAAATCAGCTTTTAAAGCAGTTTGCCGATATGCAGAAGATGATGAAGCAATTTACCGGCGGAAAGCAGTCAAGAATGCTCAAACGCCTGAGGAAACACAGATAAAGCTAATAAGGTATTTTATACTTTATGATATATTATTGAAATTTACGGGAGGTGAAAAACAATGGCAGTAAAAATCAGACTCAGAAGAATGGGTGCAAAGAAGGCTCCTTTTTATAGAGTAGTAGTTGCAGATTCAAGATACCCAAGAAACGGAAGATTTATCGAGGAAGTAGGCACATATAACCCGCTGACCGATCCGGCTACTGTTAATATTGATGCAGACGCTGTAAAGAAGTGGATTTCTAATGGTGCACAGCCGACAGATACTGTTAAGGCTCTTTTGAAGAAGTCTAACATTATCTAATTAGGAGGGTAGGCTAATGAAAGAAGTATTGGAGATAATCGCCAGATCACTTGTTGACTATCCTGATGAGGTTGACGTTAAAGAGGTTCTTAACGATGACCAGACGGTTACTCTTGAACTCAGAGTTGCCGACAGTGATATGGGTAAGGTGATTGGTAAACAGGGCAGAATTGCGAAAGCAATAAGAACTGTTGTTAAAGCTGCCGCAAGCCGTGAAAATAAAAAGGCCGCGGTTGAAATCTTACAATAGGATAGAAGGGGCTTGCATCTGTAAGCCCTTTTTGCATATATCCCGTAAAATGAAAGGAAAAGATATGGAATTACTTGAAGTAGGTAAAATTGTGAATACGCACGGACTTCGCGGAGAGGTTAAGGTCGTACCATGGACAGACTATCCCGAGGTTTTTGAAGATATAGAATATGTGTATATTAAGCGCAGAAATGAGAGTGAACGCCTTAACATAAAGGGAATAAAATACCAGAAGAACAATCTCATAATAAAGTTTGAAGAGATAAAGGATATCGATGAAGCGCAGAAGTATAAAAATCAGGTTATTTATGCTGAGCGCGAAATGCTCGGTGAGCTTCCTGAGGGTGTGTATTATATTGCCGACCTTATCGGTCTTGAGGTTGTAACCGACGAAGGTGAAAAAATCGGTGTGATAGCTGATGTTTTTAACACCGGCAGCAATGATATATATGATGTGAAGCGCGAGGGCAAGAAGAATCTGTTATTACCGGTTATAGACGAGGTAGTGCTTAGCATAGATATAGATTCTAAGAAAGTTACTGTACACATGATGGAAGGGCTTGACGAATTATGATTAGATTTGATGTGCTGACACTGTTCCCTCATATGTTTGATGCTGTTTTAGGCGACAGCATAATCGGACGCGCGCGCGAAAACGGTCTTGTAGAAATGAATTTTATAGATATACGTGATTTTTCTGCTAATAAGCACCGAAAGACCGATGATTATCCTTATAGCGGCGGCGGTGGAATGCTTATGACAGCGCAGCCGGTATATGACGCGTATATGTCTGTTGCGGAGGGACTTTCATATAAGCCGTTCACTGTATATATGTCGCCGCAGGGTAAGATTTTTAGTCAGTCTGTTGCGGTTGATTTGTCAGAAAAGGAGCATATAGTACTTCTTTGCGGGCATTATGAGGGCATTGACCAGAGAGTTATTGACGAGATTGTGGACATGGAACTGTCTATAGGCGACTTTGTTCTGACAGGCGGCGAAATTCCGGCAATGGCTGTTATCGACACTGTTTCAAGGCTTCTTCCCGGAGTTCTTGCTTCGGAGCAGTCGTATGAAAATGAGTCGCATTTTAACGGACTTCTGGAGTATCCGCAGTATACGCGCCCTGCCGAGTGGCACGGCGTTTCAATTCCTGATGTGCTTATATCGGGACATCACGCTAACGTGGAAAAATGGAAGCGTGAACAGTCTCTTATTAACACGCTAAAAAAACGTCCCGATATGCTCGAAAAAGCAGAGCTTACAAAAGAGGATATAAAGTTTTTAGAGGAATATAAGAAAAATCCCTGCTCATGAAGCGGGGATTTCATTGTTTAAGCTCCTGCGCGAGACGTTCAAGGCATTTTTTCTCAATTCTGCTGACATAGCTTCGGCTTATGCCGAGAATATCCGCAATTTCTTTTTGGGTTTTCTTTTTCTGATTTCCAAGTCCGTATCTCCAGCATATAATGTTTATTTCATTAGTGTTGAGCGTCTTTTTCATAGCTTTATAGAGTTTTTGCGCTTCAAGTTTTCCTGAGATAATATCGGATATATCCGCGCTGTCGGTGGTAAGCACATCGGAAAAGGTCATGTTGTTTCCCTCGCGGTCTGTGCCTATACTTTCGTCTATTGATATCTCATTCTGAAGTTTTTTTGAACTCCGCATAAACATGAGTACCTCGTTTTCGATACAGCGGGATATGTATGTGGAGAGTTTATTGTTTTTTTTCGGGTTAAACGTGTTTATGCCTTTTATAAGCCCGATTGTACCTATAGAAATCAAATCCTCAAGATTTTTTTCGTCAGTGTATTTTTTTGCTATATGAGCAACCAGACGAAGATTATGCTCAATCAGTATATTCTTTGCGTCCTCATTTCCCTCAGCATACTCATCGATATATTTCTGCTCTTCTGCGGCGCTTAAAGGTTTAGGAAACGTAGCGCTGCCGCTCACATATCCCGCCAGAATAAGCACTGTTTGTATCCATTCAAATAATATGCCGAACATACCACATCATCCTCCCATTAATATAATATGCCGGGTACAAGATACACTTTGCATATCCCGCTGTCCTTATTTTTGTTATACAAAAGGGAATAAATGGGTAAGATAAAATTATGTTGGTGTAATTTGTCTTTTTATTGTAACAGATATATAATGCGCTTGATATTGATTTGAAATGCAGAACAATATATAATATAAAATGTGTAGGAACAAAAATAAACGGAGGGTAGAATATATGATATGTAAAGTGTGCGGCGCGCAAATTCCGGACAATTCGGAGGCATGTGAATTTTGCGGCGCTAAGACAAATGATGATTTGAATGATGAGAATATCTCCGCGCAAAATACTGATGAAAATGGTTTTTTTGATGACGGAGCGGAAGAAAAGCAGAAGGAAGTCAACGAGGAAATATTTGACGATAACGAAAGAAGACGTCGTAAACAAATGCAGAGAATGCTCGAAGACAGAAAACAGCAGCTTTCTGAAATTGAACAACGCCGTATTGAAAAAAGACAGAAGCAGAGACGTAACCGTGTCTTGCTTGTTGGAGCTATATGCGCGCTTGTTGTTGCAGGCGCGGGGGTGGGAGCATACCATGTCGCTCAGAATATAGGAAACGGTGATACGATAGATGTAACGCCAGTTCCGACAATTGCAGCAATAATTCCTACTGCGGCACCCGTCACGCAGCCTACAGTCGGACCGACTCCGGCAATATATATGTCACCGGCTCCAAATACAGCCTCAGCTAATAGTACATCATCCGGCAGTTCTTCATCATCGGGAAGCGGTGGTTCATCATCCGGCAGTTCTTCATCATCGGGAAGCAGCAGTTCATCATCCGGCAGTTCTTCGTCATCGGGTACATCGTCGTCTAATAAATCATCAGGAACCTCATCGTCAGGAACTTCTTCTAAATCAGGTTCATCTTCTCAAAGCTCATCATCAGGAGGAGGAAGTACAGGACAAGCTTCTCAGGCTTCAGTTAGCGACAGCGGATATTCATCAAATAATATATCATCTCAGCTTGCTACGGGTG
Source organism: Oscillospiraceae bacterium (assembly GCA_022509025.1). GTDB lineage: Bacteria > Bacillota > Clostridia > UBA1381 > UBA1381 > Hominilimicola. The sequence continues at coordinate 29,829 of JAFLUB010000013.1, read as the reverse complement.
GAGAGGTTATATATAATCAGTCAACCGGTAAACATCTTATGACATTTACTGTGGGTAACACAAGATATTATGCTAATGTATCAGAAGGCAGTACTACAGATCAGATTAAAAACAAGCCGTACACAATAACAGCTAAGCCTACCGGTGAAAGTTACGGCGGAAATACGATTTATGAGATATCATCTCTCACAAATTATGAAGGGGACTATATTATTGCGGATTCAGGAACAAGGCTTCTTACTAACAGTGACATAAATGGATTATCCAAATATGACCTTGCGCTTGCGCGTAATGAAATATATGCTCGTCATGGACGTAAATTCCAGACAGCTGAGTATAGCGCATACTTCAGTTCTAAATCGTGGTATAAGATTAACCCGAATTATAATTATAGCGATGATAACAGCAATCTGAACGAAACAGAAATAAAGAATGTTGATTTTATTTTAGCGGCAGAGAGAAGATAAAATTTTATATCGGCAGTTTTACCTGAAGGGCAGACTGCCGATTTTCTACGTAATAATTAATTACTTTTAACAATATTAGCCTGCAATATTTACATTTTTTAAATTATATGGTAAAATAGGAGTAATATAATTAAAAGCAGGTTATTAACGTGATAAATCACATTAATCGGATTTAATTGCCTGTTGTGGGCAGAAAGGCTATGGTGATTGCTTTGAAAAAAGGAAGTAATATCCTTTTATCACTTATGCAGCTGAATATAGGCGGAGCTGAAACTCATGTGGTTGAGCTTGCCAAAGAACTCAAGCGCAAAGGATTAAATATCGTTGTAACATCAAATGGCGGTGTTTACGTGAAAGAACTCGAGGATTATGGAATAAAGCATTACAGGGTTCCGCTTCAAAATAAAAATCCCCTGAATATGATAAAAGCGACGAGACTTCTGAAAAAAATAATTGAAGATGAAAAAATAGATATAGTGCATTCTCATGCGAGGATACCATCTTTTATACTTGGAAAGCTTCATAAACGAATGAAATTTCCGTTTGTAACAACAGCGCATTGGGTGTTTAACACAAGTTACGGTCTGAAATATATAACGGACTGGGGTGAGAAGACCGTTGCTGTCTCCGAGGATATCAAGGAATATCTTATGGATAATTATCATATTCCGGAAGGAGACATAAACGTAACCATAAATGGAATTGACACTGATAAATTTTCTCCATTTACAGACTGTACAGATATAAAACAAGAGCTTAAAATAGAGAGAAGAGACACGGTTATAACTTACGTCAGCCGTCTTGACGAGTCAAGAAGCCTTGTTGCAAAACAGCTGATTAATATTGTTCCTGAGCTTTGTGAAAAAATAGATAATCTAAAAATAATACTTGTAGGCTCAGGCGACGACTTTAATAATGTTAAATCAATGGCACAGAAGGTAAATTCTGAGCTTCAAAGAGAGGTCGTTATAATCACCGGAGCAAGAACAGATATAAATAAACTTATAGCTCCGTGTGAATTATTTGTAGGCGTAAGCCGTGCGGCTCTTGAAGCTATGTCGGCAGGTAAAAGCGTGGTTATAGCAGGTAACGAAGGATATATAGGTTTGTTTGACGAAAGCAAACTGAAAGTCGGTATTGACACTAATTTTTGCTGCCGCGGCTGTGTGATGTCTTCAGAGGAATTACTGAAAAATGATATATTGAAATATTTTAATCTGAAATCTGAAGAACAGCGGGAACTTGGCGATTATGGACGGGAGCTGATAAAGAAGGAGTATTCGGTAAGCCGTATGGCTGACGACAGCATAAAAATATACGATTGGGCGATGGAGAAAAATAAGGAAATACTGATTTCCGGATATTATGGTTTCAGAAACAGCGGTGATGACGCGCTGTTAAAAGCTATAATACAGGATTTAAAAATGTATAAGGAAAGCCCGAACATTGTAGTTCTCAGCGCCAATCCTAAAGAAACCATGGAGACTTACAGGGTAAAATCCATCAACAGGCTTAATATACCAAATATAATAAAGCATATGAAGAATTCCGAGATGCTCATTTCGGGCGGAGGTACTTTGATTCAGGATAGGACAAGCACAAAATCTTTGTGGTATTATCTGATGATAATTTCGCTCGCGTTAAGGAATAAGGTTAAGGTAATGCTGTATTCAAACGGAATAGGTCCTTTGGAAAAGAAAAGGAATATAGCAAAAACCAAGAAAATACTTGATAAGGTTCAGCTTATAACACTCAGAGATGAGCGTTCATATGAAACACTCAGAGAGACAGGGGTCGAGAATGAAAATGTTATAGTAACCGCAGACCCCGCGCTTGAACTTGATATAGCAGATGAAAACCGCGGACGCGATATTCTGAAAGCAGAGGGCGTTCATACAGATGAAAAGATTCTTGGAGTGTCAATAAGGCGCTGGCAGACATTAGGGAATGATTTTGAAAATATAATTGCTGATTTTTGCGATTACGCATATGAAAAATACGGATATTACACCGTGTTTATGCCGATGCAGTCGAGCCGTGATATGGCAATTCTGCAAAGTATAAGGCGCAAAATGAAAAACGGCTCTGCTATAATTGAAAAACGCTACAGCGTTGAGGATATGATGTCTGTCATGAAGTGCTTTGACTTGTGCCTTGGTATGAGATTGCACACGCTTATATATGCCGTTATAAACTCTGTGCCGCTCATTGGTATCGCATATGACCCGAAAATCAGCAGTTTCATGGAATATACACATCAGACGCATTATATTGACGTTGAAAACATTACCTTTGATAATCTCAGAACTTTGTTTGAGGAATGTGTTGATAATTACGACGAAATCAAGCGTGATCTGGGCGAAAATTATGCCGCTCTTAAAGAACAGGCGCGTCTTAACGGTAAATATGCGATTGAACTTTATGAAAAGGGGAGTGTTACGATTTGAGCAAAAAGGAAACGGGACAGAAAATACTCCTGACAGCGGTATTTATGGCTGTTGCAACGCTGCTTTCAAAGGTGCTTGGACAGGCGCGCGATTCAATACTTACCGCGTATTTCGGATCAGGAGTGATTTCGGACGCATTCCTGACAGCCTCAACAATTCCGACAACGTTTTTTGACGTGATTATAGGCGGAGTAATATCGGCAACATTTATTCCGGTTTTTAATGATATAATGTCAAAGCACGGCAAAGAAGAAGCGATGAAATTCGTCAATAAATTTGTCACAATGATAGTATCAATAAGTGTCGTAATTGTCGCGCTTGGTATATTGTTTCGCGGAACACTGGTAAGCATACAGACAAATTATGTAGGAGAAAAACACGCGCTGACCGCGCAGCTTACAGCTATAATGTTTCCTATGATTATTTTTACCGGTTTAGCGTTTTCATTTGTGGGACTTTTGCAGTCATTCGGTGAGTATAAAATCCCGGCTATTATAAGCCTTGTGTCGAATACGGCAATTATACTGTATTATCCGCTGTTTGCAAAACGCTTCGGAGTATACGGTCTGTCTGTAACAATGGTAATAGCATGGAGCTTGCAATTTCTCATTCTTGTGCCGTGGATAAAAAAATTCGGTGTAAAATTCCGTCCTGATTTCAGGTTTAAAGACCCTTATATAAAACAGGCTCTCACGCTTGCGGGACCGATGCTTATATCAACATGGGTTCAGCCCCTTTATACGGTGATAAATCAAAGATTTGCCTCTAATATAGAATCTGCTGTTACTTATATTCAGCAGTCGAACAGACTTTATATAATAGTTGTCGGAGTTTTCAGCTTTGTTGTGACAAATCTTATATTCCCCAAGCTTGCAAAGGCTGTTGCGGAAGGGAATGACAATGAGGCAAGAAATCTCACCGTGACATCAATGCGTTCGATAGTTCTGGTGATTGCGCCGCTGATGGCAATTTTTATGGTTTTGCATAATCACATATCCAACCTGATTTTCGGCTTCGGAAAGATGGACAGCGAAAGCATAGCGGCGATTGGTGCATTGTTGAAATTCTACGCTATAGGTATGCTGGGACTTGGACTTAATGAGATACTTTCAAAGGCGTTTTTCTCAATGAACGACAGTAAAACGCCTATGCGTAACTCCGTTATCAGCATGGTGATTAATATCATGCTTGCATATCTTCTGTACAGACTGATGTCTACGAACGGACTGGCTCTTGCGGCTGCGTTCGGTTCAATAGTAAATGCCGCACTGAACTGGTACTGCATGACGCGGAGAAACAAAGGAATTATAGGTAAGAACGATGTAGTTAATATGCTTAAATCCGTTTTGTCCGCGTTTATTATGGGTGTAGCAATGGCGCTTGTATATATGCTTATAAAGAACCGTTTTACAGGCTGGACGGGAAGCTTTATAATATGCGTAATCTGCGGCATATGCGGAATTATTGTATACGGAATATTACTCCTCATCACAGGTGAGGAAGATGTGAAAAATATTATAAGAAAGAAGAGGTGAAAACATGAACAGTGTTATCTTATCGTCTTTGGCTTCGTTTTTTAAGACATTAGCAGAATGGTTTAAGAAAAGCGCGGTATATGCATTACTTATGTGTATTTATAATGCTGTGTTATCCTCATGGAACGGAAGCGCAATAATGAATTGGCTTCACGGCAGCAAAACAGAGGGCGCGGGGGAAGGCAGTATTACTAAAAGGGTAGTTTTCAGTCCCTTTGCGTTTCTAAATGCTTTAAAGAATAAAGCCGGTGACTTCTTTGAAAAAAATATTTCACGAAGCTTTATATGTACCTGGGCAAAGACTTATATACAGAACTTTATGGCTGTCAATACCAGATTTTTCGGTATTATGCTTATTTCTATGGCTCTGGGTTATTGCGTTATGGGCAGACATATTTCAAAGATAGCGCTTATCGTAGGCGCCGTCGGAGCGATACTTTGTATCTTTAACTATAACCTTATGTCATTCCTTAATCCGAGTAAATTCGTTGGAATAATAAAAAGTATGGCAGGGTTTAAAAATCTTGATTTTGAGTTCTTTAATGAGGAAGAAACACATGGTGTGCTTCGTCTCCTGCTAGCGCTTGCGGCAGGAATTATAACAGGCGCGGCAATGAGTGTTAATATACTTTACGGAGCGGTTATACCGTTTGCCGTGTTCGGACTTGTACTGGTGATGTATGCGCCTGTTACAGGTGTATATGCGGCTGTTTTTCTGGCACCGTTTGTGCCGACCATGATTCTTGCGGGGCTTTGTATATGGACCACGCTTTCTCTTATCATCAAATCGATAAAGGAACGTGATTTTAAATGGCGTTTTGACGGAGTAGGCATATGCATAATTCTCTTTTTACTGGTATTGCTTGTCTCATCTTTTACGTCATTTGCAAGAGGGGATAGCCTTAAAGTCTGGGCAATGTACTTTGTGTTTGTTATGTTCTATTTCACGGTTATAAACTCTGTGGAGACTAAAGAACAGTTATATGGGCTGTTTAAACTACTTGTAATATCAGGCGCGCTTGTCGCGTTATATGGAATTATGCAGTATCTGTTCGGCTGGACAACCTCAAATGCATGGATTGACGAGGAAATGTTTGAAGATTCTGTAATGCGTGTCTACTCGACTCTCGGCAATCCGAATGTGCTTGGAGAATATCTATTACTTGTTCTGCCTGTTGCGGCAGTGTTTATGCTGAAGGAAAAATGGAGGGGACTTTCAAAGTGGACATACGGACTAATGTTCCTTGTCCTTGCTCTGTGTCTTATACTTACGCAGTCAAGAGGCTGCTGGATAGGCTTTATGTTAAGCGTGGTAATCTTTGTCACCTTCTATGAAGGTAAATGGTGGGGAATAGTTCCTATAGTGATATGTATTTTGCCGTTTATTGTGCCTCAGACGATTGTTGACCGTATAATGAGTGTCGGAAATATGGAGGATTCATCCACGTCTTATAGAGTGTATATATGGATGGGTACTCTTGGAATGATGAAGCATTATTGGCTCGGCGGAATAGGAATGGGTGAGGCGGCGTTCTCGCATGTTTATCCGTTCTTCTCATATAACGCAATTATCGCACCGCATTCGCACAACCTGTTCTTGCAGCTCCTTGTAGAGGCAGGAATAGGCGGGCTTGGAATATTCCTTGTCACACAGGGAGTATTTCTTAAAAAGATGTCTGTGGTATACAGAAGTGAGGATAAAAAACAGTTGAATTCTATGTTATCTCTTGCAATCGCAAGCGGAGTTATGGGATTTCTTATACAGAGTATGTTTGACTATACGTTCTATAACTACAGAGTAATGGCAATCTTCTTTATGCTCATGGCGCTAGGTATGTCATTAAAGCACATAACCGGTAATGTGAAAAATCAGCAGTGCATCTAACCCTTTATCGGAACTTGAAGTATCCATATACGTCTGTGTTCCTCAAAAGAGCAATCTGCTTGATTCCGGGTCGCATGGGCGAGCAGCAAATGCAATTTGCGACCGGCTTTTCCACATTACAATGTGCGCCCTTATATATTTATGAAATGGAGGGATAAAATGAAAATAAAAGTTATAGAGGTGTCATCGGATACAAATATAGGCGGAGCGGGGAAATGCCTGTTGACGCTGCTTGAGAATTTTAATTACGATAAATTTGACGTTAAGGTTGTGCTTCCGTATAACAGTCTTTTGAAGCCGCATATAGACAAAATGGGAATTAAAGTTATAGAAGTTGACGGAATAGCGGATAAATCACTTGATAAGGGAGCGATAAAGGCGCTTAAGGGAATATTTAAACGTGAAAAGCCTGATATAGTTCATACACACGCGAGCATGTCAGCGCGTATCGCGGCAAGATTTGCGGGCGCGAAGGTGGTTTACACGCGCCATAGCGTGTTCCCTCCGTCAAAGCGGATTTCTAAAGGATTAGGGAAATGCATAAACGGCATGATAAACAATTATTTTGCAGACAGCATAATCGCCGTGGCTGAGGCCGCTAAGGATAATCTTACTGATACGGGAATTAAAGAAAGTAAGATAAAGGTTGTCCTGAACGGCGTGGAGGGACTTTCTCCCGTCTCCGCAGATGAAACGCGTATTATTAAAGAACGTTTCGACCTGTATGAACCATTCAGAGCCATATCAATAATCGCGCGGCTTGAGGATATAAAGGGACATGAATATTTTATAGACGCAGCTGACCGGCTGCTTCGCAAAGGATACAAGTTGAAATTTTATATAGCGGGAACAGGCTCTTATGAAAAGCAGTTAAAGGAAAAAGTCAGGAGTCTGAACAGACAGGAGCAGATTATATTCACCGGATTTATCCATGACGTGCAAAAGCTGATGGCGGTTACGGATATCCAGGTAAATGCCTCCTACGGAACAGAGGCAACCTCTCTTGCGCTGCTTGAGGGAATGAGTCTGGGTATTCCAGCGGTAGTATCTGATTTCGGAGGTAATCCCGGAGTTATAAAAGACGGTGTGAACGGCTTTGTCGTACCAAAGCAAAATGCCAAAGCGATAGCGGACAAAATAGAGGAACTTTTAAATGATGAAAGTCTTTACAGGGAGATTTCTGAAAATTCAAAAAAGATATTCAAAAAAACTTTTACCGCGTCTGCGATGACCAGACAAACAGAAGAAGTATATTATGATTTGATAAATTAAGGAGGGTGTTTAAATGTCAGAAAAGAAAGTAAAATTTACAGTAATTGACGCTGTGATAATTGTAGTTGTCCTGGCGGCGCTGATAGTCGGCATAAAAAAAATCATGCCATCGATTATGATGGGCGCAGAAAATGAAAAGGTAGATTTCACTGTACTTATCCAGAATGAGGGAGAGAACTTTGCCGATGCTATTACCGTGGGTGACAGAGTGACAATAAGTCTTACGGAAAAAGACGGCGGAATAGTAAAGAACGTAGAAACCAAACCGGCTGTAACGCTTGCGTATAACAGTATAGACGGTACGTATGCAAGTGAAACAATAGAGGGGAAGTATGATGTGTATGTTACTATTGAGGCTGAGATGGACATTAACGACCTCGCTTTAAAAACAGGCGGAACAGCTGTAAAGGTCGGAGCAGAAGTGCCTGTGCGTGGTAAAGGTTATGCTTCTATGGGTTATGTCATAGAAATCAACGATTAAGGAGGAAAGAGAATATGGATAAGAACGGAAAAATCAAAGGTAAGGTAAGCATTATAGATATTCTCGTTATTCTTCTTATTATTGTTGTAATAGCGGGTATAGCAGCGCGATACGGAAGCCGTATAACAAATTCGGTAAAGTCAGATAAACAGTTTGAATATGTTCTGAAGGTGGAGAATGTAAGACAATACACAGTTAATGCGCTTGAGAGAAAGGGTAAAATTACGGATAAAAAATCTGAAAAGGATTTAGGTGAAATCATCGATGTACGTGTCGAAAATGCTGAAATGCAGACAGTTACGGCGTCAGGTGCGGTGCTGTTCAGTGAACTTCCGGACAGATATACATGCTTTGTGACAATTTTGGGTAACGGTAAAGAGTCTGATGATAACTATATATTAAACGACACAACGGAATTGTCTGTTGGCAGAAACATAGATTTATATTCAAAGTATGTGAAAACATCAGGAGATATTGAAAGCGTAAAAGTTGTTGAATAAAAGGGACTGGCTAATTCAGCGCAGACAGTTTAAAGATGTTAAAAAACTTTAAACTACAGACAAAGCTCACCACTCGGTGTACCCATGGTACGCTGTCGGGTGAGTTTTTTTTGTTGAGTGTCTGAATCCATTCAGCCCCTTGTAAATTATACAGATAAACAAAAATCTGAATAACGGACATACTCATTTTACACCTGTGTGGAATATACTGGAATAGGTTAACATAATATATTTCAGAGAGGATAGGTGCAGTTATGAATAAGCTGGAAAGGATTTTAAAGGATTTTGATGAAAATCAGCTCAGGGAGATAAATAAGTTTCTCAACTCTGCTGATGGAAGGAGACTTAAAAATCAGATAAATTCTGCTGATAAGGATCGTCTTATAAGGGAGTTTTCAAAGCTGGATCCGAATGAGGTAAGAAAAAGAATATCCGGATTAAGCACAGCGGAGCTTACGAAAATAATGAAGAATCTGTAATAGGTGGTGGGAACATGGCAGACGCAATGGATACTTTAAAAAATATCTTAGGCGACGATGCTGAGGATAAAATAAAAAATGTTATGAGTTCGCTCTCATCTGCGTCAGGAGAAGGGAATATTCCTGACTTTAACAGTGCTGACAGTCTCAATCAGCTCATGCAGATGAAAGATATTATGCAAAGTCTGACAATGAACAGAAATGACCCGAGAGCTAACCTGCTTATGTCATTAAAACCATATATGCGCAGCGGAAGACAGCGCTCTATTGATTCAGCGGTAAGGCTTTTAGGTCTTGGCAGTATTACAAGATTGCTTAGAAAATAATGCTTTCTTTGTGGGGGTGGTGTGATGTATAGAACATATAGCTATAATGATATGCCGCAGCCGGTACATAACAGGCGCAGAGATGAAAAGAGAGAAGAAAAAAGAGAGGAAAGAAGAGATGAGCATAGGGAGATAAGCGCTTCTCATTGTCCGCCGCCGTGTCCGCCGAAGAAATGTGAAGATAAAAAGGACGGCGGATTTTTAGGCGGTATATTTGATAACCTTGAAGCGGACGATATTATCCTGATTATAGTCGCGATTGTGCTTTTAATGGACGATTGCGACGATAAACTGTTACTTATCGCGTTGGCGTTTATTTTCTTTTCAGAGTGGTTTTAGTAATTTGTGCATAACGGTAGTATAAATTAAGCCAAAACAGGAAAATACTATATAAAAAGAATGTGTTTATTTTCCTGGAGAACAGGAAGAATAAGCGCCTTACGGAGGTAGGTTTTAATTGGTATACGAGCCTAAATTCTACAAATGTGAAAAATGCGGTTCTATTCTTGAAGCTATAACACCGCAATGCTGTGATGAACTTAACTGTTGCGGGAAATCAATGGATCTTCTCAGAGCTAATGAATTAGATACATCTGAGGAAAAACATATACCGGTTGTAAAAAGAAACGGTAAGAACCTGACGGTATATGTAGGACGTGTGCTTCATCCGATGAGTGAGGAACATAGCATTTTATGGGTGGAGGTAAAAAGTAAATATCACGAGCAGAGGTTTACGTTCCGGAAAGGAGATGACCCGATTGCAGTATTTGAAATACCGGAAAATGAAAAGGTTAAGATATATTCATACTGCAACCTGCACGGTCTTTGGAAAATAACTGCGTGAAGCGTGACAGACACGGCAATGTTTCGCGTTGGTTACAAACAAAATGTATAATGCTTACATTTTATTTACATGCTGTAATTTTGTTGATTTAGGCAAAATTATGTTGTATAATGTAGTTGTAGGAATTAATAGGATAAAAGGGAAGTAAAAAATAAAGCTGACAGAACGATTTGCTGGTTCTGTCAGCTTTTCCCGTATATATCGGTTTATTTAAAGAGTTTATTCATATCATCATGCGTAATTATCCCGGTAGGATTAAAATCGTCAGATGCCGTATATTTGAAAATACTGTTACGCAGAGCCTCAGTACATTTGTCTTTTGCGCTAAGGTCTATACCGCAAAAGAGTACGTTTGCGTTATTTACCTTAGCTTCAAATAGCGGCGAGCGCCGTATATTATGGCGGAAGTTCGGCACAGGCTCAACAATATAATCAAAGTCATTCCCGAGATGTGAGACATCTGCACTGACGGAATTATCTATAGGATGCTTCCATTGATAACCGGCGTATTTACCTGTCGGGAAGCTGTTAAAAACAGCATGAGAACTATTCATAATAAGTCCGCATGCGCGCTCTGACGGGAAATACGCGGGTGACCAGAACGCCGGTTTAAACAATCCCTTAATAGGATTATTCAGATTTTCCTCCGTCATCATAACAATCATTCTGCCGCCGTTTTCAGTTGCGCTTTCAAATTCATCGTTGATTTCATAATAAACAGGTACAGAATAGTCGCTTTCTTCTTTCACAAAAATAAATATATTCCATGAATTTTTATATTTGCCGACAGTAAGAACGGCTGTGAGCATTACTGACTTTGACACGAAATCCAGCGGAAACGAAACAGATTTCGAACGTGTTTCTGTTTCGTATACTTTATTGTCACCGTTAAATAATGACAGTCTGAAAACGGGGGAGGATATTTTTTCTTCGCTGTAGTTATAAATATCAAAGTCTGCGTTGAAGTTATCCGTATTATAGAAAAAACGCTGAGCCTTCATGAGCGGTACAACAGGTGAACAGAAATTGCGGAATTCCTCCGGTGTGATTATATTTTTGCTGTTCCAGAACACGTCCAGAAGTCCTATGGTAGCAGTACCCTGCCCTGTGTGATCCGCAAGCCCTAAAAGCTGAAAGCCTCCTATATGATGAGTACGGAGCGATGCCTCTATATCCTCCTTATACATCATAGCCGCCATGCTGCCCGATGCTTTTTTATACTCGTCAAGCATATGATAAACGTTATTTTCTATCATATCTTTTTTTATCCGATTAAGGTTTGCCGGCAAAAGATTTCCTGTATAGCCTGATACATTGTCTACATCGGGATATACGCAGTACTGACCTATTTCAAAAGAAACAGCAGGTATGTCGATTGCCTTTACTGCATCAGAATATTCAAGACATGTATGCTCAGATACCACGTCATGAAAGACCTGAACACGCATTCTGTTACCTAAAGCCGCAACAGCCAGGAAATAGTCATCCGCAGGTGTCACGGGACGGTCAAAGTTGGATGTGAGTGTGTAAAGACGTCTCGGATCCAACGCTTTTATCTGTGTTGTGATATTTTCCAGCATTTCATGGTCACCCAAAAGCTCGTTTCCGTTTGAAAACAGAATAAATGACGGATGATTTCCGAAATGCTCGGATATATTCATTGCCTCGTTAAGGAAATATGTCTTGTGAATCGGGTCATCGCCTGTAGACAGAGCGCAAGTATCAGTATTAAGCCATAACGGCATCTCAGCAAGAACGTATACCCCCGTCATATCCGCCGCGGTAAAAGCTATATTGGGCGGACACCACGCATGGAAACGCACGTGATTCAGTCCGTATTCTTTTAAGGCGCGAAAGGTTTTAAGCCATGTTTCAATATCTGTCGGAGGATATCCTGTAAGCGGATAAATCCCGCAGTCAAGAGTGCCTCTTAAAGCTATTTTTTTACCGTTCAGAATAAAATCGTGTCCCTTTGTTTCTATAGTCCTCATTCCGAAGCTTACGCTATGCTCGCTTGCGCTGCTCTCATGCGTCATTCTGATATTCATAGTATACAAAGCAGGATTGAACTCGCTCCAGTAATCTGGATTTTTGATTGGATAATCAAAATGGAGTACCTGTTTTTTATTATAAAGAGTGAACGTATATTTCTCAGCTCTGAGCGCGCTGCCGTCGGGGGTAATGGCATATGCTTCAAGCGTGATGTCACGTCTGTCAGCAGGTCTTAAACAGTCGGAATGCGCAGTCAGCTTTATATGAACGGATTCTTTCTGCGGGAAAATCTGAATATTGGAAAGATGAAATATTTCTTCACATTGTATTTCGATTTTACCGATAATCCCATTCCAGATAGACTGTGTGTCAACAGAATACCCGCTTGCCATTCCGTCTATATTCAGGAGATTTCTGTTGTCTGTTCTTAATGTGATTGTATGTTTTCCGCTCCTCAGTCTGTTTGTCAGGTTATATATATGAGGCGTGCTGATCCCGATAATCTGCCTGTCAATCTTAATACCGTCAATCCATAAATCCGATGCTATATTAACGCGTTCCAGGAACAGAGTAATATACTTATCCTCAAATTTATCAGGAAGAATAAAGTCGCGCTGGAGCCAGAGTACACCTATATATTCATACTTAGGGCGGAGCGCGCGCACCGCTTCATAAGAGTATTCGTCTATGGGAGCAAACTCCCGTCCCACCTTATTAAGGCATGCATCGCCCGGCAGAGTGAAGTTTTCGTGTCTTAACCGGCGCTCATAAAATTTTTCTCTTATTCCTTTGTCCTCCGCGTCTGTTTCATAACGCCATTGTCCTGACAAATCAATAGTATACATTATTTATTTTTCCCTTCAATAAGCTTTGATATTTCAATAAGTCCCTGATGTGAGACATCATCTTTCAGTCCTGACTCTATGTATTTCTTTGCATTTTCCATATCGTCCAGACCTATATATCCCAAGGCTGTTAGATAGGCGCAGCCTACACGGTTCTTTCTGTCGAGGTCAGCGTCAAAAATCAGAAAATCGGGAAGAGAGACTGCAAAATAATCTATTTCCACATGGTCATTTCTATGCTCAAGTCCGTAAGAAATGAGAGTGTTAAACTTGCCTTTTGCCTCTCTTGTGTTGCCAATCGCCTTTGCGGCAAGGGCCTGATAGAAGAACATTTCAGGCGGCTGGTCGTTATAATAAACGGCAGATGACAGGTCACTGCCTCCGCACAAAGCCATTCTGAAACATTCGTCTGACTTTATGTGATCTGTATTTTTGTATGCCATTCCGAGCATATAATATATATCATTGTCAAGAGTTCCATAGAGCTTGCCCTCACCGATATTTTCGGGATAAACAAGTGCTTGGTTGAGATATTCAACTGCAGTATCATAATCCCTGTTTTCAATACATTCTGATGCGAGTCCAATCAGGGCTTTTTTATACTGCGCGGGGATTTTTCCCTCGCCGCCCTCCCAGGGATGGAAGGAGCGTGATGTTATAGCCTTTAAAGCCTTGTCATAATATCCTAAGCTGTTAAGGAGCGTTACGTATTCCGTATAGAGATCGTCGCGTTCCGATATAAGCTCCTGATTATCTGCAAGTATTTTAAGCCGTTTTTTTACAGGCATATTGGTTTGTTTATAAAGCTGGTCAAGCTCGTATAGAATACGTGCGTTATCAGGTGCGAGACGGAAGGCTCTTTCCATTTCCGAAACAGCTTTGTCCTTGTCCTTCAGTTTATTGAAATACGCAAGAGACAGGTTCCTGTGTACAATAGGATTAGAGCTGTCAAGATTATTCGAAACCGTCCAGCATCTGAAAGCCTTCACCCATTGTCCTTTATCATACAGCAGATTGCCGAGAAGATATGGCGCGTGCGCATCTTCCTTGTTATGCTCCATAGCATATTCTAAAACAAGAATATCGTTAAGACGAACAGGGAAGCAGTAGTCAACGCTGCATTTTGCGGCTACCTCAAGGTCAATCTCGCTCTTTGAGTAATACGCCATATAATAGTGGAGCATTGCTTTATCCGCCTCGGAAATAAGCGCGAGAATCTTTGCCGCCTCGTCGTACAGTCCGAATTCGTTATAGTCCAGAGAAAGCTCAATATAGTTATCCACGTCGTTGCGCATTATAACTGTCAACTCATTAAGAACTGTGAAATCATCGGTTACGCGGTAGAGCTCATAGCGGCAGCCGTAATTTAAAGGATCTATCGCCATTGTTTTAAGCGCCATAGTCTTGGCGTCCACAAGCTTGCCTGACAGACGTAGCAAAGTGGTTTTCAGATTGCGCGCCTTTAAATTATGAGAGCCTTTTATAAGAGACTGCTCAACAAATTCAAGCGCCGCTTTAAAGTCGCCTCTGAGAGCGCTTATGCAGGCAAGCTGATAAAAACCTTTATCCTGCATACTCCCGGACCAGATGGATTTATAGAACGCGTCAAACGCTTCGTTAAATCTGCCCTGCTTTCTGAGTGCAAGACCAAGATTATAATACGGCTCACAGTCGTAGGGATTTGGGTTCTTCCATATGGATTTTTCGATAGCCGCTCTGAAATGCTTCTCCGCTTTTTCAAATTCTCCGTGACTGTAAAGATATCTTCCGTATGCGTTATTCAGACGTATATCTGTTTTGTCGCGGCGAAGCCCTTCAAGATAATAATCCTCGGGGTTATAGGTTGCGTGACGGTATTGCTCAAGGTGCAACGCCGTCAGATACAATTCCTCAAGAGAATGTATATCCTTCGGCTTAGCGCAAGGCTCAGCCGGCGCGGGAGTTTTCTCGTATGTTTCAGGCAGCGGAGAATATGAACAGATTTCATTGCCGGCATTATCTTTTACTGTGAGAGTTAAATCTGTCTCATTATCGTCAATGAGTATGGCTGCTGCCGTATATGGTTTTACGGGAGAAATTTCAAATTTTTCGTTTATGTATTTTTCTATTTTTCCGGAAAGTGAAACAGTCACTTCTTTTTTATCCGGAGAATACACGCTCACAAACGCTGTTCCATCCATAACCTCAAGGTTTATTGCCGCGTCAAGAGTAGCGTTCTTGACGGCTCCGACATTTTTATAAGGCAGGAAATATTGTGTAAATGTCTTTTCCTCGTACGGCGCTATGAATGTGAAGTCGGGCTGATTATCGGTAAACATTCCTGTCATAAGCTCTATATACGGACCGTTTTTGTCTGTAAGATTTCTGTCCCATGCCTGCCCGAAATCACCACATCCCCATGTCCATTGTTTTTTGCCGGGAGAAATATGATGGTCGGCGATATGCAGAAGCCCCGCCTCTTTATTATAATCGTAATTTCCGATAAAGTCATAGTCGGAGTGATAAGCCATATAGGAGGTGGGAACAGGTATATTTTTATATCGTGATATATCCACGCCCTCGCTGTAATCCATTTTATAATATGTACTTGTGGAAACAGGGAATCGTGAAACGTCACGCTTGCCGTGATCCATGACAGCATGAACATCCGGCGGGAAAATTGACTTTGTATAGTCGTTTACCGGCACAGCGGGATTTGCCCACCATAGAAATGTCTGCGGTCTGTCCGTCTGATTATAAAGCTGTCCCTTTATTTCAAGATATGCTTTGCCCGGATAAAGAGTATATTTTGCCATGCCCTTTGTGCGGTGCATTTTTTCTATTTCGCTTACATAGATTGTAGCTGAACCGTCTTCGTTTTCGCGGGTTGTAAAATCAACAGGGTCAAATGTAGACGGTCTGTGATGCTGCGGCCAGTTAAATTCTATACCGCCGGAAATCCACGGACCGGCTAAGCCGACAAGCGCGGGTTTTATTACTTCGTTGTAGTATACCGCATCATAATTATTTGTTTTATCGAGTATACGCTGTATTCTGCCGCCTATTTCCGGCAGTACCATAACAAAAAGGTATTCATTTTCCATATAAACAGCTGTGTATGTCTTATCTTTTTTTTCGTCTGAAACGCTCTCGCATACAGGATGCGGGTATACGCGTCCAGAACTTCCCTGATACACTCTTTTTTCAAGGAACATTGGGATTTTACTGTATTCTCCAGCTTCATAAGTGGGAATGGTAACATCATCTATCCATATTTTAACCTTATCCATATTCATCCTTCCTTTCTCCGGAATAATTACAGTTAAAGTATACACTATTATAAGTGAAAAATCAATAGAAAGGAATAACGTAAACTGAAATCGTTTTGCAAAGTTAATTTAATCTGAATGTTACAGAAAACGATAAAAATCTATTGCAGAAAATAAGTGTTTATGTTAAAATTATATCATAGCTTATGTGTATAGTGAAGGGAGAATTGTTATGAAAAAATGTATAAGAGCGGCAATTGCCGGATTAGTCACTTTGGCTATGGCGATACCTGTGTTCGCTGAGCCGGCAAACACTGAAGCGCTTTCGAGATTCAGTGATATAAATACAGATAATTTCAGTTGGGCAAGAGGCTATATAGAAGCAATGGCTGAGAAAGGCCTTATTACAGGATATGAGGACGGAACATTCCGTCCGGATAATGATGTGACAAGACTGGAAGCTTTGTCCCTGTTTGCAAGAGCAATGGGTTCTGTTGATCCGGTAAATGAGCCGATAATTAAAATTGCTCATGAAAAATACGACAGCATTATTGATGGATATAATCTCAGATGGGGTACAAATGAAATAGCTTATCTTATGTACAGAGGCGCTTTGAAAAGAGCGGATCTTGACACATACCTTAAAGGCAATGAGAAAGACACGCCTATGAAGCGTTATGAGGCGGCTATAATAATAACAAAGGCAATGGGCGGAGAGGAAAAGGCTCTTTCCGACCTTGGCGTTGCCCTTGATTATACAGACTCAAGAGAAGTACCGTCTAACGCTATTCAGTATGTTGCTTATGCCAGTGAGGCCGGTATAATGGAAGGTATGGGAGAAGGTTCTTTCTCGCCTAATACTGAGGTTAAGAGAAGCCAGATGTCTGTTATGCTTTCGCGAACTGTAGACAAGACCGGTTATTCGTTCAGACGAATGAAGCTTATGAATGTAAATTCGGACAAAAGAGAAATCACCGTAATTGATGAAGACGGGGAAGAGAATAAGTATGTATATACTGATGATACCGTTATGAGAAGAATGGGAGATGAAACTCAACCCAAAGACCTTGACACAAATCTGGATGCTATTTTCGTATTCTCAGACAAAACACTTGTCGGAGTTGAGGTAATTTCAGCTGTTCCTGATAAAACCGTCAGGGGTCAGTATGTGAGCTACGTAACCACTTCAGGTAAGACAACGATAAGAGTTACAGATGAAGAGGGAGAGACCCAAAGTTATGAGTGCGCCGGCAATATCGTTGTGACATATGACGGAAGTCCTGCCACCGTAAGAAGCTTTACTAAAGGTGACATTATAATCTTAAGTCTTGTAGACGGGAAAGTAGCAGCAATAACAGGCGAAACGAAAACATCAACAATTTCCGGAGCTATAGTTGAAAAGCTTGATATAGCAAACGGTGTTAAAATGACAATAAGCCACGGCAACAGCGTTTACGACGGACAGACTTATGAAGTGAGTGAGGATGTTACTGTAAAGAAAAATGACGCAACTACAGGATTAGACAGTATTTATACGGGCGACAGAGTAACACTTACGCTTCAATACGGAGTAATAACGAAAATATCCGCTACTTCGTCTAAAAAGACGGTCGAGGGAACCATCAAAGCGCTGACGATAGCGTCACCGAATTCAACGATGACTGTAAGAGTAGACAGTGAAGATAAAGAATACGAGATTCCCAGAGATGTTGAGATTCTTATAAACGGTGATGAAGGCAGTCTATATGATTTCAGAATTGGAGATCTTGTTAAGATAACGGTTGAAAGCGATGCAATAATAAAGATAGTTGCAACATCAACTCAGGAGTCATCGGGAAGCATGAAAGGCGTTGTCACTGCGATAAATACATCATTTGGTGTAGTTAGCATAATGCCGGAAGGCGTTACTGACGGAGAGGCGAGAAATGTATACTGTAAGGATGAAACTACAACATTTGTATCAGTAGACGGTAAGTCAAAGAAGATGAAAGACGTGAAGGTTGGACAGACTGTTCGCGTGGACGGTACTGTATCAAATGGTGTGTTTGTAGGTAAGCTGTTTACAATTGTTGCTGAATAAAAATTTTATCTTCATAAAGAATACATAAGGGCGGAAATCTTTTCCGCTCTTTGTGCTTAAATATATAATGAACTGCGAGGGAAAAAATGAAAAAATTTGAGAAATATTACGGGTGGATAGTTGCTTTTGTATTTTGTGTAGCAGTTATAGCGGTTTATAAAACTTTTGATAATTTCAGTCATATAACCGGGTATATCGGCACGGTTTTGCGTGCGATGAAGCCATTTATGCTGGCGTTTATAATAGCGTATATACTCAATATGCCGGCTAAAAGACTTCAAAAGCTTCTTGGAAAAATAAATAATCCGTTCATATCAAAACATGTTTTGGGAATCAGTATCATAATTATATACCTTACTGCTTTTGCGATAGTGCTGCTTATACTGAGGATGCTTATTCCGGCATTGTATAATAACATTACTGATTTATATAACAGCGCTCCGGGGTATATTGAAGCATTTAAGAATTATCTGTCAGGTTTTGAAATTGCCAATAGATTTAATCTTGCAAATCTGGATTTTAATTACGGCATTGAAAGGCTGTTTGATTCCATAGATATGACCCAGTTCGGCAAGTACGCGCAAGGCGTGTTCAGCGCAACGAGCGGTGTATTTGATACGTTTGTTGCTATTGTTGCGTCTATATATATGCTTATAGACAAAGAGCGTTTGCAGAATTCCCTGATATACCTTATTGGAGTATTCCTGAAGCAAAAAACGGTGGATGCGGTTATAAATCATGCAAAACGTGTAAATGATATTTTTACCAATTATATTTACAGCCGCCTGACTTGCAGCATTATAATGGCTATAATTTCAAGTATTGTGCTGGCTGTTCTTAAGGTCAGATACGCGCTTATCCTGGGCTTGTTTATAGGAGCTATGGATATGATACCGTATTTTGGTTCTATAATATCCTGTGTGGTTGCGATAGGAGTAACCTTTATCACAGGAGGACTATGGAAGGGAATATGGACAGGTATTATATTGCTTATTCTGCAACAGATTGACGGAAATCTCTTGGGACCCAAAATTATGGGACAGACTCTTGAAATAAGACCGTTATGGATTATATTTGCCGTATCGGTAGGCGGTACGCTGTTCGGATTTGTAGGAATGCTTATTTCGGTACCTGTTGTTGCTATTATACGCGCTGTTGCGTCAGAGTATATAAAAACAAGAGAGACAAAGAAAGATATTTCAGAGGAAAATGAAAACAATGACGAATAGTGTTGCTATTATAGGCGGTGGCGCTTCAGGCCTTGTTGCTGCTATAGCGGCAGCGGAAAACAAAGAAGCTCTTGTTACAGTATATGAGAGCAGCGAGAGGATAGGCAGAAAAATACTTGCTACCGGAAACGGACGCTGTAATATGACAAATATGAATGCCGGCTTAGAGAACTATCACGGGGAAAATCCTAAGTTTATTCTGGGCGCGAAAAACAGATTCTGGATTGATGAAACGATAGAATTTTTTGAAAAGCTGGGTATAGTGATAAATATTGAACAGGACGGCAAGGTGTACCCTTATTCAAATCAGGCCTCATCGGTACTGGACGTTCTCCGTTTTAAGATAGAAGAAATGGAGAATATCAAGGTTGTCACCTCTTTTGAAGTGAGTTCTGTTTCAAAAAAGGAAGACGGCTTTCTTGTAAAGTCATATGATGGCCGGGCGGAAAGAGCCGATAAAGTTATCATTGCGACTGGTGGAAAAGCCGCTCCCAATCTCGGCTCAAAAGGAATGGGATATGAGATACTGAAATCATTTGGACACAAAATAACTGCGCTCACTCCGTCTTTAGTTCAACTGAAAACGGAAACGGATGTTGTTAAAAAGCTAAAGGGTATCAAGCTTGACGCTAATGTGACGCTGGGAAAATCAAGTGAGTTCGGCGAAGTCTTATTCACTGAGTACGGCATTTCCGGACCTGCGATATTCTCGCTGTCGTCGAGACTTTACGATAACAAAGTTGTATCGCTTGATATTATGGATAGATTTACACGTGAAGAATTATATAATGAAATACTGAAACGTATTGCTCAAAGACCCAAAATAACGCTTGAGAACTTCTTTGTCGGAATGTTTCCTAAGCGCGTAGGGCAGACAGTTCTGAAATGCGCGCTCATAGAGCCGCTTTCCAGATATGCTATCACTCTTACCGAAAATGAAATCAATCGTATTTGCGATACGATAAAGAAATGGGATTTTAATATAACAGGAACAATGTCCTGGAATAACGCTCAGGTGACTAAGGGCGGCGCTGTGACAAGTGAGTTTAATCCTGCCACCATGGAATCAAAATTAGTCAATAATCTGTATGCTGTCGGTGAGGTTCTCGACATTGACGGTGACTGCGGAGGGTATAATTTGCAATGGGCATGGGCGTCAGGCTATCTTGCCGGCTTGAACGCGGCGAAATAGACTGCGCATCTCACCATTTATCGGAGCTTGAAGTATCAACATACGTCTGCACTCCTCAAAATGGCAATCTGCTTGTCTCTTTCCCCGCGTTGGGATTGTGATGCAATAGACTGCGCATCTCACCATTTATTAACATATTAATTGGAGGTTTAAATATGAGAGATTCAATGAAAATAACAGTGCGGTATCAATTTCTGTATATGCTGTTTGTTCAGCTGGCGGCATCGGGGATTGCATTTGTGTTCGGGATGATTGCCTTCTGGTATTTCACCAATATTAGTGTGGCAAAGGAAATTCTTTCGCTTATATTTATGTTGGTTAATTTTGTTTTGTTGTATACCTCTTCCAAAAGGTTTGCCACTCTTGACAATAAGCCTTATACACCACTTAAGCCGAGCAAGATAAAGGCTGTGCTTTTCGGATGCCTTATTGTTTTGGTTAATCTTGTTTTTGTGGCTGTATATAAAGTGATATGGATTAAATATGCAGCAGACACCGGATTGTCGGGTGTTATTCCAACTATTTTAAATATTCTTTTCTATTGCTGGTCTTTCCCATATAACGGTATAATGAATATGTCAAATGGATATTTAACAGTATATTCTGTTATTGCTATGGTGGTTGTGCCGGTGTCTGCAACTCTGGCAGGCTATATAGCCGGATTGAAAAAATTTGATATAACAGAAAAAATGGATAAATTTATATATGAGAAGGATAATGATTGAAAAATTTAAATAAAAAGTTGATTTTTGCTAATTTATATGTTAGAATATTATTATATGGTAACTATGGACTTGTATTTGAGAGGAGAATATAGTATGGCAGCACCTAAAAAGAAAAAGCTTTTAACCTATAAAGGTAAACCGCTTATAAAGTGCGGAGACAGGATATATTACGGAAATCTTGAGGATAAATGTATACTTGCGCTTGATATTGTCGAAGCAAAGGATAATAATGATATAAAGTCTTCATGCAAAATAAAGGTACAGGTAATGGATAATACCGGTGAATTCGGAAAGGGTCAGGTTTACCGCAAGGGTGAGAGAGAAAATCTGTATAAGGCTCTTGATATAGGTGAATGGTGGCTTCAGGACGCAATTCAGATGATGGGCTAATTAAAAATCGGTGTCGCTTCGAAGGAGGCGAACACCGTTTTTTCATTCTGTAATCTTTCCAATCATAATGCCGTTTTCGTTTCTTTCAAGCAGTACATCTTTGAATTGATCATTCAGGTCAATATCCGATGGAACATGAACCGTTATATAATTATCCGTTTTTCCCTCAAAAAGTCCGTCTTTTGTGCGTCTTTCAAATAAAACACGCATTGACTTTCCGATGAATTTTTCTAAAAATGCATCTCTCGATTTTTCTGTTTCGGATATGATAATTTTACTTCGTTTTTCTTTAATTTCAGGAGGAATCTGATCCGGTCGCTTTGCCGCAGGCGTTCCCTTGCGCCTTGAATACTGGAAAATATGCGCGTCTGCAAACTCTACTTCACGTATAAAATTAAGCGATTCAGTAAATTCTTCATCACTTTCGCCCGGGAAGCCTACCATTATATCCGTTGTAATTGCCGAGTCAGGGAATGCGGCTCTTAAACCGTCCACGATTTCTTTAAATTGTAGCGCCGTATATTTTCTGTTCATACGCTTTAAGGTTGCATCACAGCCGGATTGAAGTGATATATGAAAGTGATGGCATAGCTTTTTTGAATCCTTTATTTTGTCTATGAATGCGCTGTTTAGTGTCATAGGTTCTATTGAAGACAAGCGTATGCGTTCGATTCCTTCAATTTTATCAATCTCAGTTATCAATGTCTCCAGTGACGTGTTTTCTATATCAACACCGTATGAAGCGACGTGAATACCAACCAGAATAATTTCCTTAAAGCTGTTTGAGGCAAGTTCTTGTATTTCCCTGATTACTTCTTTCATAGGACGGCTTCTAACAGGACCGCGCGCATAGGGGATAACGCAGTAAGAGCAAAACTGATTGCATCCCTCCTGAATTTTAATAAATGCGCGTGTTCTGTCTGAATAGTTCTTAATCTGTAACTCCTCAAATTCATGGTTACTCATGATATCCGATACGTGATTTATGCTTGATGTTGTTTCAAGAGTTTCTATAAGATTTACTATGTTTTTTCTGTCTTTAGTGCCTATTACTATATTCACTCCGTCAATTGAAAGCACTTCGTCGGGCGCGGTCTGCGCATAGCAGCCGGTAACGGCTATCAGAGAATCAGGATTTGTCTTTTTAGCGCGGCGTATTATCTGCCTTGATTTCCTGTCACTCATGTTAGTAACAGAACAAGTGTTTATAACATATATATCCGATTTTTCGCTGAAATCCACTATTTCATATCCGGCGGCGCTGAAAAGTTCAGCCATAGCTTCTGTTTCATATTGATTAACCTTGCATCCAAGAGTATATAATGCTGCTGTTTTCATATTAACTACCTTTCCGATATATCAGTTTTACCACAAAAGATGATAAAAAATTTATTTGCATTAGTATTATTATATAAAAATTTTAATTAAAACGCAATACCTATTGACTAATTAAGGAAAAAGTTGTATTATAGTATCTGTAAGAGATTACAAATAAATAGGCTACACGCACGAATAAGGAGGAGTAGTATTATGAAAACATTTGAGTTATTATTAAGCTCTATTAACGATGTAAAAGACTTCGTGAATACCGTAAGTAAGTATGATTTCGACGTGGATCTGACATCAGGTAGATATGTTGTTGATGCTAAGTCTATCATGGGTATATTCAGTTTGGATCTTTCTAAGCCTATTAAGGTTGAAGTACATTCTGATGATTGCGATAAGTTCATGGCAGAGCTTGATAAGTTCATCGTTAAATAATTTTTCGAGTAAACAAAAAATCCGAAGCTTATGCTTCGGTTTTTTTGTTACTCTGAAATGTTTTCCGTATCCTGAGGAACTTCTAATGTGATATTTCCTATTTTTGCGCCTCGTAGTTCATCAAGAACCATATTTGCGGCGCGTTCCATATCTATCTCTCCGCCGGATATAACAAATCCGCGCTTTCTGCCTATATTTTCTAATATTTCATATCCCTCTAAGCCGTCCACACTTTGAAGCTTATAGCGCGCGCAAAGGTCTGTGGAATAATTATCGCGAAGGTAATCGCATAGGGAATAGGCGAGAAGTTCAGTGTTCATGATTTCATCTTTTATCGCGCCTGTGTATGCGAGACGTACAGCCACCGATTGATCCTCAAACTTTGGCGGAAGAATACCGGGAGTATCGAGAAGCTCGGCATCGCCCTTTATGCGAAGCCACTGTTTACCGCGTGTTACACCCGGTTTATCACCTGTTTTAGTGCTTGCTTTTCCGATAAGGCGGTTAATCAGACTTGACTTACCAACGTTCGGAATACCGACCATCATAATTTTCAGAGTGCGGTTTCTGCCTTTTTCCTTTTCGCGGTCTATTTTATCCTGAATAAGCGCTCTTGCTTCGTTCAGGACAGTATTTATACCTGCGCCGGTAGCGCAACTTATGGGGATTACCTTTAGTCCTTTCTGCGCATACCATTTAATCCATTGGCCTGTACGATTTTTATCTGCTAAATCAGACTTGTTCAGTACAAGAAGGCGTGGTTTATTTCGTATAATATCATCAAAACTCGGATTACGCCCTGAAAAAGGAATACGCGCGTCCAGTATTTCAACAACCACATCTATAAGCTTAAGGTTATCCTCAATAAGACGGCGGGTTTTCGCCATGTGTCCGGGATACCATTGTAAATTCTGCATAAAAATATACGTAGCCTTTCTGCTTTTATTTTGTCCGGCCTATTTCTGTGAGAGGCCAGAGTCTTATTTGTGATTTTCCTAAAATTGCCTCATAAGGAACCTGACCGAGTTCTGATGAACGGCTGTCCTTACTGTGATTTCTGTTGTCTCCCATTACAAACACGCAGCCTTCTTCGACGGTAATCGGATATTCCACAGTGGGGTCTATAGATGATGTCGTTCCGTCATAATACGGCTCATCAAGCTGTACACCGTCTACATATACGTTTCCGTCTGCAAGATCAATTGTCTGGCCGGGCATTGCAATGATGCGTTTTACGTAGTATTTCTTTTTGAGATTATCCGGCATATTTCTCGATGCTAAAAGTTTATCTATGAAAGAGAGACCGTCCTTGTCTTCTGATACTGCCAGCCTGTGATAATATTCCTCTCTGTTCTTATACTCACTGTCAAGAATAATAATATCACCCTGATGCGGCTTATATCCAAGCTTTGTGACAATAAGTCTGTCATTGTTCACGAGTGTAGGAAACATACTTGAACCGTCAACTCTTACAATGTCAAAAAGAAATCCTTTTATAAGCATTGCTACTATAATAGCGATTGCAAGAGTATAAACCCATTCCCAGATTTCTTTTCCGATGCTTTTCTTTGTATTCTTTTTTTCTTCCGTTATTGTTTCTGTTACTTCTTCATGTTCGCTCACAGTATTTCCCTCCATAATTAATTTTGTGATTATTATAATGCATATATATGAATTTGCAATTAATAAATGGTTAATAAAATATTAAATTTGATTTGCTGATTATAAAAAAAGGGACACAGACATGTCCCTTTTATATGCGTAAGGAAATCAAATCTTTTCCTTAACCTTCGCTGCTTTACCGACTCTGTCACGCAGATAATAAAGTCTGGCACGTCTTACCTTACCTTTTCTTGAAATCTCAATTTTTTCAATGTTAGGTGAGTTAACAGGCCATGTTTTCTCTACTCCTACGCCGTAAGAAATACGTCTTACGGTAAAAGTCTTAGCGATGCCGCCGCCTTGTACCTTTATAATGGTACCTTCAAACATCTGAGTTCTTGTACGTGAACCCTCGACGATTTTCTGATAAACCTTAACGTTGTTACCAACAACAAGTTCCGGTAAATCAGTTCTTATTTGGTCTTTTGTCAAAGCGTTAATGATTTCTTGTGTATTCATCATTAAATCCTCCTTATAATCTGGGACATTCGTGCCGACCAAGGCAGAGGACTATCCGTAATAACTACAAAATTATACCATAGTCAAAATAAAAAAGCAAGCTTTTTTTATATTTTTTTTGAACATATTTGAGAAACTTGTGCGTATTTATAATATAGCGCAGATAGAAGGGGACAAAATCATGAAATTCAAAACAATAGTAATTACAAGAAAAAAAATACGCCTGTGTTTTTCCGTGCTTCTCAGTTTTGCAATATGTGCGGCTGTCGCCTTTATAGTTGCAAAACGACCTGTTGCCGTGTTTAAAGTAAACGATGATATATATAAGGAAATACTATCTGAGGGATTGCCTGATAACGGTAAAAAAAGTCCGGATTTAAAAGCTGTCATAAATGCTATTCTCGGTTTCGATATTGACAGAGGTGAAACCATAATAAGCGAGTATATGTCAGTTTTTGATGGGACAACCGATGAAATATTGCCGGAAGAGAACAGAGATAGAGAAGATAGCCCGGAAACAGAAGAAAATACAGACAGACATAAAACAACAGACACAGAAGAAGATGGAAACACATCTGAACCGCCGTTTCCGGACAGTGCCCGGATAGCGTCAGCATCGGGACTGCAGATGAGCAATGCAACAAAATACAGTGTAGATTTAAACGCTCTATGCGCGGAGGAGTTAGCGTTTGATACTGATACAGACGGACCGCAGGTGCTTGTGATGCATACCCACACAACAGAATGCTACGATGGCGATCAGGCGAACGGTGAAACAGAGCGCAATACAAATGAAGAATTTAATGTCATAGCAGTAGGAAACGAGATATGCGCGGTGCTTGAGGAAAACGGTATAAAGACAATACATGATACAACATATCATGATTACCCATCGTATCAGGGATCATACACAAGAGCCCTCGGTACAATAGAGAATCAGCTTAAAAATAATCCATCTATAAAGATTGTGCTTGATGTTCACCGTGACGCGTTTATATATCCTGACGGCTCAAAATTAAGAGTGGCGTGTGAGCAAAACGGTGTGAGTACGGCACAGGTTATGATAGTGGCAGGCACAGACAGCATGGGGCTCTGGCATAATAACTGGCGTGAAAATCTGAAATTTGCTGCGAAGATACAGAATGCTGCCGGAATAATGTATCCGGGACTTATGCGTCCGATAAATCTACGCACGGAAAGATTTAACGAACATGCTACAATGGGAAGCCTCATTCTTGAGGTGGGAAGTAACGGTAACACGCTATCGGAGGCGAAGATTGGCGGAAGATATGCAGCAAGAGCCATTGCCGCTGTATTGACGGCAAAATAACCGTTGCACATAAAGAAAAAATGTGGTAAAATATATAATAGATAAATATCGGATAAACTTAGGAGAGAAAATAATGCCAAATGAAAGACAGGAAAAAATAAGAAATTTTTGTATTATAGCGCATATAGACCACGGCAAATCCACGCTTGCTGACAGACTTCTGGAGCTTACCGGAGAAGTAGAGGCGCGGGACATGGAGGAGCAGCTTCTCGATAATATGGATCTTGAGCGGGAGAGAGGAATAACTATAAAGGCTCACGCTGTAACGCTGAAATATAAGCGAGATAACGGAGAATTGTACACGCTTAATCTTATTGATACTCCGGGACACGTTGACTTCAATTATGAGGTTTCACGTTCTCTTGCCGCGTGCGAGGGCGCAATCCTGATAGTTGACGCGTCACAGGGAATAGAGGCACAGACTCTGGCAAACACATACCTTGCGATTGACCATAATCTTGAGGTTGTGCCGGTTATAAATAAGATTGACCTGCCTTCCGCACAGCCGGAGGTTGTTATACGTGAGATTGAGGACGTAATCGGAATACCGGCAGAGGACGCGCCGAAGGTTTCCGCAAAGACAGGACTCAATGTGGAAAGCGTGCTTGAAGAAATTGTAAATAATATACCGGCTCCCGAGGGCGACGAAAACGCGCCGCTGCAGGCGCTGATATTTGATTCCTATTATGATAGTTATAAGGGCGTAATTGTTTATGTAAGAATTAAAGAAGGCTCCGTAAAGGTGGGAGACAGGATAAAGATGATGGCCACGGGCGCGCAGTTTGATGTTGTTGAGGTCGGATATATGCACCCGTCAGGGCTTATTCCTACAAAAACACTGTCCGCCGGAGATGTAGGATATATCGCGGCAAGTATTAAAAATATTCAGGATACGCGAGTAGGTGATACCGTTACAACGGTAAAGAACGCTGCAAAAGAACCGCTCCCGGGCTATAAAAAGGTTAATCCGATGGTGTATTGCGGTATTTATCCTGCGGACGGAGCGCAATATGAGGATTTAAAGGACGCTCTTTCAAAGCTGCAGCTTAACGATGCCGCGCTCATGTTTGAAGCGGAAACATCGGTTGCGTTGGGCTTCGGTTTCAGATGCGGTTTTTTGGGACTTCTTCATATGGAAATCATACAGGAAAGACTTGAAAGAGAATACAATCTTGACCTTGTCACAACCGCGCCGAGCGTTATTTATAAGGTATATAAGACAAGCGGTGAGATGGTGTGGGTGGATAATCCCGCTAATCTTCCTGACGGCGCTGAGATAGACTATATGGAGGAGCCGATGGTAAAGGCTAATATAATGGTTCCGAAGGATTATGTCGGCAACGTTATGGAGCTTTGTCAGGAAAGACGCGGTATCTATAAGGATATGACGTATATGGACGAAACAAGAGCGGAGATTTTCTATGACCTGCCGCTTAATGAGATTATATACGACTTCTTTGACGCTCTTAAATCACGCACAAAGGGCTATGCTTCATTTGACTATGAGTTGTGCGGTTATAACCGTTCAAGCCTTGTTAAACTTGATATTCTGCTTAACGGCGAGATGGTCGACGCGCTTTCGTTTATAGTTCATAAAGACAGCGCATATTCACGCGGCAGAAAGATGGCGGAGAAGCTTAAAGAAGCAATCCCAAGACAGCTTTTTGAAGTACCTATTCAGGCGGCAATTGGCTCAAAGATTATCGCGCGCGAAACTGTAAGGGCAATGCGCAAGGACGTGCTTGCCAAGTGCTATGGCGGCGATATTACGCGTAAGAAGAAACTTCTGGAAAAACAGAAGGAAGGAAAGAAACGTATGCGTCAGGTCGGCAGCGTAGAGGTGCCGCAGGAGGCGTTTATGTCGGTATTGAAGCTGGATTAATTAAAAAACGCATTGCTTCGGCGATGCGTTTTTTGCGCCGTTTTGATTTAGTACTGCGACGCATCAACAAAATAGGCACCGCTTTGAAGCGGTGCCCGTTTTATTATATAAGCATATTTTCGATTATTCAGCAAGCTTTACAAGATGAGCGTACTTTTCTTCCGCATTCTTCTTAGCCTTAGCGAACAACTCCTTAGCTCTTTCAGGGTTAGAACGCGCAAGTGAATTGTAACGAACTTCACCCATGATGAATTCTTCATAATCCATTGTCGGAGCCTTAGAATCAAGCTGGAACGGATTCTTGCCCTCAAGAGCGAGTCTCGGGTCGAATCTGAACAGATGCCAGTAACCTGCCGCAACAGCCTTCTTTTCCTCTGTCTGAGCGATGCTCATACCGCCCTTGATACCGTGGTTGATACACGGAGCATAAGCGATAACGAGTGACGGACCGTTGTAGCTTTCAGCCTCAATAAGAGCCTTTAATAACTGGTTCTGGTCTGCGCCCTGAGCAACCTGAGCAACGTATACATAACCGTAGCTCATAGCGATTGCTGCGAGATCCTTTTTCTTAACTTCCTTACCTGCTGCAGCGAACTGAGCGATAGCGCCTGTCGGTGTAGCCTTTGAGGACTGACCGCCTGTGTTTGAATAAACCTCTGTATCGAATACGAGCACGTTTACGTCAGCGCCTGAAGCAAGAGCGTGGTCAACACCGCCGAAGCCGATATCATATGCCCAACCGTCACCACCGAAGATCCAGCATGACTTCTTTGAAAGATATTCTTTATCAGCGATTAC
>JAFLUB010000012.1 GCA_022509025.1 Oscillospiraceae bacterium | reverse complement strand
AATATCGGGAAATACAAGCAATAATTCTCTAAAGTTATTTAAAAATGCATTGAAAGGAATTGAGCATATATTAAATCGTCAGATAGATGAAAATGAAAAAATGATAAACTATATTGTTAAAGATAGTAATAGAAATTATTTAGAATACATCTTATGGTGTATAAAAGAATTACATAAATCATTAGACCATAATATTAGATTAAGATGTGCTAACTTACTAAATATCTTAATGAGAATTGATGGCTATATTGAGGATTCCAATCTGGAAGAAATACGACAAGTGCTGATGAGTGATTCAAGAAAATCAATTAGGAATATTGCTGCTGAGGGTTGACAAAAATCACAAATGGGGTTACAATATAATTGATGGAAATCGGAGGTGTATTCTATGGATGGATTAGGTGAAAGACTGCGATTATTACGTAACAGTACGATGATGTCGCAGGACAAATTTGCGAAAGTAATCGGATCGTCACAATCAGCAATAAACCGATATGAGAACGACCAATCAGAGCCGCCGTGCGATATATTTTTGAAATATGCGGATTATTTTAATGTATCAATGGACTACCTCTACGGCAGAACGGACAAGCCGGAGGGTATGTCATATGAATTCAAACCGAAGTTTGATACGGATAACGAACAGTTCAGAAGTTTTATTGATATGTGCTTTGACCCACAATCGCCGTTAAACGGCAAATTGAAGCAGGCTCTGTTTGATATGCTAAAGGGGAGTGAGGTCTGATGAAAGCCGTAATATACGCCCGCTATAGCAGTGATAATCAGGGAGAAGAATCTATTGAGGGTCAGCTTCGGGAATGTAAAGAATATGCTGACAAAAATGATATAGTAATCGTTAAAAATTACATAGACCGTGCTTTATCCGCCAAAACTGACAATCGACCTGAATTTCAACGCATGATTAAAGATAGCTCCAAAGGCTTGTTTGATGTAGTGCTCGTGTGGAAGTTGGACAGGTTTGCCCGAAACAGATATGATTCGGCGCACTATAAATCAATTCTTCGCAAAAGTGGTGTTAAAGTCATTTCGGCAAAGGAAACTATCTCCGACGGACCGGAGGGAATTATTCTCGAATCAATGCTTGAAGGCTATGCGGAATATTATTCGGCTGAGCTATCGCAGAAGGTCACGCGCGGTATGACAGAAAATGCTCTTAAAGCCAAGTACAACGGCGGCACTATGCCGCTCGGTTATATGGTGGGAAGCGATAGGCGGTATGCCGTAAATCCTGATACTGCACCAATAGTTGAGGAAATTTTTACTCGTTACGCAAACGGCGATTTGATTATAGATATAGTTAATTCATTAAACAGCCGGGGATTCAAATCCACAAAAGGGGCGGATTTCAATAAGAGCAGCTTGCACATGATGTTGAAAAACCGTAAATATATCGGCGAGTATAAATACAAGGATATTGTAATCCCCGGAGGCATACCACCTATTATTTCAGAAGATATTTTCAAAAAGGTTCAGCAAAGAATGGAGCGCAATAAGCATGCTCCGGCAAAGGAAAAAGCTAAAATAAATTATCTGCTGAGCACAAAACTGTTTTGCGGAAAATGCGGTGCGCTGATGTTAGGTGAAAGCGGTTACGGCTCCAAAGGTAATATGTATCACTACTATAAATGCGCAAATAACAAACGCCGCAAAACCTGTGGCAAAAGGGCGGTTAAAAAAGACTGGATTGAGGATTTGGTAATTAGACTGACAAAAGAAATGGTTTTGCATGATGACATTATTGAGCGTATAGCCGACACTATCTATAATCTACAATTCAAAGAAAATACGATATTAAAGGCGTTGCGAAAAAGTTTGAGTGATCTTGAAGCAAGTATAAATAACATGCTCGACGCAATTCAGATGGGCGTAGTGACTTCCTCGACAAAACAGCGTTTAGAAGAATTGGAGCGACGTAAATCGGATATTGAGGTTTCTATAATGAATGAGGAAATCGAGCATCCGGCTTTATCGAAAGAAAATATTATATTCTGGATTAGTCGATTCAAATATCTGGATATGGACATTGAAGAAAACAGGCAGTATCTTGTTGACACGTTTGTTAATTCGATATATCTCTATGATGATAAACTTGTTATTACATACAATATCAAGGACGGAACAAGGACGATTACACTGGAGGAATTGGAAAATTCGAATTTGGTGCAAAACGGTTCACCATAATCATTGATATCCGAACTCACATTCTTGGGTTCGGATATTGATTTTTTAGGCTCAACAAAAAACGGTTCAAATATTACGTTTGAACCATTTTTAATACCTGCATTTACGTGATATGTAACAGACTACAGCTATATTAATACAAACTTGCAGCATTCTTTTTTCGTTTTTTCTGACAATATTCATAACTACGGTATAGTCTGTTAAATAAAGATATCCTTTTGTGCCTCTTCCGGAATTCTTACGCGGTGATGTTTATGTGAAAATTGATGAAACACCTTGAAAATACAGGAAAAGTATAGTATAATTTGAGTAAAAACAGACCAAACCGATTAAACTTTCCGCGCCGTACAGGATTCTGAAAAACTTTACTCCTAAGGAATATCAGCAATCTGTCTAAAGTAGCATTTATAAAGAGCCTGAAAGACGGAATCAGCCGAGGCGGCGCCAAAAGGACACTCTGCCGATCGGATCTGATGTTCTCTGCTATGAACATCTTTCGGATTATGATGTAAGATTACAGCTATTGGTCGATACATCCAAACGCTGTTAAATAAAGAAAAGAGGTATGATTATGAAGAAGGCACTGACAAAATTGCTGGCTGTGGCAATGATTATCACCGCTGTAGGGGTGTTGACAGCCTGTGGAACGCAAAGAAAGAACGACCTCACCGTTGCCGTTGGATATCAGTTCACCACCCTTGATCCGGCAATCAATACGGAAGTCGCAAATTCGTATATTCTGACACATCTGTATTCCGGTATGTTCCGCAGGGGACCGGATGGGGAGGCAATTAACGATCTCTGCGAGAGCTACGAGGTTTCAGAAGACGGATTGACCTATACATTCCACATGGTGCCCGATGCCCTGTGGAGCGACGGTGTACCTATCACCGCCTATGATTTTGAGTATTCCTATTTGAGAGCTCTTTCCTACGGCGCGGATAATGCCTATGCTCTGTCGATTTGTGAATTGATGAATTTCATTGATGGCGCGGAAAAGTACTTTGAGGCGGCTATGCAGGAGGGTGAATCATTTGACTGCACGAAAGCGGATCACAGTTATGTCGGTGTGGAAGCAGTGGATGATACTACTCTGGTCCTGCGGCTTTCGATGCCGTGCGGATACCTGACCGATCTGATGTCCAACCCATACGGTTGGTTTCCTGTCCGCGAGGATTTTGCCACACAGCATGAGTCCATGTGGGCCTTTAACGGCGGCTATCCCACCAGCGGCGCGTACACATTGACTGAGTGCAACGAGACGGATAAAGTGATCCTGGAAAAAAATGAGAATTACAGGTTTGCGGATGAAGTGAACGCGGATACTATTACTTTCATGTGTATGCCGGATGAAAGTAGCCGAACCCTGGCTTATCAGTCCGGAGAGGTCGATGTGACCCTTGATATGTCTGCTGATGCGACCAAGTCCTATGAGGGGACGCAGGAACTGTGGGTGACGGTTCAGCCGTCAAATTATTTCCTGTTGATTAACTCCGGTTCAAGCGGTCCCGAGTGGGCAAACGATGTCAATATCCGTCGCGCCCTTGCGCTTGCTATTGATAAGAAAGACGTTGTCAGCGTTCTCGGCGGCGACCTGTACTATCCGGTGCTCAACGGTTATGTGCCTGATAATATCCCCGGTGTCAAAGGTTCGTTCCGTTCTGAGGGTGACGCGGACGGGTATTCTCTGACATACGATTCGGAGCAGGCAAAAGCCCTTCTGGCCAAGTCAGGTTATAACGAGAGTAATCCACTTCATATCACATACAAGTATTCCAACAGCGGCGTTCACGGCGCTGTGGCAGGCAAACTGCAGCAGATGTGGAAGAACGTGGGAATTGATGTGGAGCTTCAAAGCGTAGAGTCGAGCGTCTTTTACGATCAGCTTGATCAGGGCGATTTTCAGGTTGCGTACTATAGTTTCGCCTTTACAGACAGCGCTATTCAGTATCTGAATATGTGGGTGTCATCCACCTCAACCGCTATGGGTATCACCCCTGCAGTAGAGGATCCCGTGTTTGATCAGATGATTACTGATGCCTACAAGACGGTGGATACTGTGGAGTTCAACAACGCTCTGCACGAGGCGGAAGATTATCTGGTGGAGGAAAATGTCTATTTGATCCCGCTGTTCAACTTTAATACGCCGGCTCTTGTACAGGACTACGTGAAAGGCTATACGATGTCGGGCGCTTATCCGTATTTTGCATATACTAAGATTAAAAAATAATAACTGTTGTCCGGTATTTGAATTTTCGATAGCAGATAAAAGAGAAAGGGGGTGTTGCGTTAAGCAACACCTCCTTTAAACTATTTAAAATAATCTAAAAATTCAGGCTTTATGCTGATTCAATGCCTTTCTATGGTCTGCGCTAAATTGGGCAGCCCCTTTTCTGTATCTGTGAGATTGTTCGTCTGCGCGCGGTATGTGATAACCGTGACACCTTTCCGATTAGATTCGTGAGCAGCGCTGATTATATTCGTAAGTTAAATTATGTAGTCTTCGCAGTTGATATTTATATTCATTGAGGTTGCTCCGTGCGGACCGGCAAACGGCCAAACCGTTACCGTCAGAGAATTTGCCCCGGTCTGTTCAAGCGTACGCTCTGTATATAAGGTGGACGATTGATAAACATTTACAAAACCGCCGTTCTTTGCCGCAATAAAATAAAACACATCATGATAATCTTCCTGCCATATGTTATCTTCCTTAAGCGACTCAACTACCAAAAAGTCGTACTTCTCAAGCTCCATCCTGTCGATAGTTTTATAGTTTATGCCATCGTTGAGGATACTGAGCGTTTCTTCATAGGGAGTTGGCGGAGTAATAAGTGCGGAAACATAACTTCTTACCATGTCGATATCATCAAAATATATTTCCGTAGAATTGTTATCATTAGCCCAGCAGAGTCCTACACGGTTTAGTTCATCGCCTGTTTTGAGATAAAGCGGTTTTATAATATTCTTTTCAGCGTTGAATTCCTCTGAGTTTTTGTAGGTGTATCCGTCCTGAACATAGAGACCGCTGGAAAAATCGTTAAACGGACTGTACTCAGCGGTCAGAACATTGTCGTTTGCAAGGTACTTTATGCTGGATATACCAATCTCATGCATCATATATCCGCCGGCGGAATTTAAGCTTATGGTCTTGTTTTCCGCATCCCATTCATAGTTACAGAGGTATTTGGAAAAGCCGTATTCTTCGTTGGGGCTTGACCCGTCAAGCTTGCCCAAATCCTCTATGCACACGGCAGTCTTTCCGCCTATGTTGTAAGACGGCACCTTACTGTCGTTAAAGATAACCTCGATGTCGGTAGAGTACACGTCTCCCACAATTTTGCCAACGGTCCCGCGCTCTATAGCGGGTCCGTCACCGTAAAAGATATTGCTGTTAGGCCAAAAAGAGGCTTCAACCATCAGAGTGCGTTCGTCGTCATTATAGTCATAGCCTATACCGTATCCGCGCTCAGCCAAATCCTCTATCACAATAACGGTGCGGCCGCCTATGTTATAGGATGGTGCCTGTCTGCCGTTGACATAGGCGAGAATATCGGTAGAGTATATCTTTCCGATGATTTCTCCGGTATTTGCGTTTGCTGCGTCGGCATATGCGAAGTTGAACACAGGCGCAGCAACTAATGCTGTGACAATTAACTTTTTGATAAGATCAGTTTTTTTCATAGGTCTGTCTCCTTTAATTTATAAATTCGGAGAATCTCGTTATCTGAGTCGGCGTCTGTGCCTCGGTTACCGAACCTAAGCCTAAGCCGTCGGAATTTTTGCCCCACACCCAGAGCGTTCCGTCATTCCGCACGGCGAGAATTACATTGTATCTTACGGAAAACTGTTTTACACCGTCGAGCAGCTTTGTTTCCGCGCTGATGCCGAATGTTGTTTCGTTACCCGGTTCGGTATAGTCGGGACAGACATAGAGCGAACCGTCTGTCTTAATATACGCGATGAAAGAGGAGGAAGCTTCGGTCGAAATGACATCCTCTGCAATCTTTATCGGTCTCTTTGTGTGGAATACGGATTCGCTGTTCTCGTATTCTGTGTTATAGAAATCAGACGACCAGCCCCAAAGGGTATTATTTTCATCTATGACAAGATTTCTTTCTTTAGAAGAGATCGCCTTGGCATTGTCAAAAACTTTGACCGGTGTTGATAGGTCAAGACCGTCCCGCCATTCGGTACCGCTAAGGCTCTCGTTTAAGCGCATAAACCATACAGAACCATCGTCTTTAAGGAACAAATGCCTTTGCATATCGCCTGAAAAATCAACGACATTCTCTGCAATCAAGGTCGGCGGGTCGTACATGGTCCAATCATACCCTGTGTTTAGTCTGTACAGCTTTCCGTCATCTGTGAGAAAGAGATCGCCTAAAGTCTTTTTAACACCGCCGAACACAACGGGTACGTCGGTGTTTTTGTATTTCTGTATCTTGTCCCACAGATAGTAGAGTTTTCCGTTTTTGTCTATAACAGTCGAGCCGTAGCTGTAACCTGCGTATGCAGAAGAAATCCCGCTGTCAAGCTTTACGGGAACGTCCTTTGCCATCTGATTATACGGCGAGTAGAAATAGCCGAAACCATACAAGTCGCCGTTTTCGGATACAACAAGCGACATATCGCTGCCTGTATATGCGGCAGCTATTCTTCCCGCGTCAGTCGGGACATAGTCGATTATGTCCCCGTGAGAATCGGTGTAACCCTCATCGTCAACTCTGTAACCGTACCGATATTCGCGGTCAGGGATTATTATCCGCTTAAAACCGTTCTTTGACTCACTTCTGCTGCCGAGTTCTGTGCCGTAAAAATACACCAGCTCAAGACAGTATCCGTCAGGCTTTCCGTCCTTGTATCTGCCAAGACTGTAGTAGGTTCGCACGCGGCTGTCGCTGCCGTTGTGCGGGGTTTTTACGCCGTGGTAGTAGATGTAGCCGTCTTTTTCACCGTTTTTGAAGTTTCCGCTGTAATAGTAGTCCTCGGTTGACTGTAGTCCGTAGGTGTACTCGTACGATTCGTGTATCACACCCGCGCCGTTGAGCTTTCCGTCCGATACACCGCCGTTATATAAAATTTTTCCCTCTTCCTTATCGCACGGGAG
This sequence comes from Oscillospiraceae bacterium, assembly GCA_022509025.1. GTDB lineage: Bacteria > Bacillota > Clostridia > UBA1381 > UBA1381 > Hominilimicola. The sequence goes on along the minus strand of JAFLUB010000012.1, from coordinate 52,294 downwards.
GGTTAAGGTTTCGTTTGCAGGGTTAGCGAGGATGTTTTCCTCATCAAAGCCCGCCATATCAATCTTAACGCAGCGCTCACCGTCGTTATACGAGAAAGCTCCGTACTTTGACAGCTCATCAATCATAATGAGTGTCTGTCCGTTCACATTATAGGCGTTTGCGGGAATACCGCCGATAAAGGTTACTATATCGGTGCTGTACACATCAAAGACGTGCGCCCGGAACGGAACCTCACTCTTTTTGATGTTCACCTTGTCCATTGGTAAAAAGTCTCTGTCCGCGTCCTTGTCACGCTCTATCGAGAGTGTTCTCGCATCCGCGTCCCATACGACCGAGAAGCCGTAGCCGCGCAAATCCTCAGCTATTATATAGGTGTAGTCGTTTATGTTAAATGATTCTATAGGCTGTTCGTCAATAAATGCCACTATATCCGTGGATAAAACCTCGCCTATAACTTCGCCGTGCGCGACAGCGGATGCGCAAAGGGCGCAAAGAATTGTCAACGCGGAAGTTGTCAGTATTTTGCTGATTTTCATGTAAATATCCATAGCCTTTCTGCCCACAAATAGTAATGAAAAATTTTGACGCTCATATCGTGGGCAGATAGGGCGTTAAATGGATATTTTGCCCATGTGCGATTTTTGAAGCTTGCGAGAAAATACCCGCACGGGCAATTAAATCATGATAACGTGATTGTGAAACAACAAGGTTCCGGGGTACCCGCCCGCAATTTATTGCGCCGGCGGGTCGGGTTCTTCTTTTTCACGTTAGTCACTCTCCTTAGTTGTATCCGAGTAATTTTGCAAAAGTATGCGTCGGGATGTAGATTTCGCCATCGACAATCCAGGCGGATTTATCGTATTCCTTGCCGCCGACCATAGTTAGCATCGGAACACTTTCGCCATTTACGACAAGCCCTATGGGATAGCTATATATGCTCGTCTGTATCGGAGAACCGATGGGCGCCGGGTCTTCGATGGGAGATATCGGCTTGGGAATGTCGGCTTTGTCGAACTTTAAATCAATATAGTATTCGTAGCGCGGCGTATCATACGAGATTCCGTTCACCCAGTCGGTGTGCCCCACAAAAGTCTGTTCGACTAAGTTACATTCGGCGTTGAGCGCCGCCTGGGCATCGGAAAGCTTCATATATCCGTCCTCAACGCCGGGTCCCTGAATAGTATAGCCGGAGCGGAGTGGTAAATCGTAATGCTCGTAGTTCTCATCCGTCAGTAAAAGATTTCTTTCAACTATTACATAGCCGGTGTTCCGTTTATGGTCAGAAGTTGTCTTTATAGTGCCGTAGTCGGTTTCTATCTTATAAAAATCCATAGGCTTTGTCACCGTAAGGATGCGCTTGTCCGCGTCCCAATCGACATTGTACCCAAAGTCGCGCATAGCCTCGGCAACTATGAAGGTTCTGCCGCCGATGTTGTAGCTCTCTATCGGCTCACCGTTCAGGGTAGTGACAATATCGGTCTCATAGTACGGACCGGAAACCGTTCCGACCTCGCCTTCAGATGACTCGACAAGCTTGCCGCTCATCGCCTGAAGCGAGTTGAATTCACCGCCCTTGTCTGTGATTTCAAGCTTTCTCTCGTTGGCAAGCCAGTAGACGTCAAAGCCGTAGTGCCAGTTTAAGATTTCCGCGTCTATGACGGTCTTGCCGCCGATATTATATGAAGTAATCGGCGAATGATATATATAAGTTTTAATATCCGTATAGTAAATATTTCCGGCTATATCTCCGGACGCGGCAAATGAAACAGACGATGAAAACAAAGTCACCGCGCACACCGCCGCAGAAATTATTTTATAAAGTTGTTTCAAAAAAATCATCTCCATTAAAATATTCTTCTGTTATTGTATCACAAAATCAGACCTGTTTCAACATAAAACATATGGTTTGGCAGGTAAGGGCACAGTGCAATACGGGATAACTACCCAAAAACAATTTTGACGCTTGATGAAATCGGCAAAGGTTCAAACTATGACGGTATTGAGCAGATTAATGTAATTGATTGGTTACTTGAATAATTATGATAAATTTCAGATACAGAACGAACAAAAACTCACCTGACGGAATACGATTGATGGTACTCCGAATGGTGAGTTTTGTCCGTAATTTAAATAATTTGCGCCGTGTCAAGCCGGGCAGCTCATTTTTTTTTCTGTTTTAAATGCTCACAGGTTCACTTGCCGCAGGTTCCGGCGCAGGCTTTGCCGCGCCCGGACGCGGCTCGGCGTGGATTACGCCGCGCGGACATTTTTTCGCGCACAAGCCGCAGTTTTTACACTTGTCATAATCGATAATCGCATGATTATTAACAACGTGTATCGCGTCAAAATGACACGCCTTCTCGCACAGCTTACAGCCGATACAACCCTTCTTGCAGTAGTGGTTTACATACTTGCCTATTTCGGGGTTGGAGCATAATACCCAGTGACGATTGTCACGGGGGATAAGCTTAATAAGGTTTTTCGGGCATGACTTAACGCACATTCCGCATGCCTGACATTTTTCGGCATCAACCACAGCCACACCGTCAACAACGCTTATCGCGTCAAATTTACAAACGCTCACGCAGTGACCAAGACCGATACATCCGCTTGTACACTGCTTTATGCCGCCTGCGAAACGCGCCGCAGCCCAGCAGTCGTCAATACCTTCGTATTCGTACTTGTACTCTGCGCTCGCGCAGTCGCCGCCGCACATAACGCGCGCCACTACGTCCCTGACCTCGCCGGCTTCCGTGCCCATAATCGCGGCAATTTTTTGGGCAACCGGCGCTTTGCCGACCGTACAGCCGTTAACGGGAGCTTCGCCCTTCACTACCGCGTCCGCGAATGCGCTACAGCCCGCGTATCCGCACGAACCGCAGTTTGCGCCGGGCAGGACACCCTGTATTTTTTCACATCTTTCGTCAACTTTAACCGCGAACACGTGCGATGCAAATGCTAAGAGAAGCCCGAAAACCAGACCTGTTCCGCCGACAACGCATACCGCGGCAATTATATTTCCAAGATCCATAGGTTACGCCCTCCTTTATATCGAAAATCCCGAAAATCCCATAAACGCTATGGACATCAGACCAGCTGTAATAAGCGCGATAGGGAAGCCTCTGAAGGCTTTCGGGATAGCCGTTTCATCCAATGTTTCGCGTATACCCGCCATAAGCACAATAGCAAGCGTGAATCCCAGCGCCGCAAAAATGCCGTAGAGCAGCGCGAACAGGAAGCTCGATGGATAGTTCTGCACATTAAGGAGTGTAACACCCAGAACCGCGCAGTTTGTGGTTATAAGCGGAAGATAAATGCCGAGCGCGTTATAGAGCGAGGGCATCGACTTTTTCACAAACATCTCAACAAACTGTACCAGACCTGCAATAACAAGAATAAACAAAATAGTCTGCAAATATTCAAGTCCGAACGGTATCAGCAGGAATTTGTTTGCAATCCACGTAATCGCGGAGGCAAGCGCCATAACGAACGTTACCGCCATACCCATGCCGAGCGCCGTGTCAACCTTCTTCGAAACCCCCAGAAACGGACAAATTCCATAGAACTTAACCATTACGAAGTTTTCCGTAAGGAGCGCCGAAAGTAAAATAGATATAATCTGTACTGCCATAGCTTATTCCTCCTTACTCTTTTTCGATATAATAAAGTTAATCGCGCCGACCAGCAATCCGAGCACGATAAATCCGCCCGGAGCCATAATCATAATAGTTGCCGGCTGCACATGCGTGCCGTATAACTGAATTCCCATAATCGAACCCGCGCCCAAAAACTCACGGATTGCTGAGATTATGCACAACGCTATTGTGAAGCCTAATCCCATGCCCAGACCGTCCGCAACAGATAATACCGGACCGTTCTTTGACGCGAACGATTCCGCGCGCGCGAGGATTATACAGTTTACAACTATAAGCGGAATAAATAATCCAAGCGATGCCGACAAAGACGGAACAAATGCCTGAAGGCACATCTGCACAAGCGTTACGAACGCCGCAATAATTACTATGTACGCCGCAATTCTCACCTTGTCGGGAATGATTTTACGGAGCAGCGAAATAAGAAGATTTGAGCAGATTAAAACCGCCGTGGCGCTGAGTCCCATTCCGATTCCGTTCTTGAGGCTCGTCGTAACTGCAAGAGTGGGGCACATGCCGAGTAATTGAACCAAAGTCGGATTTTCAGTAAGAATACCGTTCATGAAAACCGAACCGAAGTTTTTCTTTTCAGCCATTATTCATTACCTCCTTCAAGCAAGCTTTCCGCAACGCGAAGCGCAAGATTTACGCCCCTTGTAACACCGTTCGAGGATTTTGTCGCGCCCGCGATAGCCTGTATGCTATCATCGCCGGCAGCGGTTTTTACAACCTTAATTTCACCGCTCTTGCCCTCGTACTGTGCGCGGAACTCCGGATTTTTAGCGTTAGCACCAAGTCCCGGTGTCTCGTTCATGCTTATGATATCAACGCCTGTTACTGTGAGATTCTTGTCAACGCCAGTAACGGTCTGGATTCCCACGTCATAACCTGTGGTAACGGTTATTACGCAAGCGCCGATTGCTTCACCGCTTGCATCAAGCGCAACAAACGCTTTGCTCACTTCACCGTCATTCTCAGCGGAAAGGTCTGCCAACTCATTTGGGTTTACTTCTGTTTCCTCGAAGCCTGCCGCGTCGGGCATAACCGTTTTCATTGCCTCCTGCTCGGCGGCAATAGCGTTCTGCTCAATCAGCGGAGCGGTCTTAGCGTTCACAAATGCCAGAAGTCCTGCCAGCACCGCTGTTATCACAAACAGGATAACGCCAACCTTTATAATTTCGCCTGTATTCATTTTCTTGTTCGTTTCATTGTTCATTTCTTTGCCGCACCTCCTCTGTTACCGAAGGACTTCGGAATGGTGTATCTTTCAATCAGCGGAGCGGCCACGTTCATAAGCAGTATCGAGAACGACACACCCTCAGGATAACCGCCGAAGCGTCTTATCAGGAACGTCAGCACACCGCAGCCTATGCCGAAAATTACCATTCCCGAAGGCGTTGTCGGGGTGGTTGTGTAGTCGGTTGCCATGAATACGGCTCCGAGTAATAATCCGCCGGTCAGTATCTGATACATGAGGTAATTTACGTCCATTGCGTCCTTGCCGAAGAAGAATGTCAGCGCTGCGAATGATAATACGTAAACCGCCGGAATTGTAATATTTATAACGCGTCTTATAAGCAGATACGCAAGACCGATTAAAATTGCAATTCCCGAAACCTCGCCGATTGTGCCTGCCTTCATTCCGATGAAGCACTGAAGAAGAGAGGGCATTGTTTCCGCTATTCCGTCTTTCATGATTGCGAGCGGCGTTGCCGACGCAACCGCGTCAACAAGCGGTTCACGGAACGTTGTCATCGCTCCTGTCCATGCGATAAGCATAAAGCATCTTGCCGCGAGCGCGGGGTTTACGAAGTTTTTACCCAAGCCGCCGAAAAGCTGCTTAACTATTATAATCGCAAATCCCGAGCCTATCATAACCATCCATATAGGAATCCCGGGCGGCATATTGAGCGCTAATAATAATCCGGTCACAACCGCGCTCAGATCGCCTATTGTATTTCTTTGCTTTGTTATTTTGTTAAAAATCCATTCCGCCGCCACAGCCGCGATAATTGATGCCGCTATAACGACTGCCGCATACCATCCGAAGAAGTATATGCCCATTGCGGTCGTCGGGACAAGCGCGATTATAACGTCAAGCATAATCCGCTGTATTGTCGCGCCCGTATGCACGTGCGGCGAGGATGATACTATGTAATTATCTGCCATTTTTCTGCGCCTCCTCCCGCTGCTTCTTTAATACCTCAGGCTTAATCATTCTGATATACTGAAGCAGATTTTTATTCGCCGGACAAATGTATGAGCAAAGTCCGCATTCGATACATTCTGTCACGTAATGCTTTGCCGCCATGTCAATATCGCCCTTTTGCGCCGCGTCGCGGAGCTTAAACGGCATAAGCTGCATGGGGCAGTGGTTTACGCATCTGCCGCAGCGAATACACGGCGTGTCCGGGTCAAATGTCTTGGGCGCGTGCAGCAACGCTAAAATCGACGATGTCGTTTTAACAATCGGATATTCCGTGTTATACTGCGCTATGCCCATCATCGGACCGCCGGAAATAACCTTTTCGGGAGTGGATATGAACCCGCCCGCGTTTTCGATTACGAATGATGCCGGAACACCTGTTCTTACCCTGAAATTCGACGGGGTTTTTACCGCGTCACCTGAAACCGTGACGTTTCTTTCGATAAGCGGCATACCGGTAGTAATCGCTTTTGCGATTGTAACCGATGTTGCTCCGTTCACGACTACCGCGCCAGCGTCAGCCGGAAGCGCTCCCGCGGGAACTCTGCGTCCCGTAACCGCTTTAATTAATTGTTTCTCCGCGCCCTGCGGATATTTTACCTTTAACGGTACGATATGTATGCTTTCGTCACATTCCGGTGAAGCCTTCAGAGCTTCGATAGCGTTCTTTTTGTTAAGCTCCACGCCGATGTAGCCGTCTTTCAAATCAAGGATTTTCATGACGATTTTAAGACCTATAATCATATCATCGGGGTTTTCAAGCATATACCTGTGGTCCGCCGTGATATACGGCTCACATTCCGCGCAGTTTAAAATCGCGTAATCCACCTTTGTTTTAGGGCTTAATTTAATATGCGTGGGGAAGCCCGCGCCTCCCATACCGACAATTCCAGCCTCGCGGATACACTTTAACAGCTCCTTCGCGCTTGTCACCTTGTAATTTTTCGGTTGAACCTCATCGGATACCGTGTATTTTTTGTCGTTTTCCACAAATATCGCGTCCACCATAGCACCTGAGTCGTGATAATAGGGCTTAATGTCCGTAACCGTGCCGGAAACCGAGGAATGAACCGGAACAGCCACAAACTGGTCAGTATCGGCAATTCTCTGTCCCACGTCCACATGGTCGCCGACTTTAACCAATGCGCTTAGCGGCGCGCCTATATGCTGCTTCAGCGGATATATATGCACGTCACAATCCGGCATCGGCTTTGTAGCGATACTGTTGGTCAGACCCTTGTGGTCAGGAACATGAAAGCCGCCCTTAAATGTTGATGCCATTTTTATTAACCTTCCTTTCTTTGCGTATACAATAATATTGTACCGCATATTGTTTGATTTTTCAATTACATTTTGTTGTCATTATGACATTTTTTTTGCAATCGAAGCGTAAGAAGCTCCAAGACGGTACAACCTTCGTCAATTATGTTCCGATATTCTTTACAAACCTGTTAAATTATGATAGTATAAGCTTGTTATATTGTAGGCGGAAAGGCTATGGATATTGATATGGATATTATGGAACAGACGGGAATTGTTGAAGAATGTACAAATGGAATGGCGAAGGTTAAAATCACGCGCTCGTCAGCGTGCGGCGATAGCTGCGCGTCATGCGGAATGTGTCCGGGCAGAGAAACGGTTATAGAAGCAAGAAACGACTGCCAAGCGGCAAAGGGTGACACAGTGGCGCTTAATATGAGCAGCTCCAAGGTGTTAAACGCGGCGTTTTTAGCGTATATCGTGCCGGTTATACTTCTTGTTTTGGGCTGCATGGCAGGAAGTTATATTTTCAAAAGCGAGAATGCGGGAATTTTAAGCGGATTTATACTTATGGCGGTTTCGTTTGTTGTAATTCATATGCTTGATAAGCGTTTAAAATCACGCTACAGCCCAACAATTACGAGGGTACTGACCAAAAGCGCGGAATAGAGCGTATTGAGTGAACCTGACATTGACACGAACGCATAAAAATGGTAATATAGTTTTAGATTATAACATGGAGGATAAGAGATATGAAAAAAAGAATCAGTGTATTTGTGATGTGTTTGTTAACGGCTATGAGCATGTTAACACCGATTATGGCTCATGCTGACTGGGATATAAAATCGTCACTTGACGGAAAATATTTGACGTTTGACCAACCGCCGCTTACTATAAATGACCGCGTTATGGTCCCTATAAGAGTGATATTCGAATCCATGGGTTATTCAGTGGAATGGGACCAAAACAGCAAGACAGCAACTGCAAATAAAAGTAACGATACTATAATTGTACAGATGGATAATCAAAATATCACATATTCCGTCAACGGAAACAGCGGAACGTATTATTGTGATGCCGCGCCTCAGATTGTTTCCGGCAGAATCCTCGTTCCGGTAAGAGCGATATCGGAATGTGCAGGTTGTGATGTGCGTTGGGACGGAAACGATAGAATGGTTTATATAAACACAGCGGCAAACCATAATCCGTCTGACTATAATTCTTACCTTGGCACATGGTATTATACACCTGAATACTCTGACAGACCACTGGTTAAGATGAATATTGACAGTATTGATAATAACACCATGAGTGTCAGTATGGAAAGAACTCACGGAAAAGGAATAACATATGTAATCGACCCGCCGACCTTTGAAACTGCAAATAAAATTACGGCAAGCGGAAGCTTTGGATTTGTCCCATATGGAAACGAATTTACAAAGGCAAATTATACGTTCTTTTTAGGTAATAACAGTGTTGTGTGTATAATGGAATATGCTGATACGGGCGAGTTGATCTATAATATGAATTTTGTAAGATGAGTTCAAAAGTGAAATTACAATATTAGTTTCCGTGCCAACTGACAGAATAGAATACAGAACAAATCCAAAAAGCCTGTTGACGTACTGAAACAAACGTCAACAGGCTTCGTTTTTTCTCGAATTTGAACTCTATATTTTTGGCAATTCTATCCTGATTTTCAGTCCGCCATCATTCTTTACGGTAAACTTACCTCCGTGCACACGGATAATGCGATATGCCATAGGCAGACCGAGACCGTGAGGGGATTTGGGAATTTGGGATATATTTCCCAATACCCCCTCGGGAGCGCCTTTACCATTATCCTGAATATCAACATATACTGTTCCATCGCGCTCATATTGGGAAATCCAAATTTTACAGCCGTTTTCATTATGCGTTACACTGTTATTTATAAGATTAAAAATCGCTCTTTCAATCAGACTTTCGTCTGCTGATACAGTGGATTTTTCATCCTGCAAATCAAGCTCAATTTCGCACTTGTCCGCGATAGAGCTGTTTAATATATCCGACACCACACGGCGGAGGAGCGGACAGATTTTAACTGTGCTTTTTTTCGATGGCTGCATATCATATTCCAGTGATGAAATAAGGTTTAAATCTTCTATCAGTTTTTTTATCTTAATTCCCTGCGCCGTTATATTTTCCGCTTTCTTCTGTTCCGTATCGGTAAGATTTTCCGCCTTTGAGAGTTCTTCCGAATATCCGATAATTACAGACAGTGGTGTCCGAATATCGTGTGAAATTCCTGAAATCCAGTTTGACCTCGCGCTGTCACGCGCGGCGAGCGCGGCGTTTTTGCGTTCGATTGTGTCCGATGTACGATTGATGCTGGCTGATACTTCTTTAAAAATTCCCTTTTCATTTAATCTTACAGGCTTCTCACTCTGTAGGTCATTAATACCGTTCATAAGCGTTCGCAGGCGGCGGTAAAGCCGTATTCCGAATATAAAAGCAAAAACTGCCGCAAAACAAATATTGATTATAAGAATTGTTAAAATCCGTTGCGGAAGCGTGTCAAACCACTTCATCGAATACGCCATTTCATATTTGGCGACTGAATTTTTAGGAATACCAAGCACAATCAATCCGTAATCTTCTGTGCGGACATATACGGGGTAATCATTTAAAAACCAATGCGTCATTCTTGCAACATCATTTATTGAGTATTTTTGCGGAATATCATCAGGCATATTTTCCGACCAGATAACATCACCGTTTTCATCAATCAGAATACACCAAAATTCATCTGGAACAATATCCTCTGTCAATGTAAAGCCGTTGTCTGTTCGCGTTAAATTTTCACCCACCATATTAAGTGTTTTCCTCGGTGAATTATCGTATAGATTTACCGACGCGTCACTGCCTACAATGTAAGCTATGCCGGTAACGTTAATCACCAAAAGAATAGTCGCGATAACAGCGGCGGTAAGTGTGAAGCATATAAATATTTTTAAACTTGTTTTATTCATTTTCAATCACCAACTTGTAACCTAACCCCTTGACTGTTATTAAATGCTTCGGCGCGGACGGCTCTGTTTCAATCTTTTGCCGAAGCCTGCGTATATGCACCATAAGCGTGTTTTCATAGCCGTAGTAGTCCTCGCCCCATGCCGCCATACACAGCGCGTCATTCGTCACGATTTTATTTTTGTTCTCCCATAGCTTTTTAATCAGAATATACTCCTTCGCGGTCAGCGTCGTTTCCTTTTTGCCTTTTACGACTGACGCCGTTTCAAGATTGACTGTCATGCCCGACAGCGTAAAAACAGATTTCGTTTCCGATATACCATACACGCGTTTTAATACCGCATTTACCCGTAAAATCAGCTCGTCCGCAAGAAACGGCTTTATAATATAGTCGTCCGCGCCTAAGCCCAACCCCTTAATTCTGTCATTGCCTTCGCCGCGCGCTGTGAGGAAAATCGCCGGTGCGGTTGAAATTTTACGTAGGGTTTCCAAAAGTGAAAATCCGTCTCCGTCGGGAAGATTCACGTCAAGCAGATATAGTGATATTGATTGATGTTGCGCGGTTTCTATTGCTGTTTTGCAATCAGGCGTGGTGTAGACATTATAGAATCCGTTTTTATATAAAATATCCGAGAGCATATTAAGAAGCTCTTTTTCATCGTCAACAATTAAAATTTTTTTATTCTTTAATTCCTGCATATTCATCACCAATCATATTATACCACAATACACCGTGATTTTAAAGCTGGCTATAGAGATTTAAGGTTAATGTAAGGTTCGATTAAGGTTAGTGAAAGGTCAGTCTGATAAAATGTTAACGCGAAAAATAAGCGGCGCATTTCACCATTTATCGGAGCTTGAAGTATCTGCATACATCGGTGCTCCTCAAAACGGCAATCTGCTTGCTTCCTTTGTTGCATTGGCGAGCAGTAAATACAATTTGCGACCGACCTTTTCCGTGTTAAAACTTAGTCGCATTAATGCGGCGGAATGGAGGATTTTTATGAATGAAATTGTAAAAACAAACGGACTGACTAAACGCTACAAGGACGTGCTTCCGGTCAGTAATCTCAATATGAGAGTGAAGGAGGGGAGAATATACGGCTTCTTAGGTCCTAACGGCGCGGGCAAAACGACAACGCTTAAAATGCTCCTGAATCTTGTCCGCCCAACAGCGGGCGAGATTGATATTATGGGCAAGCGGTTAAATTCCAATACAAGAATAGAGATTTTAAAGGATATAGGCTCACTGATAGAGTCGCCGTCATATTACGGTCACCTGACAGGCGTAGAAAATCTTCGGATTCTGCAAACGCTTCTTGATGTCCCTAAAACAAATATCGACAAGGTTCTGAAAATAGTGCGGCTTGATAAGCAGCGCGGCAAAAAGGTGTCGGCGTATTCACTCGGAATGAAGCAGAGATTGGGACTTGCCGGAGCGCTGTTATCGTTCCCGAAGCTGCTTATCCTCGACGAGCCTACAAACGGTCTTGACCCGTCAGGCATTCAGGAAATGCGCGAGCTTATTAAATCATTACCGCAGCAGTACGGTATGACGGTAATTGTGTCAAGCCATCTGCTTTCGGAAATAGACCAGATGGCGGAAGACGTGGGCATTATCGCGAACGGCAAGATGATGTATCAGGGTGCGCTTGACAGCCTGCATGAGATTGATAAAACAAAGAGCCTTGAAGAAATATTCCTTGACCTCACGGGAAAGGAGCTGAGCCTATGATAAAGCTATTAAAATGTGAATATATGAAAACGCGGCGCAGGTATATTTTCTTGACCGCGCTTGCGGTGACGGCGGTATTGCTTATGTGGATTCTGCACGGCAATTACGGCGAGGATTTTTTAAGAATCGCATGGATGGGTTTCCTGTATCAGATGCCGCTTGCGAACGCTATATTTCTGTCGCTTCTGTCAATAATTGTCTCGTCTCGATTGTGCGATATTGAACATAAAGGCGTGATGTTAAAACAGCTTGCGGTCACAACGGAGCGAGGTAAGTTATATGACGCGAAGTTCATCTACGGATTTGCGATTGTACTTTTTTGCACGCTGATAAGTTGGGGCGGAGTAATCGCATACGGCTATTACAAGGGATTTGAAGGCGATGCTCCGATAAAGCTGTATCTTTTATATCTGCTGTTTACTATAACACCAACGCTTGCGGTATATATCTTTCAGCATACGATGTCACTATGCTTTAAAAACCAGGCAGTCACGTTTTTCACCGGTATTATCGGCACATTTTGCGGTGTGTTTTCTATGTTTCTGCCGCAGTTTCCATGGCTTCGGAAAATGTTTATCTGGGGCTATTACGGCGTGCTGCAATTTGTGGGATTGTTTGACTGGACGCCGGATGACAGATATAAGTTGGCGCATTTTGACGTAATCCCGATTGATTGGACATTCTTCGGAGTGTTATTGGCAATATGCGTTGTGATGTATATACTCGGCAGAATGTTGTTTAAGAGAAAGGAGCTGTAACAAATGTTATTCAAATTATTAAAAGCGGAGCGAATGAAACTGAGGCGCTCACCGGTATGGCTTGCGTTTCTTATCATGCCGATAATTCCGGCGTTTTTAGGAAGCGCAAATTACGTCTATCAGCAGGCTGTTCTGACAAGGGAATGGTACAGTCTGTGGACGCAGCACACGCTGTTTACCGATTATTTCTTCCTGCCTATTATGCTCGGCGTTTACTGCGCGTATATTATGCGGCTTGAGTATGCAAACCATAATTGGAACAAGCTTTTCACAATGCCCGCAAGCCGGAGTATGGTTTTCCTGTCAAAGCTCATTACAGTGGCAGTAATGCTTGTGTTAAGTCAGATCTGGATATGCGCTCTGTTTGTGATTTCAGGGCATATTGTGGGGCTTACGAATCCGCCGTGGGGAACAATAATAACATGGTGCGCGTTCGGAACGCTTGGCGGCATGGTTATGGTATCAATTCAGATTTTGCTTTCGATGTTCCTGAAAAGCTTCGCGCTGCCTGTCGGCTTGTCCTTTGCGGGCGGTCTTTCGGGACTTGTATTCTTAGCGAAAGATTTAGGTCACATATGGCCGTATTCGCTCATGGCATACGGAATGAATTCCAACGCGCCGCAGGAGCTTACGCAGAGCGGCTACGGGCAATTTATATCCGTATGCGTTGTGTATATCATTGTGTTCACCGTTATAGGAAGTATCGTAGCGGCGAGAAGGGATATATAAACTTGACATATTATTTTCGTGAATATATAATTTAATAAATATATTTACGGAGAAACAGCAATGAAAAAAATATTACTTTTAGAGGACGATAGAAGCCTCATAACCGGATTACAGTATTCCCTGAAGAAAAACGGATTTGAGGTTAGTATAGCAGAAACTGTACAGACTGCAAAAGATGCGCTTGACGGTTGCAGCGCGTATGATTTGCTGCTCATAGATGTTTCGCTCCCTGACGGGACAGGCTTTGAGGTGTGCGAATATGTGAGAAAGAAAGGCAGCAATGTTCCGATTATTTTTCTTACCGCCGCAGATGAAGAAACTGATATAACGATGGGTCTTGATATCGGCGGTGATGATTATATAACAAAACCGTTTAAATTAGCCGTGCTTCTGTCAAGAATAAACGCTATACTCCGCAGAAGCAATAACTTTAATCAGGCTGATACGGAGCTTAATTCAAACGGCATAACAGTTAAGCTGCTGAAAGGAAAAGTATATAAAAACGGAGAGCAGATTGATTTGACAGCAAGTGAGTATAAGCTGCTGTGTATGTTCATGGAGAATAAAAATATTGTACTTTCCGCTGAGCAGATTTTAAGCAAATTGTGGGACTCAAACGAAAATTTTGTGGACAATAACACTCTTACCGTTTATATCCGCAGACTTCGCAGTAAGATTGAGGATAATCCGAGTGAGCCGAAAATGATACAGACTGTCCGCCGTATGGGATATAAATGGAATGGTGCGCTATGAAGATATTTACGAACAGAAAAATAAAATCGCTTTTTTGCACAATACTTTTTTTCGCGCTTTTTTTCGCGCTTGTTTCTGTGCTTTTGATGATTTTTGAAGCCCGGAATACAGCGTTGTATATTTTTATTGCCGCACTCGTTGTACTCGCGGCGGCGCTGATAAATTTATACAGATATTTCCGAAATCAGAATAAAATCATTGAAAATGCCGAGGAGCAGATTACGGAATACATCAGTGGTAATCACACGGCACGGATTGAATGCGATGAAGAGGGTGAGTTATACAAGCTGTTTCATAAAGTAAACTCATTAGCCGCTATTCTGAACGCTCACGCTGATAATGAACTGAAATCAAAAGAATTTCTGAGAAACACGATATCGGATATTTCACATCAATTAAAAACTCCTCTTGCGGCTCTTAATATCTATAACGGCATTATGCAGGACGAAGCTGAAAACTTACCTGAAATCAAAGAATTTACCGACCTTACCGAGCAGGAGCTTGACCGGATAGAAACGCTGGTTCAAAATCTTTTGAAAATCACAAAACTTGACGCGGGCACAATAATTCTTGATAAATCCGTGGAAAATGTGTCTGAAATGATGGAAAGCGTAAAAAAGCGGTTTTCTTTCCGCGCGGAGCAGGAGGGAAAGGAAATCAGCTTGTCGGGCGATGATAATATCACTTTACTATGTGACCGCGATTGGCTCATGCAGGCGATAGACAATATCGTGAAAAACGCCCTCGACCACACAGCGGCTCCGGGACATATAGAGATTGAATGGAAAACGTTTGCGTCTGTTGTTCAGATAATAATAAAGGATAACGGCAGCGGTATCCACCCGGAAGATTTGCATCATATTTTTAAAAGGTTCTACCGCAGCAAGTTTTCAAAGGATACGACAGGGGTGGGGCTTGGGCTTCCGCTTGCCAAAGGTATTATTGAAGCGCATAACGGAAATATTGAAGTTGACAGCGAAGTGGGCAGGGGGACAGCATTTGTACTGACATTCCTGAAATAACAGTGTTTGAGGAAAATGAGATTACCGTTATGCGGAACGCAGTCGTACTAAATGTACTTCAAGTTTCGAATGGCTGTGATATGCGACGAGAATTTTTTCAAATTCAATTCCTACAAAATTGTAGGCTAAATTGTAAGGTTAAAGTAGGATTTATATGCTATTCTGTTATTGTAAAATGACAGAAAGAGGTGTTTATACAGTGAATTTATTAGAAGTACAATCAATTTCTAAGACCTACGGCAGCGGTGAAGCCGCTGTACATGCGTTAAAAGATGTCAGCTTTTCAGTCCCGAAAGGTGAATTTGTCGCTGTAGTCGGGGAATCCGGCTCGGGAAAATCAACGCTTCTGAATATGATAGGCGCGCTTGACACCCCAACCTCAGGCAAGGTGTTTATTGACGGTAAGGATATTTTTGAAATGGCGGACAGCAAGCTCACAGTCTTTCGCCGCCGGAATATAGGATTCATTTTTCAATCGTTCAACTTAATCCCCGAACTGACCGTTGAGCAGAATATAGTATTTCCCGTATTGCTTGATTATCAGAAGCCCGATAAAAAGTATCTGGAAGAAATATTAACGGTGCTTAATCTGAAAGAGCGCCGTGACCATTTACCAAGTCAATTATCCGGCGGTCAGCAGCAGAGAGTGGCGATAGGGCGCGCGCTGATTACGCGTCCTGCGCTGATACTCGCGGACGAGCCTACGGGAAACCTGGACACGCAAAACAGCAGCGAGGTAATCGCATTACTGAAAGAAGCGTCAAAGAAGTATGAGCAGACCATTATAATGATTACTCATAACCGCTCTATCGCCAAGACAGCCGACAGAGTTCTCAGAGTGTCGGACGGCATTATGACCGATTTCGGGAGGTGCCGTGAATGAAAAGCTATCTTAGTCTTATTCCTATTTCAGCGCGAGTGCGCAAAAAGCAGAACCGTCTGACGCTGATTTGTATAATCTTAGCGGTGTTCCTTGTAACGGCTGTGTTTTCCATGGCGGATATGGGCGTCAGGGCGGAAAAAATGAATATGATTGCCAAACACGGTAATTGGCATATAAGCCTTCACAAAGTAGATGAAAACACAGCGGACAATATATTCGCTCAGTCTAATATTGCCGCCGCGTCCTGGTATGACGCTATAAATTACCGAATAGATAAAGACTACTATATAAACGGAAAGAAAACAGCTGTTTGCGGTGTAGATAAACCGTATGTTACAGATATAAGTGTTTCTGACTTTGAGGGGGATTTCCCTCAAAATGCGCAGGAGGTAATGCTCACATCAAATGCCCGTGACATTCTCGGCATACAAACAGGCGATAATATCACGGTTAACACACCAATGGGTGATATGAATTATACTGTGTCCGGATTTAAATATGACGATTCAGCCGTATTTTATGATGCCATTGTCACCTTTATGAACAAGGAAGGCTTTGAAACATTTTGCTCTGTTACGGGCAGCGGAGATTCTTATTCGGAGTATTATATCAGATTTAAAAAGTTCACAAACGTGCAAAAAGCGATTGCCGGTATAAAAGAGGAATACAATCTTACCGGTGAAAATATAGCTGAAAACACCGCCGTTATGGGTCTTGAAGGATTCAGCAGTAATTCATATATGTTTGGTCTTTACGGCATTGCGGCGTTTTTAGTCTTTCTTGTGCTATTAGCCGGTATTCTTATGATTTCAAGCAGTATGAACAGTAATGTGGCGCAGCGGACGCAGTTTTTCGGAATGCTGAGGTGTGTCGGCGCAAGCAAAAATCAGATTGTGCGGTTTGTGCGTCTTGAAGCTCTGAACTGGTGCAAAACCGCCATTCCGACAGGCATAGCGGCTGCTTGCGTTATAACATGGGGACTGTGCGCGTTTCTGCGGTATGGTATAGGCGGTGAGTTTGAGAATATGCCGTTGTTCTCCGTAAGCAGCGTTGGAATTATATGCGGAGTTGTCATTGGAATTTTAACGGTTCTGATAGCGGCACAATCACCCGCAAAAAGAGCCGCGCGCACTTCGCCGATTGCGGCGGTCTCAGGGAACGCGGACACTGTAAATAATGTTCGGCGCGGAGCGAATACGCGTTTCGGAAAAACCGAAACGGCGCTTGGCTGGCCGCGGTCTTTGACCGCTGCTCGCCCATGCAACCTGGGCATTCATCATGCCGTATCGTCAAAGAAAAATCTTGTGCTTATGACGCTTTCCTTTGCGGTAAGCATTATAATGTTTTTAGGCTTTTCCTCAATGCTCGGATTTATAGAACACGCCCTGCCATCGCTCAGGGGCTATACTCCCGACGTGGCTATAACTAATATGGACGGCAGCTGTTCAATAGACAGAGGGTTATATAATGAAATCTATGGTAGCCATGGCGTAAAAAATGTTTACGGTAATATGTTCGGGCTTCATACTCCCGTAATATCTGACAGAACAGATGAAGTTGATTTAATCTCGTATGATGATTATATGCTTAACTGGTCGGAAAATAACGCTTTGCTTGACGGGGATTTATCAAATATTTTGGGTGACAGCAGCTATGCTTTTACAATTCATAATAAAGAAAGTACACTTAGAAAAGGCGATAAAATACAGATAGGCGATGAAGAAATCGAAATTATGGGCGAACTGTCAACAGGCGTATGGTCGGACGGTAAGGCTACCGTTATTTGCTCGGAGGAAACCTTTACACGGCTTACAGGAAAAAGCGATTACACAATGTTATGCGTAAAGCTTTCAAAGGACGCGGCGGAAAGTGATATAACATTTCTCCGCAATTTGGCCGGAGAAAATTCATTTATAGATTATCGTGAAACAAACAGGCAAAACAGAGGCACATATTGGCTGTTCAGTATCTTGGTATACGGATTTTTGGCTATCATAGCTATGATTACCGTGTTTAATATAATGAACAATATTTCAATGAGCGTGTCGGCAAAAATCAAGCAGTACGGAGCAATGCGCGCCATCGGTATGGACTCGGCGCAGCTTACGAAAATGATTGCCGCCGAAGCTGTAACTTACGCTTGTTCAGGCTGCATTATCGGCAGCGCGGCGGGCATTCCGCTAAACAAATGGTTTTTTGAAACAATGGTAACATCGCACTTCGGTAATCCGTGGACATTCCCTGTCAGGGCGATAATAGTAATACTTGTATTGGTAGCTATGTCGTGTATATTGGCGGTATACGCTCCGTCAAAAAGAATCAGAGGCATGGCAATAACTGATATAATAAATGAACTGTAAAAACGCTATAGAACTTGATTTTATTGCTGATATGTGTTATAATATTCATTGTGAAATAATGAGTAATCCGGTAATAACAATATAAAAATAATATGTATGATTAAGCGGTGTAAAGCTTGAAAGGCAATTTATACCGCTTTTCTTATTTTTAGTTATATGATATAATTGGTTGTAAAAATGAGATAAGTATTAAAAAGGGGTGTGATTTATGAAAAAAATAATATTGAGTATGATAGGGATTATCATTCTGCTATCAATACTGATTCCGGCGGCAAATGCAGACGGTTTGCCAAAAGAAAACAGTTTCCGATATGAGAATGGAGTTCTTATTGAAAGCGATATTACTCCGCAGACAGGCATATCATTGTTCTCTGCTGATGACGGGGGACTCAGGGGTATTGATGTAAGCGAGTTTCAAGGTGATATTGACTGGGAAAAGGTGAAAAGCGCCGGGATTGATTTTGCCGTGATACGCTGCGGATTCGGCAGTAATAAGGAAAAGTATGATGATGCAAAATGGAAGCGCAATGCCGACGAATGTACAAGGCTTGGTATTCCGTTCGGCGCATATCTCTATTCATATGCGGAAAGTACGGACGGAGCAAAGAGCGAAGCGGCTCACGCATTGAGACTTCTTGAAGGATATAAGCTGTCGCTTCCGGTGTATCTGGATCTGGAAGATGATACGGTAGCGGGTTGTTCAAATGAGGTTATCGGACAAATGGCGGATACGTTCTGCACCGCTTTGCAGAATGCCGGATATGAGGTTGGTATCTATGCAAATCTGAACTGGTGGAATAACCGACTGACAAGCGGCGTGTTCGATAATCCGACATGGCATAAATGGGTTGCGCAATGGAGTTCGGAATGTACATATAACGGCGATTATACCATGTGGCAGTATACAAGCATCGGAAGCGTGGACGGTATCAGCGGTAATGTCGATATGGATATCTGGTACGACGAACCGTTTACAGATGACGATGTTGTCAATTCGGCGGAGGTGACAAATATTCAGTCATATACCGAAAACGACAGAAAAATCGTTACTGCCGATGTTGATAGCGACAATGTAATATGCTATCTTGCAAGCTACTTAGACAACAGGCTGATTGAGTGTGATACTAAGCAGCCCATTAACGGCAAAGTTAAGCTATCCGTGGATAACAGCGCAGATACTGTTAAGCTTATGGTCTGGAATAAAATCATGAAGCCGCTTATACCGGTAAGAGAAGTTTACTGACATTAAATTGACAAAAAGACCGTCAAATAAGCATACTGACAATGCTTATTTGGCGGTCTTTTTCAGTCTATCTTTTTTCCGCAGTAAGGGCAGTAATGCTTATTACTTTCATCTTTATCATCTTCCTTTTCATGCCCCATTTCCTCCATAAATCCGGCGGAGATAATACCTGTGGGGACTGCCACAAGTCCTATACCGAGCAGGGCGATAATCGCGCTTATGACTTTTCCGCATGTGGTAATCGGATAAATATCACCGTAGCCGACTGTTGTGAATGTGGACACAGCCCACCACAGTCCTGAAAAAGCGTTCTTGAAAACCTCCGGCTGAGCGGGATTTTCCACGTTATACATAATAATAGACGATATCACCATTAAAAGCGCGACTATAAACATTGATGATACAAGCTGATTTGCCTTGTTTTTTAATACCGCGCCGACGGTATTCAATGCGTTTGTGTATCTGTTCACTTTGAAAATCCGCAGAAGTCTTATGATACGCAGTATTCTTAAAACTCTCAAATCTATACGCATAAGCAGCGGGATATAGAACGGCAGGACTGCCAGCAAATCAATAAGCGCCATAAATGAAAATATGTACCTGAGTCTTGATTTTACTTTCCCGTACTGCGGATATAACATATCCGACGTCCATACGCGGAGTAAATATTCTATAGTGAATATAATAACCGAAATAACATCCAGACAACGCGAAACAGTCTTTATGTTTTCAGGCAGATTAAAGGTATCACCTATAACCATCATGATATTGATTAATATTAAAGATATAAGAAACACATCAAATATTTTGCCTGCAGTCGTGCTGTCCTCTGAGACTTCGATTGTTTCAAAAATACGTCGTTTTATTTTCTGCATATTTTTCTCCTTATATAACTAAATCTATTTAACCGGGACTCCTGTTATGATAACTACATATGTTTTTTGTGATACAATGCTGTAAATTCATCGGGACTCATCTTAAACACGTTATAAAAATCAGCGTAAAACTGCTCGGCGCTTTCATATCCCATATTTTTGGCGACATATCTTGTTCCGTACTGATGATAAAAGAAAAGCAAGTGTTTTGCATTCTCCATGCGCAGCCGCTTATAGAAATCCGCCATGTTCACGGAAAATATATTGAGGAAAAGTATGTCCGCCTCATCGCGGCTGATACCGATGTAGGAGAGCACATGTGAGAGCGAAATATCATCCTTTCTGTAGTTTCTCTGCATATAGTCTATAATCGGTTTTATTGTAAGACCTTGTTTTTCGTATATATAGTTATCCGCCTCTATTCTCACCGCGCCGAGATGACTGAGCAGGGAATAGAGCGCGGCTGATATCTCAACGTCATTTCCCGAATTATGCAGACGGAAAATCTCGTTAAAAAGAGCGTGAGCATCATTTTTTTCCGGCAGCGATATAACACGGAACGCGCCGAAGCCGCAATAGTGCAGAAGCGGACGCAGACGCTTGCCGGTAAAGGCGATATAGCGTATACGCATATCACCGTCACAGCGTATTCCGAACCGCTTTTCAGCCGCCGCGTAAATAATATCTCCGGCGGCAAACTCAGTTTCGCAGACCTCCTGCGATATCGTGAAGCCGGGTTTGTCCACGAGCAGAAACTGATGGCATGCAAAGCCTTCCATGCAAAGCCTGTCCGTAACCACGTTATCCGATGTGTCCGCCAGTGAAACAATAAATTCATTTTTAGGTATTCGCACTGTTCTATCCTCGCTTAAAAATTATATATAGTCTGATTTCTGAATTTTGCGGGAGTAAGCCCTGTTTTCTCTTTAAAAACCTTCGTGAAATAGCTCACGGAGTTGAAGCCGCTCTCAGCGGCAACACGGTTTATCGGCATATTTTTTTGCTCTGACAATAAAATTTTCGCATGGTCAATCCGTATCTGCACAAGATAGTCATGCGGAGTTAAGCCGTATGCCGACGAGAACAGACGGCATAGGTGCGGATGCGAAATTCCCGAATTCCTTGCAATCATTTCAGCCGTTAATTCCGGGTTATAGAAATGGTCGTTGATATAATGCATCGCAGGCGTTATTTTGTCGATTTCAGATTCGAGATTCTTCGAGGCAGCCGCGCTGTTTTTCGATATAAGAGCAAGCAGGCTGTAGAGATAAGCCGACGCGGTGATATGCCTTGAAGGCAAGTCACTCTGATAAACAGAGTCGATTTTTTCAAAAAGACCGGCTATCTCGCGGGCAATATCCGTGTCTGCTTTTACGACTCCGCTTGGAGGGATATTGAAGCTATGGAATATGTCTTTGAGCATGTCGCCGGAGAAAAGAATAAACTTAACCCTCCACGGGGATACCACAGGCTCATAGCTGTGCGGAGATTCGGGAGCCATGAAAAGAATGTCTCCCGGATTTATCTGATGGGTGCGTTTGAATGAATCTGTAAAGCTTCCCGTGCCGCTGAGCGACAGAGAAATCTGCCCGCAGGTTCCGAATCCGGAATTGCGGTTCATTTTAACGCGTTCCACCGTTTCCTGAACGCCGTGAACAACAAGCGGCAGAAGGTTTACTTCTTTCTCAGAAGGCTCCCTGAACACAGAAACATCACCCCTTTTTTACATTCTTTTGTATTTTACACAATTATATCATGTATATTACTTAAAATCAAGTTTTTATCCCAAATATAAAAGAGTTCATAATTGTAAAAAAATATCATATATGATAAAACTTTATAATTTACGGATTGCCTTCCATGTGTTACAATATGTGTATAAAGTTAGTATGGAGGATTGTAGCCATGAGTTTAAAAAAGGTAATAGGAGCGGTCATTGTTCTGACTATGACAATGCATGGGGCAGCAGCTATCACGGGTTTTGCGGATTCAGATCCGGAGCCTGTATTGTGGTATAACTTTGAAGACGGAGCGAAGGACGCTTCGGGAAACAACAATAACGGCACTGTGTACGGAGCAACGATAGAGGGCAATTCGGCTGTATTTGACGGTACTGATGACTATATCAGGATGCCGGACGGACTATTGAAGGACGCATCTTCGGCTACTGTCGCGATTTATCTTAAATCCGAAATCGAAAAAGCGAATCAGTTTACATGGTGTATAGGTAATTCAAACGAAGCCGGATATATGTTCCTTAATACATATAATCCTAATTCAAAGCTCAGAGCGGCGATTACACTGACAGACTATAAAGCCGAGAGTGAACTGGCGGCAAGCAATTATGTACAAGCGAACGAATGGACGAGTATCATAGCCGTATTTGACGGCGCAAACTCTACTCTGTACCGTGACGGAAAAGCAGTAGCGACAGCGAATATATCAATAAAACCGTCGGACTTGGGCGCGACAACGGCGAACTATATCGCAAAATCCGTATACAACGACCCGTATTTCAAGGGAACGGTATCGGATTTCAGAATTTATGATAAAGCGCTTACAGCAGAGGAGGCAAAACAGTTGAGCGAGAAACAAAAAAACTCATACGCAAAAACCGCGCCGAAAATCACGGCTGTATCGGGAGACGGAATAAAGTCATACGGCGTGGAGATAGATTCGGCAAACAAGACAATTTTTGTTCCTGTGCCTGTGGGATACGACATGACACAGCTGTCACTGTCGTTCACCACGGAGAGAGAAGCCACGGTTACGCTGAAGAGCGGAACATACGCGGACGGAGTTATAACGGTAACGGACGCTGAGGACGCGTCTCTTACGTCGGACTGGACAGTAAATGCAGGCGAGCGCGGAAACGCGGTTCTTGATGGTTATTACGCCGACCCTAATATAGCGGTATTTGACGGCAGGTACTACATATACCCGACAACTGACGGCGGCAGCGGCTGGGACGCGCCGTATTTCAAGTGCTTCTCGTCGGATGACCTTGTGAACTGGAAAGACGAGGGAGTTATCCTTGACCTTCGGGACGTGAGCTGGTCGAACGGCAAAAACGGCTGGGCGCCGACAATTACGGAAAAGAACGGAAAGTATTATTTCTATTACAGCGCGGCATCCGCGGCGGGAGACACGAAGAATCTTGCGGTAGCCGTTGCTGACACGCCTATGGGTCCGTTCGTTGACAAGGGAATCATAGCAGAAGGCGGAAGTCTGCCAAAGGGTCAGATGATTGACTCGGCAGTGTTCACGGACGATGACGGGCAGTCATATCTATACTGGGGCAACGGCGCGTTATACGGCGCGAAGCTTTCGGAGGATATGCTGAAAATTGATGGCGATATCAAGACGCTCACACCGTCTAATTTCCGCGAGGCAGCGTTTATGATTAAGCGTAACGGCGTTTATTATATGATGTGGTCTGATGACGACACGGGTAACCCGAACTATAACGTGCGCTACGGAACAATGAAAGAGCCTCTGGGAAGTATTACGGGAAACAATCAGATTCTCCACCGCAGTAACGCAGAGTCAGACTTAATCAAGGGTACGGGACATCATTCCGTTATAAATATTCCCGGAACAGATGATTGGTATATCTGCTATCACCGCTTTAACACCTCTCTTTACGGACATCAGGAAAGTCAATCAAGCGCGGCGGGAAATCACCGCGAGGTCTGCATAGATAAAATGGAGTTTGACGCAAACGGTAATATAAATAAGGTAACACCTACTCTTGAGGGTATTACGGAGCCTGTATACGCAAGCAAAAGCTTAGTTAATATTTCTCAGGCTAAAAAGAACGGAGAAAAGTTAAGCTGGGCGCTTTCAGCGACTGGCGATATTTCAGACGTTGATATTTATACGGCATTGTATGATTCGGACAATACACTTATGTATGTGGTAAAAAATCAGATGAACGGCGAGTTTCAGGTTGATCCGTATTCAGAATACCTGATGAAGGTATTAATATGGAAAAAGGATACTATAGAACCAACAGACGGCGGATATCTGAAGAAGCAAATCAAGTCCGACATATCAATGGAGGAAATAGAAGCGATGGCTGAGGAGCTTACTCCGGACAAGGAAATACGCGGCAATCAGTATATGCCGTCAGAGTATAACGGTGTGACAATTACATGGACTACCGACAATGACGCGGTAAAACCGGACGGAACGGTTACGCGCGGCAAAGAGGAGGATATAGAGGTAAATATAAAGGCTGTGTATTCAATCGGCGCGTACTCTTTCGAGAAAGAATATCAGTCAACTGTAATTGCAGCCGCTTCAGAAAAAACGGAAGAAGATATGGACGCGTACCTGTTCGTGCATTTTGTAGGCTCTGAAGGCACAGCGGAAAGCGAGCAGATTTATTTCTCCGTTTCAAAGGACGGTCAGAACTGGACTACACTGAACGACCATAAGCCTGTTCTCACAAGCGTTCTCCGTGAGAAGGGCGTCAGAGACCCGCATATTATACGTTCGCCGGAGGGTGATAAATTCTTCCTTATCGCGACGGATTTGAGTATATACAACCGCCGCGGCGACAGTAACCGCTGGGGAACATGTCAGACAGCAGGTTCAAGGTATATCATGATATGGGAATCAACCGACCTTGTGAATTGGTCAGAGCAGAGAATGGCTAAGGTTGCCGTTCCGAACGCGGGCTGCGCATGGGCGCCGGAAAGCGTGTATGATTACGAAAAGGGACAGTACATGGTATTCTGGGCGTCAAAGGTAAGCGATGATAATTACTCGACACAGCGTATTTATAGATGCTATACCTCAGATTTTGAGCATTTCACAGAGCCTGAGGTCTATATAGGCGAGAATGTAAGCAATATCGACACGACCTTTATAACTCATGAAGGCGTGTATTACAGATTTACAAAGAACGAATCAAAATCAACGGTAACAATGATGCAGAGCGCTGCGCTTGACGGTCCGTGGGAGAAAGTTCCGACCTATACGCTTGATGATATGACAGGCTATGAAGGACCGACAATCTATAAGCTGAACGGTGAGAATAAATGGTGTCTGCTGCTTGACTATTACTCAGCGACTAAGGGCTACAAGCCTTTTGTGACAGATGATATAACCAAGGGTACTTTCACCGCCGCGGCTGATTTCAATTTTGACACGACATACCGCCACGGTACTGTTATGCCGATTACGTCTGACGAGTATAAGGCTCTCACAGCTGCGTACACAAAAGCGGATATAAGCGGTCTTAGCAAGGTTGTGAAAGGTGAAACGGCTCAGTACAGCGTGACGGTACTCGGCGAAAAGGTAAGCGCTGAGTGGAGCGTTTCGGACAGCGCTGTTGCGGAAATAGATGACACAGGATTACTGACTGCTAAACAAGAGGGAACAGTAACCGTAACCGCGTATTTGCCGGACTACAGCAAGGAAATATCAAAGAAGGTCACAGTTGTTGATGAAATTAAAGATATTGACAAGGGACTTGTGATGAACATAACATTCGATGAGGAAGATACCGGAAAGGGCGAGTTTGAAGCGACGGACGGCGGTACTGTTACGGAAAAAGGTACTGTTAAATATGCGGACGGAAAGCACGGAAACGCGTTGAGCCTCGAGTGGGGAACAGGAAACTATCTCGAGCTTCCGGACGGCATTTTAAGCGGCGCGAAGGAAGCGGCGGTAAGCTTCTGGGTGAAGCAGGGCGTATATTCGGCAAAGGATAGCTGGCCGTTCATGACAACTCCGGTATCTTCGGCAGTATACAAATCCGAGAAATATATCGGAGTGCTGCTTTCGAAGGATCAGAAAACGATAACCCTGGAACGCTATTTCAGTAATTCACAGGAACGTCCGACAAACGCGTCGGCAAGCGGAAGCTTTGGCGACTGGAATTATGTTACGGTTAATATCGGCGAAAATTCATCAACGATATATGTAAACGGTAAAAAAGTTGCAGAGCAACCATCAACGGTGGATTTAAGTAACCTCTTCACCGCGGGCGCAAAATCGTGGATTGGTCATGCTAACTGGAATGACGGAGAAGGTCTTGTCGGTATGATGGACGATTTCCGTCTTTACGGCAGAACGCTTAGCGAAGATGAAATAACGACCTTAATGGGTGAATAACCTTTAAAATATATCATATTAAAAATCAGGAGGGTTAAATTATGAAAGGGAAAAAACTTATAAGCCTGATGGTATCGGCTGTTATGCTGATATCAATGTTCAGCGGTATTACGCTCAACGTATCGGCGGCGGAGGATTTGGACGGCAAGCTTGAAAACACCGTGTTCGATTTGACGTCGCTTGATGCTTCGGGAGTTCAGGCGCTGGGATTTGGCGACCCGACGACGTATGACAGCGGCAGCGCCGTTAAGCATGCGCCGATATTAGCTTCGCAAAAGAGTCGCGCGGAAACACCGGTTACGCTTGACGCTACAGGCATAGCAAAAAACAAAAGCTGGTTTGTGGTAGAATTCAAGCCGTCTGATTGTGGGGCAGGTAAAAATTATACGGATTTATGGTTTGTGGATGCTGACGGTCAGATACGTTTCGGCTTCTGTGTGGCTGCACCTACCGACGGTTTTTACGTAGGAGACGGAGAGCGCAAATGCGGCGCGCCGCTAAAGACCGGTTCAAGACTTGCAAATCATGAGAGTACGGTAGTAGGAACATCAAAAAATTCAAACTCAGGAGCATTTTTATATATAAATGATGAGACTGTTGTTCAAATGCTCATTGAAAACCACAGCAAGGACGGAGCTGATTACACAGAGAATAAGTATACCATAAAGATCTTTAAAGATGACGTTCTTGTAAGCACCGAAACATATAAGGGCATATTTAACGGTATAAAAAATATAGGAGTATACAGTGACGCTCCGATAACAGCAAGCTTCGGCGATTTGAAGATTTACGCTCCGGAGGAGACGCTTGAGGAAATGCCGGATATCGGTATTGATTACGAAACGGAAGAGCTGACAGGCTTTGTAACCGGCGCTGATTACACTATAGCGGAGGGAAGCGGTACAGCGGCAGCGCCCGACCCCGCTCCTGCAGATGGTAAGCTCAGCGCGACAAAGTACATTAAGGACGATTCGGCAAATGCGCTTACAATCACGAGAAAAGCGACCTCAGGCGGCGACAGCTGGCCTCAGACGCTTACAGTTCCGGCGCGTCCCGCAGCGCCGGCAGGAGTAAGCGCGACTCAGCCGACAGGCGCGGGCGCTCAGGGCAGCCTTGATAATGTCAGCGCGGACATGGAATATAAAAAGACCGGTGACACGAGCTGGACTGCGTGCGGCTCTACATCGGTAAGCGTTGACCAGGGTACATATCAGGTACGCTATAAGGCTGTTGCAAGCACTAAGTTTGCGAGCCAGCCTACGGATGAAATAGAAATCAAATACGACGCGGCAAAAGAACCGCAGCCGCAGATTACAGTTAATTATACGGCTGAAACGTTAGACGGCTTTACTACCGGCGGCGAATATACTATTACCGCGGACGATGTAAATGATACCGAAACAATAAGCGAGGGCACGACGCTGCCGATTAAAGACGCATATTTCGGAAAAACACTGTCAATCGTTAAGAAGGGCAACAACTCGACAACAACGGACAGTCCGGCGCAGTCGCTTAGTATTGCGAACCGTCCGGCAGCTCCGACGGCAGCTGACTTTACCGTTACATTCCCGAGCGCGGAAGGCAAGGGTAAAATTACCGGAATTACGGCAGATATGGAGTACAGCGCAGATAACGGCAATGAATGGAAAACGGGCGGCGCGGAAATAGAAGTTGACGCGGGTAATGTTCTTGTACGCAAGGCGGCAAAGGCGGGAGTATCATTTAAGAGCGGAAATTACACGATTACCGTGCCTGATGTTACAGATGTCAATGCCGAGCATTTAAAGGGTAATCTTGTAGAAAATACATATGCTGTACAGTTTGACGCGTCAAAGCTTGAAGGTTCGTTCAAGGACCAAAAGATTGATGATGTTCCAGCGCTCGAGGGTTGGTCGAGCAACTGGGGCGGAAACAATAACGGCGCAAACTCTAATAAAATGAATGTCAACCTTATGACTGTAAACGGCAAACAATATTTCCAGTTCTACGGTGATACTCTGACGAAGGATACCGGCACAACAGGCGATATATATACACCGGTTTACGGCGAGGGCAAGGATTGGTTTGCGGTTGAATTTGTTATGTCGTCAAGCGGAACCGCAGTGGCGTCGTTCTGCCATGACGTAGCTCTTATTGACAAGGAAAAGAAGCCGTTTTACGGATTCAGATTTACCTCGTATAACGACGGTTTCTTCCCCGGCGGAGGCGAAGCATCATTTGATGATAACGGAACATGGAAGCAAAGCACTACCGGTAATTTGACCGCCTATACGGGAGAATCGGGTGTAAAGAGCAGTCTCTTTACAAACGAAACCTCAGTTATGCGTATTATTGTTGACAATAACATAAAATATGACGGCGAAGCCGCATACGCGGTAACATGCGCGATTGATAAGAATGGCAGCGGAACATTTGAATCGCTCGGAACACGCTACTACAAAGGTACGGTAAGCGGATTCGGCGGCATGAAGGTAGGTACGCTTAACCATGTAAAGAACGATTGGGGTCAAAATACGCGTTACGGAAATATGAAGATTTAC
Organism: Oscillospiraceae bacterium; assembly: GCA_022509025.1. Classification (GTDB taxonomy): domain Bacteria; phylum Bacillota; class Clostridia; order UBA1381; family UBA1381; genus Hominilimicola. The sequence goes on along the minus strand of JAFLUB010000012.1, from coordinate 23,144 downwards.
ACTGCCGCATCATCCGCAGCCACTCCGCAAATTGCGATAAGCTATGAAGACGAGAAGCTGACAGGTTTTGAGGAAGGCGCGTACACAGTAAAGATAAAAGATACTGAAGGAGAAGCAGCGGAAATTACCGTGACCGACCGAAAGGCTGATATAAAAGACGAATGGTTAGGTAAAACTATTGAAATCGTAAAGAAGGGCGACGGTAATAACACGTTTGACAGCGCGGCGCAGACACTTGAGATTAAAGCGCGTCCGTCAACTCCGTCACTGACGGTTAATCAGCCGAGCGCAATAGGCGGTAAGGGCAGCATTTCGGGTGTCAACTCTACTATGGAGTACAGCGTAAATAACGGTACAGATTGGACACCCTGCGGCACATCAATAGATAATATTGAGCCGGGTTCCACGGTGCTTGTACGCGTAAAGGCAACGTCAACCTCGTTTAAGAGTAATAGCGCTTCAGCAACTATCAGCGCATTCGGCGCAGAGCCGGAAGCTATGCCGGAAATTAAAATTGACTTTACAAATGAGAAGCTGACAGCCTTTGTTGAGGGCGGCAGCTATATAATAGACACCGAGCCCGTTAGTCCGACAAATAACGAGCTTGATATAACAAATTATATTGGAAAAACTATTTCAATCGTTAAGAAGGGCAACGGTACGACAACAACTGACAGCGCGCCGCAGAGCCTTATAGTTCCCGCGCGTCCGGCTGCTCCGAAAAATCTCCAGGGCGTCGCTCCGGAAACGGCTGACGGCAAGGGCAGCATCACAGGTATCGACGCTACTATGGAATACAGGCTAAAGACTGCGGAAAATAACGGCGCATGGGCGGCATACCCGCAGGACGGAGTTGCGCCTGGTGAATACGAGGTACGTTTAAAGGCAACCGCCACAGACTTCGCAAGCGCGGCGGCAACTGTAACAGTAGGTAATTATATAACATCTGACCCGGATGACAAGGATTATTCAAAGCGCTTGTTCTACGCAAACTTCGATGAAGGCGAGATTAAAGCGGTAGACGGTAAAATCACAAATAACAGCGCGACTGTCAGGGAGGATGACGGAAATAAGGTTGCCAACCTCAGCGGTTCGGCGCATATGGCAATCGCAAAGACGGACGGTTCACCGATACTTAAGGGTCTTGAAACCGCGGCAATCCATATGAGAGCAAAGGCTACAGGCTCGAATAAGACCGACTGGTACTTCTTCGCTGCCGGAAGCGCGGCTGCTCCGACGGGCGGCGCGGAAAAATACATAGGCGCGTTTAATAACAGCTCCGGTGTGATTAATTTCGAGAGATATAAGGGCGGCAGAGGCAATACGGGAATTACGGTAAATTCGGCTAAGAACGAATGGCATGACCTTGACTTCCTCTTTAACGAGAAAACAATGGAAATCTATGTGGACGGCAAATTCCAAAAGGGACAGTCCCACGACGATGTGAAGCTTTCCGATATTCTCGGAACGGAGGACACGCAGATATTCTATATAGGTAAGGCTACATGGGGCAGCGGCGAATATATGACCGGTATGGTTGACGATATTTCTGTATACGGTATTGCCCCGATTATGGACATTGAAAATAAGAGCATAACCGATACGCTGACTCTTCCGAAAGCGGCAGACGGCGCAGGCTACAGCGTAAAGTGGACGAGTAATAATACCAATGTTATAAGCATTGACGCAACCGGCGCGGCTACAATAACTCAGCAGGAAAACGATACGCCGGTAACGCTTACGGCACAAATAACCTACGGCGACATTACACTCAGCAAGGATATACCCGTAACCGTTCAGGGTAAGAATGCGCTTAACGTAACGGTAGATACGGCTGTAGCAGATAACGTAAAAGTTAGCAAGACAGAGGCGCATATGGGCGACGAGATTAACGTGACTGTAACCGCGCCCGAGGGTAAGGTAATAAAGGACGTTAAAGCAGGCGATACGAGCATACTCACAAGCGGCAGAAAGGGAGCTTACAAGTTCAGTATGCCGTCAACGGACGTAACTGTAACGGCTGAATTTGAAGAAAAGAAACAGACGGCTGTGTTCCATTTCGAGGATAACACGGCTGACGGTATTAAATATGTGCAGAGCGGCAGCGCCGGCTCTATGGAGTTTGCGGCAGGAAAGACAGGCAACGCGCTGAAGCTTACGCCGAGCGCGAAGAACGGCTATTACGGTCAGCTTGATAAATTCCCGCTTGCTCTGAGCTTCTCTGTAGGAGCGTGGATTAATCCCGCTGACATGAACACATGGTGGCAGAGAGTATTTGATTTCGGTATAGGTGAGGGTAACAGTATATTTGTTACCACGCGCGGCGAAACGCCAAATTCCGGAACACAGGGTACATACCGCGTAGACGCGTTCGGAGCAGGTATAGATTCATCTAAGACTCTTACAGCAAACGAGTGGGCATATATAACTGTAACATATGACGAAGCGTCGGATACGCTGACGTTATATCTGAACGGTAAATCCGTAGGAACGGCAACGTGTACAAAGAATATAGCCGAAGCGTATAGCGGTACGGCGAACTATATCGGTAAGTCCCAGTACTCTGCCGACGCGCTCTATAGCGGACTTATAGACGAGATGGTAATTTACAATTACGCTATCACAGCGGACGAGATAAAGGCGCTTATGGGTACGGAAGCAACACCGACACCGGGAGCGACAGACACACCGAAGGAGACCGCAACACCGGGAACGACAGACACACCGAAGGAGACCGCAACACCGGGAGTGACAGATACACCGAAGGAGACTGCAACACCGGGAGCGACAGACACACCGAAGGAGACTGCAACACCGGGAGCGACAGACACACCGAAGGAGACCGCAACACCGGGAGCGACAGACACACCGAAGGAAACGGCAACACCGGGAGCGACAGACACACCAAAGGAGACCGCAACACCGGGAGCGACAGACACACCAAAGGAGACCGCAACACCGGGAGCGACAGACACACCGAAGGAGACTGCAACACCGGGAGCGACAGATGCGCCGGAGGGAACACTGGCACCGGTTGTGACGCCGACACCGACCGCAACACCGGCGGCTAAAAAGAAGCATTCATCAGGCAGCAACACTACCCAAGCGACCCAGAAGCCGGCAGCTACCCAGAAGCCGACAGCGGCTCCGGAGGGAACAACAGCTCCTGCCGTAACGGCAGAGCCTACAACTGCGGCTGATGCGCCGACCACACCGTCAGATTCGCAGAACCCTTCAAATGTTCCGGGTAATGACGCGTTCCCGTTCGCGGATGTCAGCAGCTCGGAATGGTTCTATGACGCTGTCAAATCGGTATTTGATTCAGGCTTGGTGAGCGGAATCAGCGACAATGAATTTGCTCCGCATGCAACGCTTACGCGCGGAATGCTTGTGACAATTCTCGGACGCATGGACGGCAATCAGGATACAGCTTCATTAAGCTCGTACAACGACGTTGACCCGAACGCGTACTATTCTCCGTATGTTAAATGGGGAGAAGACGCGGGAATACTCAGAGGCTTTGAGGACGGCACATTCCGTCCGGAGGACGCTGTGACCCGTGAACAGGTGGCAAGAATTGTCAAGGGATATTATGACTATAAGGGAGAAAGCACCATGGGTGATTTGGCAACAGGTCTTGATTATACAGATATGGGCGATATATCCGACTGGGCTTTGGATGGAGTAATGTTCTGCGCCGCGAAGGATATTATGACAGGACGCGGCAACGGTATGTTTGACCCGAAAGCTGTTATCACGCGCGCGGAGATTGCTTCAATAGTAACCCGTATGAAATAAAACGGAAAATACGGCCGCCTGCCACAAAACGGCAGGCGGTCATTTCCTCTTACTATAAATACAAGGAGGATGTGTATGAAAAAGAAAATATTGGTTTCTTTAGCATTATCACTTTCAATACTCAGCGCCTTTGTTCCGCATTTTAATTCGGCTTCCGCGGCTGATGCTCTTCCGGCATTCCCCGGCGCGGAGGGCGCGGGAATGTATGCCACTGGCGGACGCGGCGGTACGGTAGTACACGTTACAAACCTCAACGACAGCGGAGAGGGTTCGCTTCGTGATGCGGTTTCGCATACGAACAGAATCGTTGTATTCGACGTGGGCGGAACAATTAACTTAAAATCCGATATTTCCTGCGCGGGAAATGTTACTGTTGCGGGGCAAACTGCGCCCGGCGGCAAAGGCGTTACTCTCAGGAACGGTAAATTTGCGTTCGGCGGAGATAATACAATCGTTAGATTCATTTCGTCGCGTCCGGGTGAAAAGGGCTCGGGCGATTATGACGCATGGGGCGGCTCTAAAGGCTCCAACTCCATAATTGACCACTGTTCACTCGGCTGGGCTAATGATGAGCAGTTCGGTTTGTATTCGGCTACAAATCAGACTGTACAGTATACTATTGTAGGTCCGTCAAACTGCGTGTCTAACCACTCGAAGGGTGAACACGGCTTCGGCGTGATGTTCGGCGCGGAAAATAATTCGTGGCATCACAATATTCTGGCTCATTCGCGTTCAAGAAATTTCCGCGGTAAGGTCAGCGCCGGCAGACCGATGGAATTTGTCAACAACGTAATTTATGACTGGGGTTCACAGACGGCATACGGCTCTATGGGTAAATTAAACTATGTGGGCAACTATCTGAAAATGGGTCCGTCAACAAAGGGCGGACAACGTTTTCTTAACCTTAACTCCGGTACACATTATGACAAGTGTAAATTCTATCTTACGGGAAACAAAATAATGCGACCGGACGGTTCGGTATATTCAGACGCTATAAATAACGACAACTGGAACGGCGGTATTGACTACGGCTCGCATAAGAACGACGCGGATTATTATTCATCTTCGTATATCCCGATAAGCGCGTCAAACGGTACGGACGTGTCAATGGCGAGAAACCCCGAGTCGGCAGATGAAGCGTTTGAGCACGTTGTATCATACGCGGGCGCGTCAATAAACCCCGCCGACAACTCTGTAAGCGGATATGATTATAATTCCGATAATACGCGTCCCAAGATTGACGCGCAGGTATTATATGAGGCGAGGACAGGCACAGGCTCTTTAACCGGCGCGAGAGATTTTAGTACGGTTGACTCCGCAATGCGCGCGTCAATCGAGAAGTACGGAATACAGCATTGTAATTATGATGAATACTATCCCGCTCCTGTTTTACAAAAGGAAATCGTTGATTCAGACAATGACGGTATGCCGGACGAGTGGGAATTAGCAAGAGGTCTTGACCCGGGTAATGCGGCGGACGCAAAGGGTGATTACCTGAATCAGGGCTATACCAATATTGAATACTACATAAACGACCTCACGGTGAACGCGTTCCCCGAAGGCGTTGTATCGGTTTCTCCTGAGCTTGTGGATTTGGGCGAGGAATATAAGAACGCTAAGGCGGACGTTGACGCGATTAAGCTTTCACCGACAACCATTAAAGCGGCTGAGGATTTAACTCTTCCCACGGTTGGAGCAAAAGGCTCAACCATTACATGGACGAGCGGCTCATCGGCGATTGTTATAAGTAATAATAAGATAACAAAGGTAACGCGTCCCAATTCCGACAATGTAGGCGTAACGCTTACGGCGGCGGTCACGAACGGCGACTTCACCATAAAGCGCGGATTTACAGTAACCGTTCTGGGACTTCCGACAAAATTCGACTTCGGTGAAAAAGGAGCGCAGCAGGGCTACACGGCTGTCACCGCTTCAACGATATATTCCGATAAAAGCAGCTACGGATTTACCGACAGCAATCAGGCGAATATGGATCGCGCGCCGGATAAGATTCCGGCAGGATATGAGAATTTATATAATGACCAGATTGACTGCGGCGGCACGTCGCACTTCAAGGCTGAAATGCCGAACGGAAAGTACACAGTTCTTATCCATTACGGATGTTGGAATGAAGCTTTGGGTACCAATTTCACAATTGAGGGCGTTTCTTCCGGTAATCTGTTTTCACAAAATGCCGCGCAGTACCTTGCAGATGTTGAAATAACAGACGGCGTGCTTGATGTGGTTATAAGCAGAGGCGCACAAACATGGGGCGGATATATAAGCGGTCTGGAGATTCTTACAGACCGTCCTGACCCCACCTATCACTTCGACTTTGGCGGCGGTGACGCTCAGACGGGATATGTTTCTGTCAAAGCAAAGACCCCATACTCGGTAATGTCGGGTTACGGCTTTACAAAAATCCCCAACGGAATGGCAGATATAACACGCGGTCCCGAAAACGTTCCGGCAGGATATGAAAACCTTTATAATGATCAGATTGATATGGCCAATGCCGTGCGTGATCCGGACACTAAGGAAATTATCGATATTCAAGACGCACAGTTCAGAGCAGATATTCCGAACGGAAAATATCTCGTAACCATTCATTACGGAAGCTGGAATAAGGATTATGGCACAAAATATAATATTGGGGGAATAGATTCGGGAAATCTGAATTCAACCGACGCTACTATATATATGAAGCAGGTGGAGGTGACGGACGGGTCACTTATCGTTGATATTGCAAGAACTTCAAAGTCATGGGGCGGATATATAAGCGGTATGGATATAATGCCGCTTCCGACGCTCCCGTATCATTTTGACTTCGGTGACGAAGATGTTCAGGACGGATATACGGCGGTCACTTCGTCAACCGTGTATTCCGATGAAACGGAGTTCGGATTTGCAGAGGGTGACACGCAATACGGCATGACACGAGCGCCGGGAGAAATTCCATCGGGATACGATGACGTACACGCCGACCAGATTGACTCCTACGGCACGTCACTCTTTAAGGCAAAGATTCCGAACGGTAAATATAAGGTTGTAATCCATTACGGATGCTGGAACCAAGATTTTGAAACAAACTACACGGTAGAGGATATATCGTCAGGAAATCTCTATTCAAATGTTGCTGCTGAATACAGCACGGATGTGGAGGTGACGGACGGAGTGCTTGATGTGGTTATCGCAAGGGGCTCAAAATCATGGGGCGGATATATAAACGGAATGGACGTTATTCCGCTTGGGGATGCGACGAAGCCAACGCCAACCCCCGAGATAACACCGACACCGGGTGAAACACCGACACCGGGTGAAACACCAACACCCGAGGTAACACCGACACCGGATAAAACTCCAACGCCTGACGGCACACCGATACCGTCAGATAAGTATCTGGAAACAGATGTAACCGTAGTTGACGGAGAGAAGCATATAAAGGTAAGCCCCGTAAACTGCGAAAGCGGAATGATGATTCTTGCCGTATATAGTGACGGTAAGCTTATCGGGTGCAGTATCAGACAGTACACTACGGACGATATTGATTTTAAAGTACAGAAAACGGCTGATCATGCTGTGGTGATGCTGTGGAACGATTTGAAGAGAATGGAACCGATATGCGCCGCTAAGTATATTGAATGGGAGGATTAACGTGATAAATCACGTTAATCAGATTTAATTGCCCGTGCGAGCATTTTCTCGCAGGCTTCGAAAATCGCACATGGGCATAATATCCATTTAACGCCTTATCTGCCCACGGTATGAGCGTTAAAAATTTTCCATTATTACCTTTGTGGGCAGAAAGGCTATGGATATTGTTATGAAAAAGTGTATTTCTTTACTTACCGCTTTAGCTCTTATATGCGGTATGATGACGTCTTTCATTGTACAGGCGGAAGAAAATGATAATCTATACGCTTTGTACACCTTTAATGAAAAGATGACGGGACTTAACAGAACGACCGCGGCTGACAGGAGCGGTAACGGTCACGACGCGCGCCTTGTCGGTTCGGTAAAGTATGAAGCTGATACGGAAAGACAGAGTAAGGTTTTGTACACAAGCGGACTGAACGGCTCATATATGGAATTTCCGTTGCCGACAGACGCAAGCGGTAAAATACTCGAAAGTTTTACCGTTTCAATGGATATGAAAAATCTCACAACGGGAAATTACTTCAATTTCTACGTTGGTGACGGCTCATCGAACGGCACGGGAAAGAACTATTACGGATATAAAATGGCGACGGATATTCTTCTGTCAGCTATGACTACTTCCGAAAAAAAGACACCGCTCACCGGAAAAGGTGTTCAGAATAAATGGACACACGTTGATTTTGTTCTGAATAACGGAACAAGCACAATATATGTAGACGGCGTAAGCGCGGGTTCACTTTCGGGCTATACTATGAGCCAGATAAACGCGTCAGTCGGCAGGCTTAGCTTCAGCGCATGGGCAGCGGACGTATATGCAAAGTGCTATTATGATAATGTGGCAATTTACACTAAGGCTCTCTCAGCAAATGAGCTTAAAGCGCTTCCAAAAATCAACGACCCTGAGGACAATTATAACGATGACGAGGACATGGGCAAGAGCTATAAAATCACATCGCAAAAGGGCGTTGATATTCAGGACGGAATGATTGGTCTGTTCTTTGAGGATATAAACTACGCGGCGGACGGCGGTCTGTATGCAGAGATGATAGAGAACCGTTCGTTTGAAACGCGTGTACTCAAGAGCGTTTCGGGAATAAAAGCAGACGTACCCTATGACAGTAAATATTCATGGAGCGTGTACCCGTCGTCGGGAAGCGGCGCAAGCTTTACCACCTCATCAAGCGGCGGTATTGATACGCAGAATAACCCGAATTATGCCGTGTTTACGGCTTCAGCAACACAGAACGGATTGAAGAATAACGCTTATGACGGCGTGCTTATGGAAAAGGGTAAAACCTACAACGTTTCACTTTACGCAAAGAGCGACAGCTACAAAGGCGGTATATCTGTAAGCGTGTATAAGGACGGCGAAAAAGTTGCAAACGCAAAGGTTGCGGACAGCGTAACGAATGAGTGGAAAAAATACGATGTGGTTATGACAGCCGATAAGACAGCGCGAGGCGCTGATTTCGTGGTAGAGCTTGACGGTGCGGGAACGGTATCGCTCGATATGATTTCATGCTTCCCATCTGACGCTGTATGTGATATATTCCGTAAGGATTTGGCTGAGAAATTAAAGGATATAAATCCCGGCTTTTTGCGTTTCCCCGGCGGATGCATAATTGAGGGTTATAATCTCGCAAACCGCTACAACTGGAAGGATACCTTAGGCGACACGGCGCACAGAAAACAGAACTGGAACCGCTGGATGGCACATACGAATGACGGACCGGACGGCGGTTATAAGCATTATAATCAGACATACGGTTTAGGCTTTTATGAATACTTCCTGCTTTGTGAATATCTCGGATGTAAGGCTGTTCCGGTTGTGAATGTCGGCATGGCGTGTCAGTACCAGTCGAAGGAAACGGTGGCGATTGACAGCGCGGCATTTGAGCAGTACATACAGGACGCGCTGGATTTGATCGAGTTTGCAAACGGTACGGACGAGAATAACGAATGGGTGAAAAAACGTATTGAAATGGGACACCCTGACACGTTCAAGCTTGAAATTATCGGTATCGGTAACGAGCAGTGGGAGGACAACAATGACTGGTTTAAACGCTACGAGCGTTTTGAAAGCGCGATTCATGCAAAGTATCCCGATATGAAGCTTGTTGCAACCTCGGGACCGGGCGTTCAGGACGACCATTATTATCCGGCATGGTCATGGCTCCGTGAAAAGACGGCTGAAAGAACAGCTGACGATCCGGTGTTTGCATATGTGGTAGACGAGCATTATTACAGAACTCCGGACTGGTTCTACAGTAATATAAATTTCTATGACTCATATCCGCGTGATGTGAAGGTGTTTGCGGGTGAATACGCGTCAAGACGGCGCAACTGGTCAAACGACCCCGCTGCGAACACATGGGAGGCTGCGCTTTCCGAGGCGGCGTATCTCACTATGGTTGAAAGAAATGCGGACGTTGTGTATATGGCTTCATACGCGCCGCTGTTTGCAAGAATAAATTACACGCAGTGGTCGCCGGATATGATATGGTTTGACGATGCTAACAGCTACGGCTCGCCTACATATTATGTGCAGAAGCTGTATTCAAACAATATGGGAGATTATACGCTTGATTCTACGCTTGCTGCCTACGGAACGGAAACAGGAGTGTATTCCAACGCGTCATATGACGTGGAAAGCGGAGATATAATAATAAAGATAGCAAACTCGAATAACACGGAAAAAACACTTCCGATTGAGCTTGAGGGATTTACGTTAAACGGCACGGCGGAGGTTCAGCGTATTGAAGCGGATATTGAAGCGTGGAATACTATCAGGAACCCTGAAAAGGTATCACCGAAAACCTCGGTTATCACCGACTTCAAAAATAATTATGACTACACCGTTCCGGCAAGCTCCTTCACGGTTCTCAGAATTGCGACAAAGGAAGAGAAAAAGGCTCCGGCAACCGATACGCCGCAGACTTTAACGTCTCCCGCGCCTGTGACAGATAAATATCAGGTTATGACGTATACCACCGGCACAAACGCGTCGGGCGGCAGTATTCATATAGCGGTGAGCAATGACAGCGGCAAAACCTTCATGGACGTAAATCACGGTCTTGGCGCTGTATATGCGGAGATAGAAAACGGAAAAGCAAAGGCATTGGGTTCTCCGTCAGTATTTAAGATGGACGGTGATACCTACGGTATTATCGCAATCCGTACCGAGCCTGCACAGGACGCGGATAATGATATCCGTGACGGATGCTTCGCGCTGTACACCACAAAGGATTTTGTTGAATTCACAAACGAGGGCTTCCGTTGTATCGACACAAAACGGCTTAATGATATTGCCTGTGACGCGGCAGACGGAACATATACAATTTCATGGACGGACGAAAAGGGAATAAGACTCTGTGTTACCACAACGGATTTTGAAAGCTTTTCAGAGCCTGAAAAATCTATCCGCGCGTATGCTGTTGCGGACGGTATGGAAGGAGCTGTAGCAGCAAGCACAGCCGGAATAACAGAGGATATTTACAATACGCTTATAAACAGAAGCTCGGAAACAAAGTATAATGAGTACAATGTGGACATAAACCACGCGAACGGAATTATCCTTCCCGATACATATGAGACTGTGTTTGACGCGTCAAAAATAAGCGGAACACATGATGACTATGATATCAAAAATGACCCGAGCGGTATTCTTCCGGGCTGGTCAAGCACATGGGATAAGGTAGACAAGACTGTTGCCATGACCCAGATGAATGCCAACTTTGTAAACATCGATACAGGCGGAATAAATTATTTCCAGTTCTACGGACCTACAACCTCCGCTAAATCTGCGGCACTGTACACTCCGGGCTACGCGGCGGACGCTGACTGGTTCGCGATTGACTTTGTTATGAGCGCAAGTAATGAAAACAAGGCTTCGCTCTGTCATGATACTGTTATGCTTGACAATAACAAAAAACCGTTCTTCGGTTACGCGTATGCGCGACATGATGACGGGTTCTTCCCGGGTGACGGCGAAAGAAGCTTTGACGCGGACGGAACATTGAGATCAAAGAACGGCGGCGAGTTATCAAATCTTCTTGCCGAAGTGGGAACGAACAAATGTACATATACAAACGGCTCCACCGTCATGAGAATTATAGTTGATAACGGCGCGAAATATAACGGTACCGACGCGTATGCAGTAACTTGCGCATACAGTAATGACGGCGGTTCAAGCTTCGAAACTATCAGCACGCGTTATTACAGCGGAAGCGTTAACGGCTTCGGCGGTATACAGGCTATTGCTGAAGTAAATACTAATTGGTACGGAAATACACGTTACGGAAATATGAAGGTATACAGCGCCAAGAATAGCGAAAACCCGCCTGAGGAATCACCGATACCGACAGACACACCTGAGCCGGGTGAAACACCAACTCCGACAGACTCACCTGAAGCATGGGACTATGCAATCAGTAATGTTTCTGTGGAAGAAGGAAACGCTAAGGTAACGGTCACAGGCAAGACTGACGGTGAAGTAACCGTAATCGTTGCGGCGTATGACGATAACGGAGCGCTTATAAGCGCGGCATTTGAAACGGTTACGCTGATTGCTGAATCTGAAACATTTGATTTGAAGCTCAGCTCAGACGGCGCAAAGAAAATATACGCGTATGTCTGGGATAGTGTTTCAGATATGAAACCGTTGAGCAGGAAATATGAGAAAAAATAAAATTTATCGTCTACATAAAAAATGCATTTGCGGATTGAATCCGCAAATGCATTTTTAAATGTTGTTTATTTAGTTGTTATTGTTATAGTCGGCGCGTTGTCTCCGGTAGTTGAAACGTTCAGTCCGCCGGATGGTACCTGAAGTCTCAGAACAACCTTGACATCGCCGTCGCCGGTATGCTTTTCAAGCGCATTCTTAACGGCTCTTGTCACGTCCATTGTCTTCCAGCCCAAATTATTTTCCGAGCACTGCTCATTTGTCCAGAATGTCTTTTCTCTTGAATAATCGTTGTCTACTGCAAGATACTGATTTTGATCCATGGCCAGGGTCGCATCCTCCTCATGCGTTTTGTATTCAAGCGTCGGATTATTAGTCTCATATGCCGCTAAAAGCGTCCAGTGAACTGTGCCGTTCTTCTCCTTAAGATTTCCGTTTACAGAGTTCACGTGTATATTCAGCACTGCGCTGTCAATCTTCTCAGGGTCAATATCAGGATTTACCGAAAACTCCATAGCGCCTATTCTCGCGCTGCCGAGAACAGTGTTATAATCGCTTGTCTCGTTCAGTACAAACGGCGCGCGATACTGAGTTGAGCCTGTATTTTCTTTGCTCTCGTCACCTGTAGCGATAAGAATACCATTTCCGCTGTTAATGCCGCTGTTACCCGCGTTCGTCATTTCAGCGGTGATTTCTGTCGCATCCGGGTCAAGCGTCGGTTTCGGTGTCGAAACAGGGATGTTCTTGCCGTATTCTTCCATAAGCGCGTTATATTCCTCTGTCGTGATAGGTAATACCGTACCGTGGCGGTAGGTAAGATTATCAAATGTGACCGCGCCCGGACTCGTGAACACGCCTGATGACAGGTCAGCTGTCTCAAACGGCTTGTATCCGCCGGCATTATAATTATCAAGCATTAAACACCATGTGTCAGACTTATTCTTCTTAAAGATTGTCGGACCCTCAAAGCCGGTCTCCTTGTGATTATATGCCGTAACCTCTTCCCAGTTGCCGTTGAGGGATAAAGCTTTTTCCATATATACGAAATTCTGACCTTCCCACTTATTGAAGCGGTAGAACACGCCCTTATCCTCAACGATTGTTGTGTCGATTACGCTGTGGTCCTCTTCGATATACTCTTCTGCCGGTGTAAATGATTCAAAATCGCTTGTATAGCAGCTGTAAATACGCTGCTTTGCATAATCGTCATCGCTTATCTTTGACGCCCAGAATACCATATACTGATCTTTTTCCACATCGTATATCGCCTCAGGCGCCCATACGCAGCCTGCGTTTGAAACGCCTACCTCTTTATATGTCGGTCCGGTCCAGTTCACAAGGTCATCGCTCTTCCAGATTACGATATTCTTTGAACCTTCCCTCTGGCATGATGTCCAGTTAAGACCGCCGTTTTTGATACTTAAATCTGTCGCGATTATATAATACTTGCCGTCTCTGGCGCGGATTATATACGGGTCGCGTATACCCTTCTGATTTTCCGTGCTTTGAAGCACAGGCTTCTTATCGTTAAGTGTCGTCCATGTCCTTGCATCGGTTGAAACGGTGAAATATACCTGTTCATCTGTAGGATTTGCCTCTTTGCCTATAAAATGCACCATAAGATATGCGCCGGTGTCAAGCTCGTCTTTAATCTCAACAGTCTTTGTCACGGTCTTTTCAGGGTCGGATTTAATAGTATATGCGATTATGTATTTACCCTTTTCCAGTCCTTCAAATTTTCCGCTGCCCTGATTATCTATATGTTTAACATAGGTTGAATTGCTTTCATCAATACCGGTAATGGTAACGCTGAGCTCGTAAGTCTCATTCTCTCCGTAGTTGCTTGTGTATATAATCGAATTACCATCAGCGTATGCTGTGAATGTGTCAGCCGCCGCCGTGAGACCTAAAACGGTAACTACGAATGTTTTTGATGACGTGTTGCCGTTTTCGGTAACGGTTGCGGTAAGGATTACTGTTGTTGTTTCGTCCGGTCTTGTAACCACGCCGGTGGTTGATATTATATCTTCATTTGATGATTTCCATGTAATACCGCCGTCTGTCGGCAATGTAAGATTTTCCGTCACTGCTGACAAATCGCCTAAATTAATCTTATCAAGCGCTGATACAATCGCGCCCTTCTTTATTACGAAATCATCAAGATATCCTGTTGCGTATTCGCCTGCGCCCCAGTTTGCTCTGCCGAGATATGCAACCGGACTGGAGCCCAGAATATCGGATAGCTTGAAGCTTGAATTAACGCTGCTTACCAATTCTCCGTTTATGTATAAATCGGTTTTTTCTTCCGATACGGAGATAACAACATCATTCCATGTGTTAAGCGTGATATTGCCTGAATTTGCAGCTGCTCTTGAACCGCCGCCGTTATAGCGCTCAACATTGAATTTTCCGTCGTCTTTATTAAGAAGAGCGCCGAGATAGTGTTCCTGCTGATATGTCTGCGCGTTGTTATCGCGCGCCGAGAAGAACCACCAGGATGTCGGAGGAACGACTGTCGGCTTAACTGAGAAGGAAATTGTCACTTCATCCTGTCCGGCTAAAAGACCGTTGCCGTTAGCATCGGTGAGCGTAATCACTTCTGATGCGCTGTTGTTAAATTTAACAACCTTTCCGCTGCGCTCCGTATCATCAACAATTGTCGGTGTTCCCGAAGCTTTGCCGTATGCTGAGCCGCTTGTAAGACCGTTTTCAAAGTCAAGGCTTATAAGAGTTCCGTCCTCGGGGAGAACAGGAGCGTCTGTCGGTATCGGAGTCGGAGACGCTGTCGGAGCAGGCGTGGGTTCGGTGAAGTCTCCGCCGTATGTAATCAGGTCTGCGTCAAAGTTATCATATGCGGCGATTCTGGCTCTTGACGAGTTGCACGCGCCTGTAACTTCAAGTGACTTTATGCTTATCGGCGATGTCAGAGCGCCTGAAGCTTCCGTGTCCTCCATACCGCCTGTGAATGATACGGATACCTTTCCTGTTCCTTCAATCAGAATTTCGGCTGTCTTGTTGTAGCCCATATTATTTCTGTATTCCTGACCGGCGCTGTCCCAGCCGTTTGCGCCGAGTTTGTTTCCGCTTGTGCCCGGATTACTTCTGCTCTGTGCAACCTTTGTGCCTGAGAGCACGTTTTTGCCGCCGATACGGATTTCCTGCAGAGTATATCCTCCGCCTGTGAGGTATATTGCAACAATCTCATTGCCGTCAGCGTCCTTTAATGCAAACGTGTTGTCCTTACCGCTTGATTCCCAGCCTGCGAACATGTTAAAGTTTATTCTGAACAGCTGGTTATTCTGAAGCTCAATCGCTTCGTCAAGTGTAGCCTCAGCCGTTGTGTTCGCCGGAATGAATACGTTTCCGAAACGCTCAAGCCCGGAAGCGTATACTATCTTTCCGTCCTCAAGACCGCCCGGAACGCCGCCAAAGATATTTTCAGCACCCTCGAAATTATCTGTAAAGGCATCAATATCCGTAACTACCGGCTCAGCATTAACATCCGGTACCTCTGTATGCGTGAAGGTTGCGACAGGCTTCATCTCATCCCATACAAACAGCTTATGAGTACTGTCAGAGAAATCACCCTCAACCTCGTCTGATGACTTATCCATTGAAACGTATGATAGTCTGTTATCCTTGTCATATACAGCAAAATATGCTGTGTTGTCTTCATATTCCTCAGGAAGAGCGTAGCTGTAGGAAAGACCGTTTTCATCAGCTGAATATGTGTCTATTACCTGTTCAAATTTTTCATCGCCTGTTGAATATTCACCGCTGATAAGGAATTCGGCGATATTTGTCATTGTGGTCGTATTAATGTATCTGTAATATCTGTATGAAATGACGCTGCCGAGCTGAGAAGCGCTTATCGTTGTATACTCGTCGGCAGGAATAGAGTCTTTCAGCGTATAAAGATCAGTCCATGTGATTGCGTCATTCGAGCCCTGGATTTTTGCGCCCTTTGTACGTGTGTAATAGTCGCTGCCGCTCCTTGCCGCAAGCTTTATCTCGCTTATCTTGTAACGTGAGCCGTAATCGTACATCACCCAGCCGTTCTGAGTGCCGTCGAACGCGGTTGACAAGTCTCCGTCAGCGGCTTTTCTGTAGTCGTCCGCGTCAGATGGCGCGTTCGAGGCATTACCCCATGACGGCGTACCCGAAAGTTTATATGACGGGATTGCGAATAGCTTTGATATTGTGTAACCGTCTACTGTTGCCGATACTGTAACAGCGCCGCTTGCCTTTGCTGTAACAGTCGCTGTTTTTCCACCCTCTGCCGCGGTTATGTCCGCAAGAGTATCATCTGAAATCTTCCATGTAACGTTGCCTTCTATATTGGTGTTCAGAGTAAGTACTGCAGACGTGCCGATACTTATCTCATTTCCGCCGCCTGTGATTATAGCGTATTCGTCAACAAACTTTTCCGGACCGCTTACTATATATGTTGTAACAGTACCTGCTTTTGCGGTTGTTGAAAGTATTTTGTTCTCAAGCGTTGCTTCACCTTCGATTTCTTTCCAGTGCTCTGCCGCGTTGCCTGTTTTGTTATTTGAGCGGATTTCCTTAACTGTACTGCCGACTGTTCTGAACGCTGAAAGATCAAGGTCATATTTAACGTCGCTTGAACCGCCGTTGTTAACTACTATCTTGATATCGCCGGTTTTTCTGTTGTAAGCCGCGAGAGTTGTGCCCGATGACGCGATAAGCGTATCACCCGGATTTATGTACTTTGTAAACTGACCATAAGCATAGTACTTATTTGCCCATTCGACTTTTTGAGTGTCGTGGTTCGCCATACCAACGCCCCACATTTTACCTGTAACGTTAAGTGAATTACCGGCCTCGCTTGCGAAATCCTTATCCCTGTGTGAGTCAATTATATCCCACATTACCCAAGCTGAAGCCTGCATACCGTTAAGGTCAGTAATAATTCTGTCAGCCAGACCGAATCCGTCCCAGCTGCCGTCAACCTCACTCATCCAGAGGTTCTTGCCGCTGCTGATTGCAATCTGCTTAACGCCTGCACGGTTAGAACCACCGTAGGTGTGAGTGTCAAGTCTGTCAAGAGATGCTTTACCGTCAGCAGTAAGAGCGTTAAATGAGCTTATTGTATAGCCTAAATCTGTTTCGTCAAGACCTGCCACGAGAATGTCACTAAGCCCTGCATTAACAAATGCGTCCTTTGTAGCCTTCAGGAGTCCCGACTGATTAGCGCCAGGCGCAACGAGGTTACCCTCCTGCTTCGCGCTCAAAGCACGCCAATAGTTACTCTTCGGCTCAGGCTCATTCATCGGTGAGTAGCTGTCGAACGGTAAGCCCTCATCTTCTTTCATGTGCTTTGCGACTTTAGCGAGGAAGTCAGCGAACACATCATAATTCGACGGATCGAGATTTTCCGCTGTATCGTCGCCGCCTGATGAACATTGGCTTTTTGTCATAAACCACGGGGGAGAGTTTGTGTAGCCCTCGATATGTAAAGCGGAACCTTCTTTATCTGTTACGGCTTTGACTTTCTTTAAAACATTCATCTGATTATAGTCAGCGTCCCAGTTCCAGGTATATTCAACATCGCCGTTTGTGTCTTTCTTAAAGTTTGTGACATCGGTATTTTTACCGTTTGCCTCATACTCGCCGCCCTCATACTCCGGCACCGCAAAACACGGCAGCTTTGAGTCTGAACGTGTTATATGGTCATGCGTCGGGTTGTCTCCGCCGCCGACATTGTAGCGGATGATGTCAAGACCGAGTCCTTCCTCGGAGTATAAGTCCTCCGCCGCCTGCTGGGCTAAGTCCTCGCTGTAGCCTATACGGTTACCCCACCAGCCCATACTGGTGCCCCAGCCTTCGAACTTACCGTCGTTGAACGGTGACGCTTTCGACGGGTCAAGCCGCACTACAGTTGCGCCTGCCGCATATGCTGTAGGTGATACGGGCAGCGTCAGCGCGCTTGCGCTTACAGTTACAGCCAGTGCCATAACCGCGCTTGTGATTTTTTTGTGCTTCATATTTGTCTGCTCCTCTCTTTGTTTTTTTTGTGAAATTTTGATAACTATAGATAATATTATTCTATCATATTTGTTATAATTATGCAATAGTAATTATAGCGTTTTTGTAGGAATTTATGAGAAATACAGCCGTTTAACCGGTGTAAAGTTTTACGCATATTTTTCCAATCTTCTCCGCATATTTTTCATATAAACAAAATGCAATGAAAAATTGTTGTATATCTCATTTTTTGCGCTGAATATTTATAATGTATTACATTTTTTATTGCGAATGAAGATATATTCTTTTGAATTGAATTTTTCAAAACGATATAGTATAATAATCATAAAACTGCGCATAATGGAATTATTACAGGTTTTTAAACCTGTGTATTAAGGAAGATATCATCTGTATCCCGCCCTATATGACAATTTGCCTGTAAAGAAAACCGCCGTTCGGGAATTTACCCCAAACGGCGGTTAATTATTTTATATTTTTTTACTTTTGGAAAATCAATAAATGTTCCGTAATTACGCCTTCTTTAACGCTTCTTCAACTGCAACCGCAACAGCAACTGTCGCGCCAACCATCGGGTTGTTACCCATACCGATTAAGCCCATCATTTCAACGTGAGCCGGTACTGATGAAGAGCCTGCGAACTGTGCGTCTGAGTGCATTCTTCCCATAGTATCTGTCATACCGTATGAAGCGGGACCTGCAGCCATGTTGTCCGGGTGAAGCGTACGTCCTGTACCGCCGCCTGAAGCAACTGAGAAGTACTTCTTGCCCTGCTCGATACATTCCTTCTTATATGTACCTGCAACAGGATGCTGGAAACGTGTCGGGTTGGTTGAGTTACCTGTGATAGATACGTCAACGCCCTCCTTGTGCATTATAGCAACACCTTCACGAACGTCGTCCGCGCCGTAGCAGCGAACCTTAGCTCTTTCGCCCTTTGAATAAGCTGTTTCTTCAACAATCTTCAATTCGCCTGTGTAGTAGTCGAACTGTGTCTGAACATATGTAAAGCCATTGATTCTTGAAATAATCTTAGCAGCGTCCTTACCGAGACCGTTAAGGATAACTCTTAAAGGCTCTTTTCTTGCCTTGTTAGCTGAGTTTGCAAGGCCGATAGCGCCCTCTGCTGCCGCGAATGACTCGTGACCTGCGAGGAACGCGAAGCACTTTGTTTCTTCTCTCAAGAGCATTGCGCCTAAGTTACCGTGTCCCAGACCAACCTTTCTGTCGTCCGCAACTGAGCCGGGGATACAGAATGACTGGAGTCCCAAGCCTATTTTCTCAGCAGCCTCAGCAGCTGATGCAACCTTTTCCTTTAAAGCGATTGCAGCGCCTACCTCATAAGCCCAAGCGGCATTTTCAAAACAGATAGGCTGAATACCCTTTGTTATAGCGTAAGCGTCAACGCCGTATGAATCGCAGATTTCCTTTGCTTCTTCGATTGAACTGATACCATGCTTGTTAAGCTCTGCGTTAATCTGGTCAATTCTTCTTTCATAACTTTCAAATAATGCCATTATCGTTTACCTCCCTTATTATTCTTCACGAGGGTCGATAAGCTTTACAGCATCATCAACACGACCGTACTGACCGCTTGCTTTTTCAAGAGCCTCGTTTGCATCTGTGCCTTTTTTAATCATTTCCATCATCTTACCGAGATGAACGAACTTGTAACCGATAATTGTGTCGTTTTCGTCAACGGCAATCTTTGTGATATAACCCTCGGCAAGCTCGAGGTAACGCGGGCCCTTCTTCGAAGTCGCATAGGTTGTACCAACCTGTGAACGTAAGCCCTTGCCCAAGTCCTCAAGACCTGCGCCGATTGGCAGACCGTCCTCTGAGAACGCTGTCTGAGTACGTCCGTAAACAATCTGAAGGAACAATTCTCTCATTGCTGTGTTGATAGCGTCACAAACCAAGTCTGTGTTCAAAGCTTCAAGAATCGTCTTGCCGATAAGGATTTCAGCCGCCATAGCCGCTGAGTGAGTCATACCTGAGCAGCCGACTGTTTCAACAAGCGCCTCTTCGATAACGCCGTCCTTTACGTTTAATGTTAATTTACAAGTACCCTGCTGCGGTGCGCACCAGCCGATACCGTGTGTCAGACCGGAAACGTCTTTGATTTCCTTTGCCTGTACCCATCTGCCCTCTTCGGGGATAGGAGCAGGACCATGATATGTACCTTTTGCCAAAGGACACATCTTTTCTACTTCTGCTGAATATTTCATACTATTACTCCTTTCGTTATTTGCGGTAAAACCGCTCACTACCTCTATTATACCATATTTATGTAATCGCCGCAATAAAAATTTATATAAATTTATCGTTTGTTGTCATTTTGTTATGCAGAAGCAGAAAAAAACTGTCTGAAACAGCCTTTTCTCTAAACTTTGCCCGGCGACAATGTAGCTTATGCATTTTTGACGCATAAAAAAATGCGCCAACCGAAGCGGCGCATAAAAACTCGGGTTCCGAATTGTTATCACACAAAATTTTCGTACTATAATACAAATACGTATTTTTACTTCTATATTATATATTAAGGATGCGAAAATAGAGCCTGCATTTTTATCAAAATAAAAACACACGGTTAGGACAGAAATTATTATTAAATTTTGTATGGCGAGCACATTATAACATATCTTCAAAATATTGCAAAGCTAAAAGTTTCAAAATATATGTCTGAGAAACTTTGATTGTTATTGATTTTAGTTTAAAAACATGATATTATGATTATATAAATAAGTATTGAAGGAGACAATAAACAATGCCGGAGCTTTGCAGATTTTATAATATTGTTATTAAAATGCTCTATTCTGATGACAGGCAGCATAATAAGCCGCATTTTCATGTATATTATGCAGAGTATGAGGCATCTATAGGAATTGACGGTGAACTGATTGCGGGAAGTCTTCCGGTAAAACAGCTGAAGCTGGTTCAGGCTTGGGCTGCTATTCATGAAGATGAGTTATATGCAGCATGGAACAATGCAGTCAGGAATAAACCATTCGGAAAGATTGAACCTTTAAGATAGGAGGGGTTAATATGTATATCGTTGATGGTATTGCCTATGCGGGGGAGAAGAGGCCGGAAATTAAGGTGTCAGGAGTGCGCCCGCTTGATAATTATAAATTATGGTTGAGATTTAACACGGGAGAAGTAAAGGTTTTTGATTTCAAACCTCTACTTAATGAGGATGCTTTTGCGCCGTTATCGGATAAGGATATATTTGACGGCGTATATATTGATTACGGGGTGACTGTGTGGAATGACGGGGATATCGACATAGCGCCGGAAATGCTATATGAGTACAGTGAAGCGTTGCTTGCGTCATAAATCACTTGACACAGTCTGTAAAGTACTATATAATAAGAAAAAACTAAGAATATAAAGGGGAGCTTATTGCTGAGAGGAAGTTATACTTCGACCCGTTGACCGTATGCGGATAATGCCGTAACGGGAACAGAGGACTTTTTGAGCTCCCTTTTTGGGAGCTTTTTTAGAAAATCGAGAAATGAGGTACATAGCTATGTCTTATACAACACAAATGGACGCGGCGAAAAAGGGTATTATAACGCCGGAAATGGAAATTGTATGCGCGAAGGAGGATATTGACGTAGAGCTTCTTCGTGAACGTATTGCAGCGGGCAGCGTTGTTATTCCCGCGAATATAAATCATCATGCCCTGAGCCCTGAAGCGGTGGGCGAGGGAATGAAAACTAAAATCAATGTTAATCTCGGCATTTCAAAGGACTGCACCGATTACAGCGTTGAGTGGGAAAAGGTAAAGATGGCAGTAGATATGAAGGCCGAGGCTATTATGGATTTAAGCTGCTACGGCAAAACTCACGAGTTCAGGCAGAAGCTTATAGACGAATGCCCGGCAATGATCGGCACAGTGCCGATGTATGACGCTGTAGGTTATCTTGATAAAGAGCTTGCCGATATAACAGCGGAGGAATTTCTTGAAGTAATTGAAGCCCATGCGAAAGAAGGCGTGGACTTTATGACAATCCATGCGGGTATAAATCGCAGAACAGCTGAAATTTTCAAAGCGTCCGGTGGACGTCTTACAAATATAGTTTCGCGCGGCGGCTCGCTCATTTACGCGTGGATGGAGATGACCGGTAACGAAAACCCGTTTTATGAGTATTATGACAAGGTGCTTGACATACTCGCAAAATACGATGTCACAATAAGTCTCGGCGACGCGTGCCGTCCCGGCTCAAACAACGATTCAACCGACGCGTCACAGATAACAGAGCTTGTGGAGCTTGGAATACTGACAAAGCGCGCATGGGAAAAGAATGTGCAGGTCATGGTTGAGGGTCCCGGACACATGGCGATAGACGAAATAGCGGCAAATATGAAGCTCGAAAAGCGTCTTTGCCACAATGCGCCGTTTTACGTTTTAGGTCCTATTGTGACAGACATAGCCCCGGGCTATGACCATATAACCTCAGCGATAGGCGGAGCGATAGCGGCGGCGAACGGCGCGGACTTCCTCTGCTATGTAACTCCTGCTGAGCATCTGAGACTTCCGAACGCGGACGATGTTAAAGAGGGTATAGTCGCGGCAAAGATTGCCGCTCATGCCGGAGATATCGCAAAGGGCGTAAAGGGTGCGCGCGATATTGATAATAAGATGAGCGACGCAAGACGCAGAGTCTGCTGGGATGAAATGTTTGAGTACGCCATAGAACCTGAAAAGCCTCAAAGATACTTTAGCGAGCTTCCTCCTGAGGAACAGCACACATGCTCAATGTGCGGAAAGATGTGCGCCGCGAGAACTATGAATAAAATCCTTGCCGGCGAAAAGGTTGATGTGAAATAATTGTGCATTATAATAAGAAGAAACTTGGTCAGATATAAAAGCGACAGTGGTGTTTTAACAAGCACCGCTGTCATTTTTTTGAGGTAACTTGTAGTTTGACGGTGAGCCTCCCTGCAACAATCCGAAGGATTTTTGGAGGGAGGGGGACCGCGCGAAGCGTGGTGG
>JAFLUB010000011.1 GCA_022509025.1 Oscillospiraceae bacterium | reverse complement strand
TGGGTACGTCGAGTGGTGAGTTTCGTTCGTAATAGAAAGGCATAGAAACGAAGAATTTCGCAAAATATTGCGAAATTCCACATTAAGAACTATTTAAAATAATCTAAAAATTCAGGCTTTATGCTGAGTCAATGCCTTTCTATGGTCTGCGCTAAATCGGGCAGCCCCTTTTGCAGTCTGACCTATGCAAATACCACCTGTACAAGAACCATATAGCAAATTGTACCGCTGAGGATTGACAGCAGCATATTATGCTTCCACTTATGGAGCGCAGCGACAAGCAGCACTGATACAATCTCAGGAATGCCGTGGCTGCCTCCTATGAAATCAGTTTCCTTAAGGCAATACACTAAAAGCATTGCCACAATGGAATACGGAAGTACATTACCGAGATACAAAACAGCCTTCGGGGTATTTTTCGAGAACAGAAAATACGGCAAAAGACGAAGTATCACCGTAACGCCTGCCATGACAGCGATTATAATCAGGGATTGAGTTGTATTAATCATTTTTATTTTCCCCCTCGATCTTTTTTCTTAACAAGAATAATCCGATACTTATTCCTATCATTGACGGAATCAAAAACTTGTCCGCGCCGAAAATAAGCAGACAGACTATAGAAACTGCCAATCCTATATAAGCAGGGATATGCTGATTATTCTTTTCCCATTGCTCCACAAAGGTTGCAACAAACAGCGCAGTCATGGAAAAGTCCAGTCCGGTTGAATTAAACGGAACCGCGCTCGCCAGAAACGCGCCCAAAAATCCGCCCATAATCCAATAGCACTGGTTCATCAGTGTCAGAAGAAAATTAAAATTCCTTCTGTCCACTCCCTCAGGCAGTTCGGGGTCTACGCAAAGTATCGAATATGTTTCATCCGTCAGACCGAAAAACGCATACCATTTCCGCCAGCCCATTTTCTTATACCTTTCAAGCATGGAAATACCATAGAACAGATGTCTCGCGTTTACCATAAGTGTCATCAGCGCAGTTGAAAGAATTGACGCTCCGCTCGCAAGAAGATTTACGCCGACATACTGCATAGTACCCGAAAATACCGTTATACATATTAAAATAGCCCACCAGAACGAATAGCCTTTAGCGTTTAACAGTACGCCGAAGCCCATTCCCAATACTATATAACCTGCCATAATAGGCAGTGACGCGATAAACGCGCTTTTAATTGTTTTCTTGTTCATTTTCTCTCTTCTTTCCGTTTATCTTACAGAAGAATCAACCAACCTCTGCAAGTAAAAAGCGTTCCGAATAGCGTTTATTCAGAACGCTTCATATCGTTTTTATATTCCGAATCCATAAAATAAATCCGACGCTCCGCCTGAATATTCAAGTTCGGGACTTTTCACCCGAACAGTCATGCCCTCCGGGACAGAGCGGACAATAAACGCGTTACCGCCGATTGTCGCGCCGTTGCCTATCACGGTATCACCGCCGAGAATTGATGTTCCCGAATAAATAGTAACATTATCTCCGATAGTCGGATGGCGTTTCACGCCTTTAAGCTCCTGTCCCTTTCTCGTGGACAATCCGCCTAATGTCACTCCCTGATAAATTTTCACATTATCACCGATAACTGTCGTTTCACCTATAACTATACCCGTACCGTGGTCAATGAAAAAATATTTGCCTATCTTCGCGCCCGGGTGAATGTCTATACCCGTTACGCTGTGCGCGTACTCCGTCATGATTCTCGGTATCATAGGCACCTCTAAAAGCCATAGCTCATGCGCGATTCTATACACCGTTATAGTAAGCAGTCCGGGATATGAGAATATAATCTCATCAGTACTGTACGCGGCGGGATCACCGTTATACGCCGCCTTTATATCAGTGTAAAGATATTCGCGTATTTTACAAAGCTTTGCGAGAAACTCGTACACAATTTTCTCAGCGTGTTTGTTTATCTCGGATTTTTCGCAGTCACTGCAAAGCTCCTGATTACCCAGCGCCTTTGCAACCTGTTTCCTCAAATGATACTGGATAAACTCCAGTCTCTCTCCCGCCAGAAATTTTATGTACTCGCTCCTTGCGCGGTTATTATCAAAGAATCCGGGGAAAAGCAGCTTCCTCAACTCCTCCACCACTTCTATCAGAATATCTTTACTAAGCATATTTTCTGAATCAATTTTATTTGTAATGTCAAATTCTTTATAGCTGTCAAGTATATCATTTACCAGTCTTTCGGTTTTGTGTTCCAATACTATCACTCCCTTAATTTATTTCCGGTATCTACATCTTATTCCACGCGATTATCTGTTATCTCTACATTATAACATTTTATAAAAGCGGTTTGGTCTAAATTCTTCACAGTTGACGGGATATTTATCGTCTTTAATGCTTTGCAGTTGCAAAAAGCCTCTTCACCGATTGTTTCAAGACCTTCCGGCAGAGTTACCTCCTCAAGGTTATCACAACCTCCAAATGCTCTCTCTCCTATAGTGATAACACCTTCCGGCACGTCAATCGCTGTCAGTTTGTCACATTGCAAAAACGTTTCAAATCCTATTTCCTTAAGAGAGGAAGGCAGATTAACCTCCTCTAGAGATTTGCAGAAATCAAATGTTAAGTCAAGCTTTTCCACCGTGTCCGGAAGGACAACCGATTGTAAACCACCACAAAGTGTGAAAGTTCCATATAGCTCAGTTACTCTTGCTTTTACCTCAGCATACTTCAGGGAATTGCAGCTACCAAATACGTTCATATCAATCTGCTCCACGCTTTCAGGGATTGTGACAGACTCTAATGAATCACAGTCAAAGAAGGCATGATTACCAATTGTTTTAACAGTATCGGGGATTTCTACGCTTTCAAGATTTTTTAACTGCTCAAAAGCCCGGCTTCCTATACGCTCTATCCCCTCTTCTATAACAACTCGTTTCACACGGTCTTTATTATCTCCCCATGAAAAGTTGTTGTCATACATATCTCCCTTTCCGCTTATCGTAAGCGTGCCGTCATCATCAAGCGTCCAGAATGCGCTGTATCCGCATACGCCTTCGGGAATTTCAGATATTGTAACAATTCTGTTTTCGCTGTCCCACCGGACGTCGCGCCCCAGAGCCTCAGCCACAGCGCGCAGCGGAACCATCGTTCTGTCCTGAACTATCTGTGCCGGCACATCAAGAGGTATTACTCTCTCCGTCGTTTTTATACTCGCGGTAAAGTCATATCTTCCAACTTCCATAATAAGCTCCGGCACCGTACTGCGAGGCGAATTATATACTCTTACAGTCTTAGTCTCTTGCTTCCATGTGACAATTTTATTCAAGCCCTCAAAAATAGCGCGCATCGGTACAAGCGTTCTGTTATCTACTATTATAGGCGGCACATCACATTCAAGCTCTCTGCCGTCAAGAATAACCTTTATCGCGTCATCCGGCGCGTTGATTTCAGGCTTTTTATAATTAAAATGGATTTTATTCTTTGACGAAATTCCCGAATTATTGTGTTTCCTTATATTTTCCCATTGTTCCTCGCTTCCGGCATAGTAAATGTCCGCGTCGCAGTTTAAAAACGCTCTGTCGCCTATATACTGTATAGTATCCGGTAAAATCAGCGTATTAATATGCGTACAGCTTAAGAAAATATAATTGGGAAGCTCGGTTATACCTTCCGGAATTTCCAGTTCCACAAGACTGCTGCATCCGTCAAAGGCCCCTTCACCTATCGTATTTACCGTGGAAGGAATTTTCAGCCTTACAAAATCACAGTCCATGAATGCGTATTCTTTTATTGTTGTAAGTCCTTCCGGCAGTATCAGATTTTTCAGTGAAAGACAGTTACCAAACGCATACGCGCCTATCGACGTTACTCCGTCCGGTACGGTAAAGCTTGACAGATTGTAGTTATTAAAATAAGCCTTGTCCGGTATAGAAGTAATATTACCTGGACTTTGTATCTCCTTCTTACCGTTCGGGGCAAGCAGAAGCGCGTCATTTTCTCTTGAATACAGCACGCCGTCAAGCGAATAATACGATTGATTAGCGTCAGATACATTAATATTCTCAAGCGCGTCACATTTTTCAAATGCCGATATGTCTATCCGGGTTACAGTAGATGGAATATCTACCGTTTTTAAAGCGTAATTGTGCTCAAACGTGCGCGCCCTTATTTCACTTACACCTTCGGGTATTAATATGCTTTCCAGTCTTGAGCAGTGTGAAAACGCATATTCGCCTATTTCAGTAAGCGAGTCGGGAAGTTTGATTGTAGTCAGACTGTGGCACATACTGAACGCATAGTCACCTATGCGAGTAACATCGCTGCCTATATTCACAGCACTCACAAGATAAAATCCTCTGAATGCCGAGTTTCCTATTGACGTAATTCCATTCCGAACCGATATGTACTTTGCTTCTTCCGTATATTTTATATACGGTTCTTTGCCGTTTTGGTAATCCTCCATATCTCCTGTACCGGAAATGGCTATAGTGCTTAAATCATAGCTCCATACAGCGTTCTCGCCGCATTGTCCGCCTACGCTGTCATCGGCACAGACTGCTGTAATCGTTAATATCATATTTAAAATTATTAATATACTTAATAATTTTCTTTTCAAAACCAATCTCTCCCTTTATTTATATCCGGCATCTACATTTTATTCCACGCGGTTATCTGTTATATCCACCTTAGGACATTCCCAAAATGCGGTTTTATCCAAATTCTTTACACTTGACGGAATATTTATAGTCTTTAATGATTTACACTCATAAAAAGCCTTTTCACCGATTGTTTCAAGTCCTTCGGGCAGAGTCACCTCTTCAAGGTTATTGCTATACGCGAACGCCGCCTCTCCTATATCGGTAACACCTTCAGGCAAATTAAGCGTTGTAAGTTTGTAGCATTTCAAAAAGGTGTGGTATCCTATCTTCTTAAGAGACAATGGCATATTAACCTCCTCCAACGCATAGCAAAATTCAAATGTTCCGGCAAGCTCTTCCACAGTGTCAGGAAGAACAACCGATTGTAATTTTTCGCATCCGGAGAAAGTTCCATGTAACTCAGTTACCCTTGCTTTTACCTCGGCATACTTCAGGGATTCGCAGTAAGCAAACGCCTTCAGGTCAATCTGCTCCACGCTTTCGGGGATTGTTATGGTCTTTAATGAATAACAATCATGAAAGGCAATATTTCCTATTGATTTAACAGTATCGGAAATTTCCACGCTTTCAAGATTTTTAAAGCCCTGAAAGGCTCTTCTTCCTATACGCTCTATCCCCTCTTCTATAACAACGCGCTTCACCATATCTTTTTTATCCTCCCAGGAAAAGCTGTCGTCATACATATCTCCGCTGCCGCTTATCGTAAGCGTGCCGTCGTCGTCAAGCGTCCAGAATGCGCTGTATCCGCATACACCTTCTGGAACTTCGGATATTGTAACAATTCTGTTTTCGCTGTCCCACTGAACATACCGCCCCAGAGCCTCCGCCACAGCGCGCAACGGAACCATCGTTCTGTCCTGAATTATCTGCGCCGGTACTTCAAGAGACACTGTCCGCTTTACCGAATTTATAATCATAATAAAATCATACTTTCCAATCTCCATAATAATCGGGGAAGATATGTGGGAAGGTGAATCATATACTATTATCGTTTTAGTCTCCTGCTCCCATGAGACAATTTTATTCATGCCCTCAAAAATAGCGCGCATCGGCACAAGCGTTCTGTCATCTATTATCACAGGCGGCACATCACATTCAAGCTCTCTGCCGTCAAGAATAATCTTTATTGCGTCATCAGGCACATTGATTTCCGGCTTCTTATAATTAAAATGTATTTTATTCTCCGACTTGATTTCCGCCTTGTCGTGCTTTTTTATATTTTCCCATTGTTCTTCGCTGCCGGCATAGTAAATATCCGTATCACAGTTTATAAATGCTCTGTCTCCGATATAATATACAGTATCAGGTAAAATCAGTTTATCCAGATGTGTACAGTTTGCAAAAGCAAAATCCGGAAGCTCGGTTATACCTTCGGGAATTTCAAGCTCCACAAGATTATTACATCCGTCAAAGGCTCCTGCTCCTATCGTTCTCACCGTGGAAGGAATTCTAAGCCTCACAAGCGATTCACATTCCATAAATGCGCGCGTTTTGATTTCCTCAAGTCCTTCAGGGAGTATCAGATTTTTCAGTGAAAGACAATTACAAAACGCATAAGAGCCTATCGACTTTACTCCGTCCGGTACGGTAAAGCTTGTCATAGAATAATTGTTAAAATAAGCCTCGTCCGGTATAGAATTAATATTATCGGCACAGACCGCTTTAATCGTTAATATCATGCTTAAAATTATTAATACACTTAATAATTTTCTTTTCAAAACTACTCTCTCCCTTTATGGATTTGGGTACACATGAGCAGAAACGCTCCCATGCCATGCAAATCCGTTGAAACAGTCGGGCGCGAAAAATAATACGGCGCGTTTCCAACGCCTGTTCCCACGCATACCCCGTCTATACCAATACCGGTTTTTTCTTCTCTCGTCCGGCTTATTACACCTTCATAACCTATGCGTATATTTTCATCACATAAATCATCCGTAATACCGCTGTCCGCCGCTTTCTTCATCGCATACACAAACAGCGCGCTGCATGAGGTTTCATGCCAGTTCCGCGGGTCGTCTTTTTTATCAAGTACCTGGTACCACAGACCTGTTTCCTTATCCTGATATTTTAAAACCGCGTGCAGGATTTCCTTCACAATCTCCGTAACCTTTGCCTTATGCTTATCCGTGTCGGGAAGCATAGCCGCGATTTCCACTGCCGCAACGGCGAACCAGCCCATCGCCCTGCCCCAGTGGTCAGGTGAGCAGCCGCTTTGTTTATCCGCCCAGAACGCTGTTTTGGAATGATCCCAGGCATGGTATAGAAGCCCCGTTTCGGGATTTCTCATATTACCGTACATTAATTCCATCTGACGGTATACAACCTCTATAAGATACGGCTCATTAAATCTAAGAGCATACTCAGTCACAACAACGCCCATCATGTACATACAGTCGAGCCACATCTGGTTTTTATATCTGAGTTTATGCCAGACTCCGCCCAAAGCATTTTTGGGGTGTCTTTCAGCGGCGCTTATTATCACATCAAGGTGTTTTTTATACCGCTCATCTCCGGTTCTGTCATACAAGCCTATAAGCAGCCTGCCCGGCTGCATATCATCAAATTCGTCAAGGTGACAGGTAGAACAATCCCCGTTCGGGCTGATATGGAAGTCCACCCAGTCTTTTATGTAATTAAAATATTTTTCCTCTCCGGTAATCTCATACAACCTCTCAACACCGGTCAGAAACACGCCCTGATGGTAGTGAAATCTGTCTGATGGCGGGAGATTTTGCGCCGTGTATTTTTTCATAATTGTATCAGCACCTGAAATTGCATATTGGAGCGCGGTCTTGTTATACATTATAATCTCCGTTCCGCCGCCATGCGGCACAAATTGTAACGCGGAAAAGGCTGGTCGCAAATTGCATTTGCTGCTCGCCCATGCAACCGGGAACCAAGCAGATTGCCGTTTTGAGGAACGCTGACGTATGTGGATACTTCAAGTTTCGATAAATGGTGAGATGCGCTGCTCATTTTTCACGTTATTTCTCCTATTGAAAGTTTAACTATATTATAATAAACATTAAATCAAAGGTCAATACTTATTTTCATTAAAAATGGGCTGCTGCATTATTATCAATAACGCAACAGCCCAGTTTATCATCCTTTAATATTAAGCGTTCTGATTTGCGAAACACTCGCTGCAATATACAGGCTTATCATTTCTCGGCTCGAACGGAACCTTGTCCACCTTACCGCATGAAGCGCATACTATTTCAAACATCTCTCTGTTCTGACGTCTGCTTTCCTTACGCGCCTGACGGCATTCCTTACAGCGCAGCGGCTCATTCTCAAAGCCTCTTTCCGCGTAAAACTCCTGTTCTCCGGCAGTGAAAATAAATTCCTTGCCGCAATCCTTACATACTAAAGTCTTGTCCTCGTACATTATTTTTACCTCACTTTAAACTTTTATTGTCCTTTTAAAGCATTTTCCAGCTTTTTTTTGATACGCTGCACAGCATTGTCCACCGCTTTTATATCCCTGCCGATCTTTCCGGCAATCTCGCTATAGGACATGCCTTCCAGGTGGTACACCAAAACCTCCGTTTCAAGCTTGCTCAAAACTTTGTTTATTTTGTACTCCATACCATCAACATTTTCACGGTCAATCAATATAGCCTCAGGGTCCTGAATTCCGCCAAACGCTATAACATCCATCAGCTTTGTGTCGCTGTCATCGTCATATGTATTCTTATCAAGCGATACATATGAATTTAACGGCTGATGTTTTTTTCTTGACGCCGCTTTGACTGCGGTTATAATATGGCGGGTGATACATATTCCGGCAAAAACCCTGAATATTGGAAACCTCTCCTCATCAAAGTCCTTCACCGCTTTATACAGACCTATAAGCCCTTCCTGTATGATATCGTCATCATCCGCTCCCGCAAGAAAATACGGCTTTGACTTGGCGTAGACAAGCTTTTTATATCTCGACATTATTATTTCCAGCGCGTCACTATTTCCCTGCTGAGCTTCTGTGACAAGCTGTTCATCAGTTAACGTATCAAGATTTTCCATCTTCATCTCCAACATTGCCGCATCTTTTCCTTTTTCTGATATAAGTACAAGCTGTATTGTACCATGTAAAATTGTAATTGTCAAGCATATTTTGTAATTTTTAACAATCTTTTAGATATTTTTACATATGTTTTGCAACATTTTACACAATTCGACTTTTTTAACCGTAAATCGCATATTAAAATAATTGTATGTATCTTAACAATATGTATCCTTATATGCCGCAATACAGTTTTTTATAACATCCTTTGCCTCTTCCGGGCCCATAACCTCGTTAACAACGGTTTCCTTGCCTTCAAGCGACTTATACACTCTGAAGAAGTGTGAAATTTCGTCAAATGTATGCTCAGGAAGCTGAGCTATGTCTGTATAGCTTGCGTATGACGGATCATTAAACGGAATAGCAATAATCTTTTCGTCTACCTGGTCGTCGTCTATCATCTTCATGACTCCTATCGGGTAGCACTCCACAAGCGTCATTGGAACAATAGATTCCTGACAAAGCACAAGCACATCAAGCGGGTCATTATCCGCGGCATACGTGCGTGGAATAAAGCCATAGTTTGCCGGATAGTGAGTTGACGTATATAATACACGGTCAAGACGCAAAAGTCCGGTCTCTTTATCCATCTCATATTTATTCTTAACACCCTTGGGAATTTCAATTACAGCCATAAACTTCTCTGGTGAAATCCTTTTAGGGTTTATATCATGCCATATATTTGACAATGTAATCACCATAGCCTTTCTGCCCACAAATATTAATTAAAATCATTAACGCGCTTACTATGGGCAGATAAGGCGTTAAGTGGTGATTATGCCCATGTGCGATTTTCGAAGCATTGCGAGAAAATACTCGCACGGGCAATCAAATCATATAACGTGATTGTGTAACAACAAGGTTACGTGGCACCCACACGCAATTTTTAATTGCGTTAGCGGATCGGGTTCTTCTTTATCACGTGATATCACTTCTTGTTTCTCTGTTTATTACGCTTCAGGCTGTGCCGGTTCAGGTTGAGTTGCCTCAGGCTGTACATCTTCCGGCTGTGCCGTCTCAGGTTGTGCCGCCTCAGGCTGTACATCTTCCGGCTGTGTCGTCTCAGGCTGAGTTGCTTCAGGCTGTACGACTTCCGGCTGTGCCGTCTCAGGTTGTACAGCTTCAGGCTGTACGACTTCCGGCTGTGCCGGTTCAGGCTGATTTGCCACAGACTGAATTGTTGCAGTGCCTTTTTCACCGTCCCAATCAACGTTACAGCCAAGCGCTTCGCCGACTGCCCTTAAAGGAATCATGGTTCTGTCGTTCATAAGCTGCGCTGGTACGTCAAGTGTTTTAGCTTCACCGTTTACGATATACTCCTGCTTATTCAATGTCAGCGTCACGCTTGAAGTATCGGTATTCACAAGCACCTGACCTGTTTCGCCTACCCATTCAACTGTTGCTCCCAGCGCCTCAAATACGCCTCTGGCAGGAACAAGTGTTCTGTTGTCAACCACAACAGGATCCTGATCAAGGAACTGAATCGTTTCATTATTTACAATCACAGTCACTATATCAGGCTTTATCCTGAGTTCTTTGAGAACAGTGTTATCCTCAAACAATACTATCGGTTTTTCAGCAAAACGTATGCCGGTCGCGCGAATATATGTCTTTGCCGCTGTGCCGGATACAAAATCAGCTATACGGTAGCTTCCGCCGCCGCTCTGTACTCCGGTCACATCTGCTCCTGCTATCCTTTTCTTCATTCCGCCCGATTGCGATGATATGAACTTAATTGACGGCGTAACATCTGCAATTGCTTTCTCCGCCGCCGCGGCACAATCAGCATATCCATCCTGATTCATTGATGTTTCAATCCCGCCGCTGTTTGTAAATGAATAATACATCTTATTCCTTGTCCATACACGTTCCTCGATTCCGTCCTCGTTTGACTCACTCGTTATTTCAAGCAGTACCTTAAAGTCATCAGTTTCGGGATCCAGGTCATACAAATACAGATGATAAGCATTAACGGTCTTACCATAAGTCTCAAGACCTATGTATTTTTTTCTGCCTTCGGAAACTGTGAACACGTTAGCATAGGAATCTCCGAAATTAGCAATCAGATCAGCGTCTATGGAACCGAGAAAAACAACGCCTCTCGGCTCAGCCTGATAAACAGTTACCCCACGCGAATCAACCGTTATAAGCTCATTATCAAAATCTCCGTCTATATCATCATAAAATGCCGATATCAGCCCTGAAAAGTAATCATTAACATCGGGATAGCCATATTCTTGCCCCGCAAATGATGCCGCAAGATCACAATAACCCGCCTGAGGTCCCATCACAGTTGAAATAAATTTATTATATGCATATATATTATCCTTTGCCATTGCGCTTGTTCCGGCAAGCATTCCGCACGCTATAAAAGCACATAGTGGTTTTTTGAGTTTCATATTAATATCCCCAGCCTTTCTCCTTTAAAGTCCTGTTTTTAAATCACGTATTTTTTCACGCAGATTGTTTATTCTTTCTTCTGTACTGCTTCCTGCTGCAATAGCCTTTACTATTGCGCTTCCTACTATAGCGCCGTCAAAATAACGGGCAAGCTCTCTTACCTGTTTACCGTTTGATACTCCAAAGCCGACACAGGCGGGAATATCTGAATACTTTCTGATTATTCCGACAAATTTTTCAAAATCTGTACTGAACGATGATTTTTCACCTGTTACGCCAAGAGATGATATACAATATAAAAATCCTTTTGAATTTTCAGCTATATCCTTCACTCTGCCTTTAGATGTCGGGGACACTAAATTTATCTGGTAAACACCGTATTTTTCGGTGTACTCCTTCACTTCCCCGCTCTCCTCATAAGGTAAATCCGGGATTATAAGCCCATCGACACCCGTTTGGGCGCAGCGCGCGAAAAATTCATCAATACCGTACTGTATTATTACATTATAGTAAAGCAGAAATACAAGCGGCACATTGACCTTATCCCGTATTCTTTCGACAAACTCAAAAACCTTGAAAATGTCCGTTCCGTTTTCAAGCGCTCTTTCATCAGCGCGCTGAATAGTCGGTCCGTCCGCGGCAGGATCGGAAAATGGCACACCAAGCTCAATAAGGTCGACGCCCTCCTCCTGCATTGTCATAACCGCTTTTTCACTTGTATCTATATCAGGGTCGCCGACAGTCAGAAAAGTAATCAGCGCCTTTTTGTTTTCCTTTTTTAATTGATTAAATCTCTCATCTATTCTGTTCATTATCTATTTCCTCACAGTATCAATAAATTCTTTTATTTTTACTTCGTCCTTTATCCGGTCAGTTTCAACCGATGAAGAAACGTCCACGCAAACGGGCGAAAAAATTTCAATCCCGTTTTTTACATTATTCTTATTAAGACCTCCGGCAAGTATAATCGGTTTATTGGTGTTTATCCTTCCTACTGATGACCAGTCAAATGTTTTTCCCGTGCCTCCATATTCCTTTTCGGCGTACTTATCCAAAAGGATTTTATCCACGCCGTTTATATCAGGAATATCCGCTCCGTCACGCACTCTGACTGCCTTCCATATCTCACAGTTCACATTGAGATTTTTTATATATTCGTCGTCCTCGTCACCATGAAGCTGAACCACATCAAGATGCGCTGTATTCACCGCCTCATAAATTTCCTCATATGGAGCGTTCACAAACACACCCACAGTTTTAGTGTCCCCCGCAATCATATCACTAAGCCTTGCCGCTTCCACGGGGGTCACTTTTCTCCATGTATCGGCAAATATAAATCCGATATATTCAGGCTTGTATTTATTTATTATGTGAATATCTTCCTCACGGCGTATACCGCAGATTTTAATTTCCATATCTTAATATATTAACCGCCTTTTTTATGTCAGGACTGCGCATAAATGCCTCGCCTATAAGCGCCGCTTCATAATGAAGCTTCCTGAGATACTCAAAGTCCGCGTGGCTTCTTATCGCGCTTTCCGCAACCTTTATTTTGTTTTCCGGTATAAGAGGAAGAAGTTTTTCACACGTTGTGATATCCTCCTCAAAGGTTTGAAGATTTCTGTTGTTTACGCCGATTATTTTTCCGTATTCAACAGCTCTTTTTACCTCTTCCTCATTATGAGTTTCAACAAGCACATCAAGCTTTAATTCATCTGCAAGCGCATGAAATTTTTTATACTCGCTATCGGTAAGTGCCGCCATAATAAGTAGTATCGCGTCCGCACCGACAAGCTTTGCCTCATAAATCTGATATTCATCTACAGTGAAATCCTTGCGAAGCACAGGGACATTAAATCTCGATTTTATATCAGGAATAAATTTTATATCCCCCTTGAAATACTCAGGCTCAGTAAGCACTGACATTGCCTGAATATTACATTCCGAATATTCCCGCGCTATTTTTATGTGATCAAAGTCTTCTCGTATAAGTCCTTTCGACGGTGACGCTTTTTTTATTTCCGCTATTACCGACACATCATCAGGGGACACTAAACCATTTGCAAACGCGGGATCTTTCAATTCTGTTTTTTCAAGCTGTTTCAAAATCTCCGAAACACCCAATTCCTCTTTCGCCTTCCGGACACGCTCCTTTGATGACGCAACTAATTTATCAAGTATCATACTGCCCCCAGATTAAAACTTATTTGTATATGCGGCAAACTCTTTCACTTTGTCCAAAGCCAAGCCGCTGTCTATTACTTTATTTGCCTTTTCGATTCCCTCTTTATATGAAGCCGCTTTTCCTCCGATATAGATACCGGCAGCGCTGTTCATCACAACAATATCACGTCTCGGTCCCTTTTCACCGGCAAAAATTCTTTTCGCGATTTCCGCATTTTCTTCGCCTGTACCGCCTGTTATTTCTGAAGCAGCGGCATAGCTTATACCGTAATCGGCAGGATCAATTTCGTATTCTATGATTTCGCCGTCCTTTATCTCATTGACATACGTCTTTCCGGTAACGGTGATTTCATCCATACTGTTATCGCCGCATACGACCATCGCTCTCTTAACGCCCATCCGAGCCATAACCATTGCGAATACGCTTACCTTTTCACGACTGAACACACCGATAACCTGTCTCGACGCTCCTGACGGATTTGAAAGCGGACCAAGCATATTGAATATTGTTCTTATGCCTATTTCCTTTCTTATCGGCGCGACATTCTTCATCGCCTTATGGAACTTCTGGGCGTTCATAAAGCCCATGCCCGTAGCGTTTATGCATTCCTCAACCTGCTCCGGTTCAAGCATGATATTTACTCCCAGAGCTTCCAGAAGGTCAGCCGAACCGCTCTTTGAAGATGCGGCTCTGTTGCCGTGTTTTGCCAGAGTCACTCCTGCCGCAGCGCAAACAAACATTGACGTTGTGGAAATGTTAAATGTATTTGCGCTGTCACCGCCGGTACCGACAAAATCTATATACTCGTCAGTATCAAGCTTTACACTGCCGCCCTTCGACTTCATCACTTCAGTACAGCCTACAATTTCCTCAACCGTTTCGCCCTTCATTCGAAGCGCGGTAAGAAATGACGATACAAGCACAGGCGAAACCGTACCCTCAAGCATCATGTCCATTGCTCTCGCCGCCTCGGCGCGCGTAAGATCCTGACCGTCAACAACCTTTTTTAATAATTCTCTCATCATAAAGTCCTCCTCTATTCTAAAACTAATCTATCCTATTATACATTTTATCACAAGCACTCTGAAATTGCAATAGAGCGCACTTTAATTTTGTATATTTTTTCTTACATACCTCTTGTAATATTTGTCATTTTATTGTATAATTATTGTATAAATCAAGTCATGGGAGAAAATCTTACAATGAAAAGTTTTGACATAAGAACTAAAATTTACTTCGGTGAAAACGCTCTTGACAGACTTACGGATTTACCGTATAAGAAAGCGTTTATAATAACAGACCCGTTCGTTGCAAAAAGCGGAATGCTGCAGATGGTTACTTTGCGTTTAAACGACGGTTATACAGAATTTGAAATCTTTTCCGATATCGTTCCCGACCCGCCTATTGAGAAAATCCTTGCAGGTGTGAAGGCGATGATTAAATATGACCCGGACGTTGTCATAACAATAGGCGGAGGCAGCGCGATAGACAGCGCAAAGGCTATCCGCGAGTTTGCTATACGCGCTACAAAGAAAGATGTCGCTCTTATCGCTATTCCCACTACCTCGGGAACAGGCTCGGAGGTCACAGCGTTCGCTGTTGTGACTGACCCGTCAAAGGATATCAAATATCCTCTTGTTTCGGACAGTATGCTTCCCACAGAAGCAATTCTTGACGCGGCACTTGTAAAGAGCGTACCGGCGAATGTAACCGCCGACACGGGTATGGACGTGCTTACGCACGCTATTGAGGCTTATGTAAGTATAAATAACAACGAATTCTCCGCCGCTCTCGCCGAAAAAGCGATTGAAATATGCGGCACGTTCCTGCTGCGTTCATATCTTGATAATAACGATACTCACGCAAGACAGAAAATGCACGTGGCATCATGTCTCGCGGGACTTGCATTTAACAGCGCGTCACTGGGACTTAACCACGGCGCGGCGCATGCTTTGGGCGGAAAGTTCCATATCCCTCATGGCAGGGCGAACGCGATGCTCCTCCCACACATCATCGAATTCAATTCGGGAATAAACAAGCATTCAAAGAGTCAGAAGGAATATCCGAAGTGTGTTGAAAAATACGTTAACGTGGCAAAGCTGCTCGGCGTGAATAACTTCAACGAGATAACCACAATCCGCGCACTTGTCGGCTGGATTCAGTTTATGATGAAGGAAATGAACATTCCGATTTCAGTTTCACAGTGCGGAATTGATAAAGAGGAATATTTTGACGCTATAGATTCTATGGCAGAAAAGGCTATAGCTGACGCTTGTACAGCCACAAATCCGCGCGTACCGACTAAGCAAGACGTTGTGGGAATACTTGAAAGACTATATGAATAAAAAACAGCATACTATAATAGGCGGATGTTTCCCAGACATCCGCCTATTATAGTATATTCCCCAGCTTTAATTCGTAATTCTTCGGGAAATGCTCAAACAGAAACGCCAGCACCTTGCAGCGGGAAACAGCATCCGTTTGCTGATGTCCCTCGGTATATCCCGTCATTTCGGAAATGTTCATTTCCATTTTGTCCAGTTCCTCATGATTACCCGTAGCGGATAAAATACTTCTCTTCCTTTCCATATACCCGGTAAGCTGCTCTATTTTTTCTTTTGCGCCGTCAAAATCATTATTCTGAAGACTCTCCATCACTCCCGCGTTGATTTCCCCGAGTTCGCGTGAAACTGTCTTTGTATGAGCGGTATATGCCGCGCTGCCCGCAACGATAACGGCGGCAATGCACAGAGATATTATGACTCCCTTCATCTTTTCTTCTCCTTTTTATTTTTAAGCTGTATAAAAAGCTCATCCTCAGCGTCAAGCGAGGCTATGAATATATCCTTTATGTCTTTTACACCGCGTCTTTTTATCTCAGCTTCAAACCACTTATAATCCTTGTTTGAACGCTTTAACTCATACTCGTTCAGAGTTCCGTCCGAAACTATAGTGCACGGGAGCCCGTCACGGCGAACATTTTTTAGCTTTAAGTCCTCTATGGTGACATTACGTGCGCTGTCCTTAGGAATAACGCTCAGTTTTCCGCTCGTTTCAATAACCGCCACCTCCACGTCTGAAACATCATGACAGTTATTGAGACGCAGTTCCTCCAGGAGGTCGTTTATATTGAATCTCAACCTTGACAGTTCCCCCTCGTTTATTTGTCCGTTATATATGACAATACTCGGCTCACCGCTCAGAAACTTACGCATTTTTTTGCTTTTAAGGCTCATGTACGACATCAGAACCTCCGCCACCAGAAGCGTCATAACTGGAATAACTCCTGCCAGAAGCGGTATGTCAATCGCCTGCATAGGAACCGATGCCAGATCTGAAATCATAATCGCAACAACAAGCTCCGAGGGCTGCAACTCTCCAAGCTGTCTTTTCCCCATTATACGCATCGCCACAATTACCACGCCATACAGAATAAGCGTTCTGACTACTAATACTAACACGTCGTACCTCCCGCAACTTTTCTTTTAAATATCATTTCACAATGGAATAAATTTTATGTACAACACTTTACTTTCACGCACTAAAGTGGTACAATAGTCATATATGATTTTTAAGGAGAATTGAAAATGAAAGAAATAAATGATAAGAGTATGGACGTGCTTTTTGAATCGGTACTGTGTCTTAAAACAGTTGACGAATGCAGAAGATTTTTCACGGATCTCTGCACAATATCCGAGCTAAAGTCCATGAGCCAGCGCATGGAGGTTGCTTTGATGCTCAAAGACAAGAAAATATACACCGACATAGCGACTAAAACAGGCGCTTCCACAGCGACAATAAGCCGCGTTAACAGATGTATAAATTACGGCTCTGACGGCTACAATTTAGTAATTGAAAGATTGGAGAAAGCAGATGAATAGCTACCGCGATTTCGCGCGAATATATGACTCGCTTATGCACCGCGATGTGGATTATGAAAAATGGGCTGACTATATAGAAAATCTTTTTGATATGTACAGTGTGAACCCACACCTTGTATGTGATGTCGCCTGCGGAACGGGAAACATGACAATACCACTTGCAAAACGCGGCTATGATATGACAGGCGTTGATATCTCGGAGGATATGCTTAATATCGCCCGCTCAAAATCAGAGGGACTTGATATACTATATCTCAACCAGAGCATGGCAGATATTGACCTTTACGGGACAATGGGGGCGTTCCTTTGTATGATAGACGGTATAAACTATGTCCTGACACCGAAGTCACTTCTTAAATTCTTCACACGTATAAAAACATGCTTTATGGATAATGACGGCATTTTTATATTTGACATAAGCACTGAGTATAAACTCAGGAACGTAATAGGCTCAGAAACGTTTGTTCACTGCGGGAACAATATTTTTTACACCTGGCAGAACAGGTTTATCGAAAAGAGACGCATTTCAGATATGTTCCTGACATTCTTCGTCAAACGCGGCAAGCTTTACGAACGTTTCGAGGAGCGTCATCTCCAAAGAGCATACTCGGCAGATGAGCTTACATATCTCCTTAAGAAAGCAGGTTTTGCAAAGATAGACATATATGATGAACTGTCTTTCTCCGCTCCCGCGCCGGACAGTTCACGCATAGTATTCGTATGCCGTTAAATATGGTCAGTTTACGGTATTTTAATACGCAAATTACGTTATTTTACTTGATTTTCAAGGTAATTTGTGGTATACTTGTATGGTTAATATTTATTGAAAGCAACAGCTTTCAGATATGTAATTTAGGAGGAAATTATGGCAAAAAAATCCGAAGAACTGAAGCTGGATATGGACGCCATCCAGAACCAGCACATTGTCAATGTTGATCTCGACAATGAAATGAAAAAAGCCTATATTGATTATGCCATGAGCGTTATTGTGAGCCGCGCCCTTCCCGATGTCCGGGACGGCATGAAACCGGTACACAGGCGTATATTGTATGATATGTACGAGTCAAATCTTTTATACGAGAATGACTTTAAAAAGTCTGCGGCGACCGTCGGAGACGTGCTTGGTAAATATCATCCGCACGGTGACGCGTCCGTATACGATGCTATGGTACGTATGGCGCAGGATTTCTCGCTCCGATACCCGCTTGTTCAGGGTAAGGGTAACTTCGGCAGCGTGGACGGCGACCCGCCTGCGGCTTATCGTTATACTGAGGCGAAAATGTCAAAGATATCGTCGCTTATGCTCACCGATATTGAAAAGAAAACTGTTGATTTCGTTCCCAACTACGACGATAAAATTCCGGAGCCTGACGTACTTCCGTCACGATTCCCGAACCTATTGGTAAACGGAAGCGCCGGTATCGCGGTCGGTATGGCAACAAATATCCCTCCGCATAACCTCACTGAGGTTATTGACGGAATTATCGCGGTTATTGACGACCCGATGATAACAATCGAGGAATTGATGTCGTATATCCAGGGTCCTGACTTCCCGACAGGCGGCGTTATCATGGGCAGAAGCGGTATCAGAAACGCTTACACCACAGGACGCGGAAGAATAATACTCCGCGCAAAAGCCGAAATAGAAGAGCATAACGGCAGAAACAGAATTATAGTTACCGAAATCCCGTATCAGGTTAACAAGGCAAAGCTTGAAAAGCATATCAACGAGCTTATGCGTGACGGCAAGATTGACGGTATCGCATCAACGCGTGATGAATCTACCGAAGTAATAAGACTTGTGATTGACTTAAAGCGCGACGCGAATCCGAATGTTGTGCTTAATAACCTTTACAAGTTTACGCAAATGCAGGATACTTTCGGAGTTATACTGCTTGCGCTTGTTGATAAAGAGCCG
The DNA here is from genome assembly GCA_022509025.1 of Oscillospiraceae bacterium. Lineage (GTDB taxonomy): Bacteria > Bacillota > Clostridia > UBA1381 > UBA1381 > Hominilimicola. The sequence continues at coordinate 41,252 of JAFLUB010000011.1, read as the reverse complement.
AAAATACTGAATCTCAGGGAAATGATTAACTATTACATCGCTCATCAGGAGGATGTAATCACAAGACGGACAAACTTTGAACTCGAAAAGGCTCTGGACCGCGCGCATATCCTTGAAGGCTACAAGATAGTTATAGATAATGTGGACGAGGTTATAAAAATAATCCGCGCTTCGGCAAGCGTTGAAGACGCTAAGAAGGCGTTATCCGAACGGTTCGGATTATCTGAGAAACAGGCTGACGCAATAGTTAAAATGCAGCTCGGACGTTTATCAGGTATGGAACGTGAGAAGATTGAAGAGGAATATGCGGAAGTTACCGCGAAAATAGCAAATTACAGAGAAATACTCGCAGACGAAAGCAAGGTACTTGAAATTATCAAAAATGACCTCACAGACATAAAAAATAAATACGGCGATGAGAGAAGAACGGAAATATCTATGGTTACAACCGAGATTGATGTTGACGACCTTATCGATGAAGAGGATATTGTCGTAACGCTTACTCACAGCGGATATACAAAGCGTCTGCCCGTAGACACCTATAAATCACAGAGACGCGGCGGCAGAGGTGTTTCAGGACTCACTACCCGTGAGGAGGACTTTGTTGAGCATCTCTTTACGACTACTACACATCACACATTGCTGTTCTTTACATCAAGAGGCGTTGTATATAAGCTTCGCGGTTATCAGATACCGGAAGCAAGCCGTCAGGCAAAGGGTATGGCTATAGTCAACCTGCTCCCGCTTGAAAGCGACGAGAAGGTTACTGCAATGATACCTATCAAGGAGTTTGAAGACGGAAGGTATCTGACATTTATTACCCGTAACGGCATTGTCAAGAAAACTGCGCTTATGGACTATTCAAACATACGCCAGAACGGACTACGTGCCATCGCGCTTGACGAGGATGATGAGCTTATCAGAGTTAAGCTCACTGATAACACTCAGGATTTGATTCTCGGCACGCATAACGGTTACGCAATCCGCTTTAATGAGCAGGAGGTACGCTCAACAGGACGTACAACGCGCGGTGTCAAGGGCATAACTCTTCATGAGGGCGACTATGTTATAGGCGCGTCAATTATTCTTCCGGAGAGTCAGCTGCTTACTGTTACAGAGAACGGTTATGGTAAAAAGACTCCTCTTGACGAGTATCGTATTCAGTCGCGCGGCGGTAAGGGTATATACACATACCGCATAACCGAAAAGACAGGTAAGCTTGCCGGTATGAAGACCGTAACAGACGAGGATGATATAATCCTTATTACCTCGGACGGCGTTATAATAAGAATGCACAGCGATGAAATTTCATCATACAGCCGTCAGACGCAGGGTGTAAGGGTAATGAAGCCGTCAGAAGGTGTAAAAGTTGTAGGTCTTGCTCGTACAGAGCGAGAGGAAGAGAGCGCTGAGGATGAAAATACCGAAAACGCTCAGGAAACTGAAAATAAAGGAGAATAACGTGATAAATCACGTTAATTGATTTTATTGCCCGTGCGAATATTTTCTCGCAGGCTTCGAAAACAGGCACATGGGCATAATATCCATTTAACGCCTTATCCGCCCACGATAAATGCGTTAAAAGTTTTTAATTATTAATTTTTGTGGGCAGAAAGGCTATGGATATTATTATGAAGAAACTAACCAGTATTATTGCATTAATTTTATCAATGACGATGCTTGCGTCATGCTCAAAAATCGGCAAGGATGAAGCAGATTCAACCCCTGCTCCGACCGCAGACCCGGAGCTTATAAAGAACACTGTAAGCGCAACGATAGAGCTTGAGGGCGGAGATGAGATAGAGCTCGAATTATATCCCGACCTTGCTCCTGTCACAGTTGAAAATTTCGTGGAGCTTGCTGAGGACGGCTTCTATGACGGAACAATCTTCCATAGAGTTATAGAGGACTTTATGATTCAGGGCGGCGGCTTCGATGAAAATCTCAAGCAGAAAAAAGCAAGTACCATAAAGGGAGAGTTTGAGGCAAACGGATTTGAAAACACCTTGCCGCACCTTCGCGGAACTATATCAATGGCAAGAGCGCAGGATTTTAACAGCGCATCAAGTCAGTTCTTTATTGTGCATCAGGATTCAACTTTCCTTGACGGACAATACGCAGCATTCGGCGTTGTTACAGACGGCATGGACGTAGTTGATGATATAGCCACAGGCAGAACAGGCTCCGTTGATTCAGCCGGTATGGACGATGTCCCGGTTGATGAGGTTGTGATTAAGACTATTACGATAAATTCAGGCAGTTCTTCAAATTCATCAAAAAGAAAAAAAGATGATAAAGACGATGACAAAGATAAAGATGACGATAAGAATGTGAAAACAAGCGCTGATGATGACGATAAAGATAACGATTCAAAATCAACCAATAAGTCATCCGATTCTGATAAGAATACATCTGACAGTAGCGGTTTGACTATGGAGGAATTACAGAAAATTTTAAGCGAGGGAGATGAATTATAAAATATGAATATAGAAATAGAAATGGAAAACGGCGGTATCATCAAGGCTGAGCTTTATCCCGATACTGCGCCTATAACGGTTGAGAACTTTGTAAAGCTTATAGAGGATAACTTTTTTGACGGGCTTATATTCCACCGCGTAATCCCCGGATTTATGATTCAGGGCGGCGGATATACGGCTGATGGCGAGCATAAGGAAGCACCATCAATAAAGGGCGAATTTGACGCAAACGGCGTACCAAACTCCTTAAAGCACACGCGCGGAGTTTTATCAATGGCAAGAACGATGTTCCCTAACAGCGCGTCAAGCCAGTTCTTCATCATGCATGATGACGCTCCGCATCTTGACGGTCAGTATGCGGCATTCGGCATGGTAACAGAGGGTATGGATGTGGTTGATGAAATCGCAGAAACTCCAACCGATATGAGCGACAAACCGCTTGATGAACAGGTTATTAAAACAATAAGATTAGTTTAATTGATGATTTGGGAGATGCTAAAAGCATCTCCATTTTTTTACATAAAAAAACCCGGATATAAAAGCCGGGAATTTTATTTTCTATATTAGAGGTTTACTATAAAAAGAAGCAAACATGCGAAGCATTCAGCAGATGAATGATTACTCAGGGATGGCACTCTTACGCATAGCCGATCCAAAAGTGACATTTATTATCGCTCTATCTTTGCTATTTTCAACTGCCTCCGCTCTCTCCGCCATGCAACCCAGATCATCATGATTACCGTCGCCATATACGGCGCCAATGAGGTGAGATTGGATGAGATATTAAATGATTGTACTCTCATGCCAAGAGCGTCAATAAATCCGAACAGTAGCGCGGCAAGGAACACCTTACTTGGATTTGATCTTCCGAATATAACACATGCCACAGCGATGAAGCCGCGGGATGCGGACATATTCTCGGTAAACATCGTCAGATATCCCAGTGACAGATGCGCCCCCGCCAGTCCGGAGTAGAGTCCGCATATAATCGACGCAAGATACTTCATCTTTTCCGGGCTCTTACCGGCAGCGCGAAGCGCCTCTGGGTTCTCGCCCGCAGCGCGCATCCAGAATCCCAGAGGCGTCCGATAAATTACCACATAACTTATAATCACCATCAGCCAGCTGACATATACCAGCAGTGTATTGCCGCTTAGCAGACTGCCCAGTATCGGTATATCCCGAATCAATGGTATTTGTATAGCAGGCAAAGGATGGATTGGCAATGCGTCAGTGCCGGAGAAAGCGCCGGCAACTCCAAAAATTGTACGGAGCAGAAACACCGTCAAACCACCGGCGAAGATATTCAATGCCACGCCGATTACGTACTCGTCAGACTTGAATTCAATCACAAACAGTCCGAAAAACGCCCCGAGCAGCAGACCAATCGCAAGCGCAAGCGCCAGACCACCAACCCAGCCGCCAAGGAAACAGCTGCCGAGTACGGCAAAGAATGCGCCGCACAGCATCATACCATCCATACCAATGTTCATGATTCCTACATGATCGGTCATAAGTACACCTAATCCCGCAAGCACCACAGGCGTAGCGGTACGCAGCGTATTCTGAAACAGACCAATAGAAAATACACTCAGAAAATCACTCACTATCGGTCCCTCCCTTCAGTCCGTCGTTGAGCAACGCTATGAGCGTGACGCGTTCTTAACGACTCGGAAATGCCGCGTTCAGCAGCCATAAAGAATATAATAATCGACTGCACAATCAGAATAGTCTGGCTGGGGATACCTGCCTGTTCCATTCCGGTTCCGCCGATTTTTAAAATTCCGAAAAAGAAGCTCATCAGGATAATTCCTGTCGGATTATAACGCATAATCATTGCTACCAGCATACCATCGTAATAGAACTCATTAGACACTGAGTCGATAAAGCGCTGATGTAGTCCGAACACCTCGAACATTCCTACCAGACCGCAGATTGCGCCTGAGATTACCATACCAACCAGCATTAACTCTGCTGTCGGAATACCCATATAATAGGCAAATCGCTCATTCTCACCTGTAAGCTTCATTTCATATCCTGCGGAAGTTCGCTTCATCAGATACCACACCAATATTGCGGCTGCCAATGAAAGAAAAATTGATGTAGTAAGATTAGACAGGTTTATGACCCTTGAAAATACAAAGTTCTCATCGATTTTTGCAGTACCGGACGCGATGCCGCGTTCCAATGTTTTGAGTGGTCCATTGGATAAAAACGCACAGAAGTAGATTGCCACAGAGTTAAGCATGATTGTGGTAATGACCTCATTGACATTCATCCGTACCTTGAGCCACGCCGGGATAAGCGCCCAGATTCCACCGGCAGCCATAGCTGCCAGCAAACACAACGGCACAGCGATCCACGCAGACACACCGGTCAATGCTGAACCCAGCAGAGCCGATGCCATCGCGCCAAAGTAGAGCTGTCCCTCACCACCGATGTTAAATATACCAGCCTGAGCAGCTACCGCTGTGGCCAGACCGGTCAGACAAAGAGTGGCGGACTTTGCCAACGTGTCTCCGATAGCACGTGGGGATCCGACAGCTCCGGACAGCATAGCTCCGTAACCGTCTATGGGATTATGACCCGATGCCAGCATTATGAGCGCACCCACCAGCAGCGCCAATAGGATACTGACCGTCAGAGAAAGCAGATAATTCCCGTTAATCTTCTGCACACGTCGAAATGTCAGCAAACTCCAAATATTCCGAATCATATATCCTCCTCCTTATCGCGGGCGCCTGTCATATAGTACCCGATACTTTCCTTGTCAATTTCTCCGGCTCGAAAACTGCCGGTTACACGACCCTCGTACAGTGTAATAATCCGGTCAGAGAGACGAAACACCTCATCAAGATCTGCGCTGACCAGTAACACTGCACAGCCCGCGTTACGTTTATCTACAATAGACTTATGGATAAACTCTATCGCGCCGATATCCACACCACGAGTTGGCTGTGATACAATCAGCGCTTTTGCTCCCAAAGAAAACTCACGCGCAATAACAACCTTCTGCATATTGCCTCCGGAAAGTGATCCGGCAGCAGTATCCACACCCGCGCCGCGTATGTCAAACTTATCGAACAGCTTACGCGCATAATCACGAATTGCGTGACGCTTCATATGTACACCGCCGGCGGCAAATTCCTGCATTCTCTGCTTTCCTGCCAACAGATTGTCCTCTACTGAGGACTTTTCAGATAATCCCGTCGTCAGACGATTCTCCGGAATATGCGCCAGACCTAAACTACGTACCTCACCGGGCACCTTATCACGGATATCGACACCGTCAATGAGTACTCGTCCGTCGCGGATAGGCCGCATGCCGGTGATTGCCTCCACCAGCTCAGACTGCCCGTTTCCATCTATGGCGGCAATACCCAGAATCTCGCCCTCGCGTACTTCCAGAGATACGCCGCGCACGGCGGGCAGCATCCGATCAGAGCTTACCTGAAGATTCTCTGTCTGAATCAACGGTCTGCCTACCCATCCGAATTTTTCCAGCTCTCTGAATAGCACATCACGACCGACCATCATGCTTGCCAGCATACGCTCGTCCACATCTTTTGTCTCACGAAGTCCGACTAATTTGCCCGCGCGCATCACTCCGACGCGATCGGAAATCTCCATAACCTCATAAAGTTTATGTGTAATAATGATGACAGTCATGCCCTTATCCTGCACAATACCGCGTATAATACGGAATAACTCCTCCGTTTCCTGCGGAGTCAGCACGGCGGTAGGCTCGTCCAGAATCAGCACATCTGCGCCGCGGTACAGAGTTTTCAGTATTTCCACACGCTGCTGTAGTCCTACGCTGAGACTCTGCACTTTTGCCAACGGATCAATCTCCAGTCCAAAATCAGTTGAGAGCTTCCGAACTGTCCGCTCAGCCTCTGCGAAGTCATACAGACCCAACATCTTTGTTGGTTCACAGCACAAAAGGACGTTCTGCGTCACAGTAAATGATCCAACCAGTTTAAAGTGCTGGTGTACCATACCTATGCCCATCGAAATCGCATTATCGGTTGTATGACGTTCCACGCGATTGCCTTTTACATACAGCGTACCGCTTGTCGGCTCATTGAGTCCATAGAGCACGTTCATCAGCGTTGACTTACCGGCGCCGTTCTCGCCCACCAGCGCAAACACTTCACCCGGATAGATATCAAGTGACACATCATCATTGGCGAGTACGCCGGGAAACTGTTGAGAAATATGTTCAAAGCGCACAATAGGTTCTGGCATGCGCCTCTCCTCCTCTCTTATGTATACTCATAGTTGCTCTTGATGTATTAAAGTCACGTCCTGTTATCACTCGTTTGATGTGAAAGCAGTAGGCACCTTAATCTTACCGGATATAATATCCGCCTTGATTTGCTCAACCTCTTCCTTAAGTTCATCACTGACCTGCTGAGTCATAGTATTGTCACCGTAGCCTACATCAATCAATCCTGTGCTCATGTCAGCTACCCAGATTTCACCGCCGTTCCATGTTCCGTCAGACAGCATATTAGATACAGTCTGTTCGATGGACAGACCCACTTCCTTGACCATGGAACAGATAATCACATCAGGATTAATATATTTCTGGTCTGAATCTACGCCGATAGCGTACAGTCCACGCTCAGCGGCCGCCTCAAATACGCCTTCACCCGTACGGCTTGCCACCTGAAAAACAATGTCACAGCCGCTGTCATACAGCGCCAATGCCAGCTCCTTACCTCTTGCCGGATCCTCATAGGTTCCAGCATACTGGGTCTGCACCTGGACATTGGGATTAGCATACTTTGCGCCTGCCTCATATCCAACGATAAAATCGTTTATAGTCTCGCTGTCCTCGCCGCCGACCGCGCCAATCTTACCTGTGGTTGTTAACTTACCTGCGATATAACCCACAAGGAAGGAGCCTTCATTCTGAGCATATGTGATACTCAGCAGGTTGTCCCCAATCCCATCCAGGCCATTATCTACGAAGATGAACTTGGTATCAGGCAGCTGCGGTGCGCACTCGGTAAGTACATCCCAGAACTCCCATCCTACAGCTACGACCATATCATTACTCTCCGCGGCAGAAATCAGGTTAGTTGTAAACATAGAAGCGTCATTCTGACACTCAATCAATCTGCCCTTCACAGCACCTGACTCTACCAGGTTCTGAAGTCCTTCGTTAGCAGAATCGTAGAACGAACGATCGCCTGTTGCGCCTGCAAGCACTACAGCCATCTTCAGACCTTCTTCATTATTGGTGTTCTTACAACTCGTCAGTGACGCAGTGACAGACACCACTGCAGCAACGGCCAGTATCAGGCTAATCAACTTTTTCATAATAACTCCTCCTTGTTTTTTTCATAATTATCAGTTTGTTGTATATATAATGCATTGCTTTCTGAATCATCACCGGAATTTGCCAGACGCCTGATTGTATCCTTTACCTCATGAGTAATCGGTTTAGGATCAAACAAGGGATAAGACAGATAAAATCCCTGTAAAAGATCTACACCGCAGGAGATGGCTGTTTCCATCTCTTCCTGAGTTTCCACACCTTCAGCCAGCACCAGAATATTCTTTGTCCGCGCAAGCTTAACAAGATTTTCTATTATCATACGCCTATCTGCATCCTTATCGCATCCGCTTATGATAGAACGGTCAACTTTGACGATATTAGGTCGGAAATTAAGCAGTGCGTATTCGCTGTTGTAGCCTGTACCAAAATCATCAAGCGCAAATTGTCCGCCCCATTTCTGCATAAGCTTCGCTTTATGCTCGGTACAATCCTCATCGGAGTTTTCTCCCTCCAATATCTCTATAACAATCCGGTCAAGCAGGTGCGAGTATTTCTTCTCAATGAAAGCTTCGACCTCTGTTTCAAGCTGGTTATTTGCAATGGAGTTGATAAAGAGGTAAGCAGTTTTTTCAATTTTTCCCGAGTTAATCAAATTCTGGAAGTCTGACAGAGCCTTTGTCCAGGTCATCCGCTCAATCTCATAGAGCTTCGCGCCTGTTTTGGCTGTTCGTATCAGTTCCAGAGGAGATCGGAAAATATCCGACTGCACACGCATCAGCGCTTCATATCCGTAAATCTCACCTGTCTTTGCGGATATAATACTTTGGAATGCATACTTCACGCTGCTTTCCTCAATTACACGGTTCATCTCTTCCACTCCGGTGAGAAGTACAGAATCAGTTTCATAAGAATTGATATCAAATTCTGCCATGCCGCCCTTCGTGGAGTGTTTGATTGTATACATAGCAAAATCAGCATATTTCATCAGGAGTTCATAAGATTCTCCATCATCAGGATACCAGGAGATACCCATACTGCCGCTGACTTTAAAATGTGTTCCATCCGCAAGCAAACAGTTGCTCTGCATCAGCTTGGTATGAATACCGGAAATCAATTCCATCAGTTCATCTTTAGATGAAAATCCCGGCAAACATATGTTGAACTCATCACCGGAAAGACGGCAGACAATACCACCTTTGTCTTGAAATTCCTTCAGAACTCCTGCAGCTGTTCTGATATAGCTGTCGCCAAAGTCATGACCATAAGTATCGTTGACATATTTGAGGTTATCCAGATCTATCATGACAAATGCTGTGATATTTAGCTTGCTCTTATCATGAAACAACTCCTCAATACGGCGGTAATAGGCCTGTCGGTTGAGAAGACCGGTCAGATTATCATAGTCCCGCTCATACTCAATACGATTTTTCTCTACCATAGCATCGGTGATATCCTGCACGATACCGATAGCAGTATTATAGGAATAGGTATAACCCAAACGCAGCCAAATCGTACCCCCGTTCAATCGGTTAATCTGGTATACTTCGCTGTGATCTCCCTGTAGCTCACCTCCGGCCATTCCCAACCCGGCCGCAATCAGAGACCTGGCTTCAGGGTTCTCGATACTGTTCAGGAATTCCCGCCGGCTCATCATGATGTCTTCTCCCTGCGGCAGATTAAGCCGTAAAACCTTTATGAGACTCTGTCCCACAAACACACTGTCATCTGTGCGGTCGTACATGAACGTACCCAGACCCACATCCGCAATGCTTATCATTTTAGAAACCTGCGATGAGAAGCCTTGAACATTAATCTGCATCTGCGTGATAGCATCCGTTATCTCGTCAATCTCATAAATGTTTGACGGCTCAAAACGAATAACCTCATTATATTTCTGCTTGGTTTTCATCTGTTTGCTAAGATTGGAAAGTGGTTTTATAATCACATTACTGCCGGATGCCGCGACAACAGCAGCTACAATCAGTGAAAGCAGTATTGCAGTTAATAGCATCCTCTTCAGAAATAATAACGGCCACAGTGCGCTTGCCCTGTCCGAAACACAAATCAACGCCCACTGTTCTTTATCATAGGGACTGTTCCCGTTATATATATCCATATGCTGCACGCTGCCCGCAAGCTCAGCACCCGTCATCATTTCAAAGCTATATATTCCGTTCCCCTCATCGCTGCTTATATGCAGAGTATCCGCGCCGCCTAAAAGCGTATCTCGAACAGAGTCCCGGCAGGCACGGATATCATAGCTATCGGCTGACTCGCTGTATCCCAGCACATAACCTATAGTTTCATTTTTGGATTCATCGGAACTGATACAGGACAGAATGGTGTGTTCAGTCAATCCGACACCTAAAACACCGTAAACAGTTCCGTCTCCGGCAATGAGCGGCAGAGAATATTTCATGCTCGGCATGTCCTCAGACGCAGCATCAGAGAAGCTGCTCCAATAACCGAGGTCATTTTGAGAAAAATTACTGTTCTCCTGCGCAGTCCTGATAGGCGTAAAATAAAAATCGAAGGCTTCCTTATCTTCCGGATCGGGAACGAAATACTGTGACTGTCCGGATTCCAGGGTAAGTCCTGAGCTCTGTGCGACGGAATCAAACCCGAACACCATCTCTACATCGCCATTTTCTATACCCGGCTCCCGGCTCGCAGTTCGCAGATACAACGAAGCTTTAGCGTTATCACCGCCTTCGTCAGCGTATAAATTACCGGTATCCAGAATTAAATAGGCATCATCTGCCATCGAACTTCGCAAAAGACTTGACACAATATCGACAGACGACTCTATGATGCTGTAATCCAGAGCCTTGTTTTTTTTCAAATCAGCAATAGTCGCGCTGCCCTCTTTCAGGATTTCGTCAGTCACACTATCCAGTTGTTCAGCATACTCCTGTACAATGGCGGATTTCCCACGCAATTCGTTACGGATATATGTACTGCTATTCTCAGCTTTCTCCACAATAGTATTATAGGAAAATTCTTCAAGCTGACGAAATTCACCGCCAAAAACCAGAACAGCAGCGGCTGTGAGCAGTTGGAATATTATTACTATCAATATGAGAGCCGATATGCGTGTTCGCATCCTTACTCTTTTTCTCCCTTTCTGGAGAGACATATTCAACCTATTTGCCATGTATTATCCCCCTAAACAGTTCAGGTTTTTAACTTCAATGCTCCCCAGCATCTTTAAATCAATCTGTACTCACATAAAGCTCTGTATCGTGAAGAATACTATAACTAAAAGTCCCAGCGCAATTCTGTAATACCCAAACCCTTTGAAATCATGCTTGCGTACGTAATTCATAAGGAATTTTATCGCAAGCATTGAAACAATGTATGCAACAACCATTCCGGTAAGAAGTATCGCTATTTCATTGCCGGTCATGGCAAGCCCGCTCTTTACAATCTTCAAAAGACTTACTCCGAACATGACAGGAATTGCGAGAAAGAACGAAAACTCCGCCGCAACTGTGCGCGAACATCCTATAAGTATAGCGCCTATAATTGTCGAACCGGAACGCGAGGTTCCCGGTATTATAGATAACACCTGAAACATTCCTATAAGAAACGCTGTTTTATATGACATTGAATCGATATCATTTACCGTTGCTTTTTTATTCAGTCTTTCCACGATTACAAATGCCACACCGTAAATAATCAACGTTGCAGAAACAACCTGCCAGTTCTCAAATGTTTCCATGAAATCATCAAGCAAAAGTCCTATAACTGCGGCAGGCACACAAGCAATCAGAACCTTAAACCACATCTTCCATGTATCTGCCTTTTCCTCTGCCGATTTGGACGGAGAAAACGGATTAAGCTTATGAAAATACAAAGTCACAACCGCAAGAATTGCTCCCAGTTGAATTACGTATAAGTATAGGTCAGATGCTGTAAATGTTCCCTTATTATTTATGATTTCATTAACCAGAATCATATGTCCGGTGGAACTTACCGGCAACCATTCCGTTATGCCCTCAACTACGCCGAGAACAATAGATTTTATTATCTCAAAGAACAAAATAATAATCACCATAGCCTTTCCTGCCCACAAATATTAATGAAAAATTCAACGTCCCTATCGTGGGCAGATAAGACGTTAAATAGTGATTATGCCCATATGCATTTTTTATCTTAACGAGAAAAAACCGCATGGGCAATCAAATCTGTTGACGTGATGTTTCACGTTAACAACTCCTTATTTAATCTTAGTTTTTGCATAATTTATTATCAGATTGGCAGCGCCGTCTATTCCGAAAGTTTCGGCATTTATGCAGACATCATAATTTGACATAACGCCCCAATCCTTGCTCGTATAATAGTCATAATATGTACGGCGCTGTTTATCGGTTTTCAGAACCTTATCGCGCGCCTTGGACTGACTTAGTTCCAGCGCTTCCATGACGCGTTTCGCTCTGTAATCCACACTTCCGTAGATGAATACATTGAGTAAATCCACATTTTTCTCGTCTTCAAGTACATAATCCGCGCAGCGTCCGACTATAACGCACGGTCCTTTATTGCTGACTTCCTTGATAACTTCAGCCTGAGCGATAAACAGTTTATCGTTTATCGGCATTTCATAGTAAATAGGCGCATTAATCCCTCTTAAAGAATAGTTGCCGCTCGCAAGAGAATACAGAAAACTGTTGGTTGCATGCTCATCAACCTCTTTTAAAGCCTCATGACTCAGATTACTCTTCTGAGCTGCCATTTCAACAAGCTCCTTATCGTAAAATGGTATGTTGAAATACTGAGCCACCTTTTCTCCAACATCTCTTCCTCCGCTTCCGAACTGACGTCCTATAGTGATAACCAATGACATAATATATTCCTCTCCTCTCATTATTTATATATTTACTCGGTCGTTTCCTCCGACCTGTAATGTTCCCATTTTGTGTTCACCTTTTCGACATAACTACGTGTTTCAGGAAATGGTATATATTTAAGCGTAACACCGTCATCGCTGCAATCAGGGTCTTTAAGCCATGATGCAACATTGCCCATTCCTCCGTTATATGCTGCGAGAGCGGTATCAATATTACCGTACATGTCTATAAGATGCTTTAAATAATGACAGCCAAACATAATATTGGTTTCGGGATCCATATAATCATAGATATCAATTCCGATATCTTTTGCGTTCCATTCTGCAGTTTCCTCAGTAAGCTGCATAAGTCCTCCGGCAAAATCAGACTGTGCTTCCGGAACAAAATTACTTTCAACCTTTATTACTGCCATAACAAGATACGGATCAAGGTCATTTTCATTCGCATATTTTAATATCAAATCAGAGTACGCGACAGGATACTTTACTCTGCGGCTTGTTTCATAGCCGCCCATCACACCGAGTATAGCGATAGCAACTGCCAGTATCGCCAAAAAAATTTTAAAAAGTTTACTCAAATCCCCTATTCCCCTTTTATTTTATCATACAGCTTTTGCGCATTGACTTTTAAATCATTGAGGCTGCCGCTGTTATCTATAACGTATCGTGAATTACGCGTATAAAAATCATCATCCGGTTGAGCGCCAAGACGTTCATAAGCTTCTTCATCAGTAAGCATATCGCGTTTCTTTATACGTTTAATCCTTGTTCTTTCATCTGCCGTCACATAAACTATAAACTCACATAATTCCTCTATATTACTGCCTATTATAACGGCGCCGTCTATTCCGATAAGGTCTGAAGTTGAATTTTTAATCCTTTGCATAACTTCTTCCTTTATATATTTATGTGTTATACGGTTCAATGCTGCTGTTTTTTCTCTATCCGAAAACGCCTCTTTGGCAAGTTTTTTCCTGTCAAGAGTTCCGTCAGGATTTAATATCATAGCGCCGAAACATTCCACAAGCTCGTCAAGGCATTTGCTTCCTTTTCGGACAACCTCTCTCGCAACAATGTCGGTGTCGATTATTTCAGCGCCCAGTTCCCGAAAAATTGCCGAAACGCTTGTTTTTCCGCTGCCGCTGCCGCCCGTTATACCGAAAATTTTCATTTTAATCTCCATTCTACTGACTTATGATTGTGCAAACTATAACGTGGAAAAGCAGCAAGCAGATTGCCGTTTTGAGGAACGCCGACGTATGTTGATACGTGGGGTTCCGAAAAATGGTAAGATGCGCCGCTCATTTTTCACGTTAAATTTTCAATCTGCCAATCTATCGGCTCCTTATTCAGTCCGGTCAGGATTCTGTTCGCCGCTTTGAAATGTCCGCAGCCGAAGAATCCTCTGCTTGCCGAGAGCGGGCTTGGATGAGCGGCTGTAAGTATCCTGTGCTGTGGATTTGTTATAACGTTGATTTTTTCCTTTGCGTTATTACCCCAAAGCATGAAAATCACAGGGTCCTCTCTGTCGTTAAGACACTGAACAACTCTGTCTGTAAACATCTCCCATCCCTTACCGCGGTGGGAATTTGCAAGTCCGTCGCGCACAGTAAGAGATGAATTCAAAAGCATTACTCCCTGTCTTGCCCATTTTTCAAGATAGCCGTTGTTGGGAATATATAATCCTAATTCGTCCTGAAGCTCCTTATACATATTCAGAAGAGACGGCGGTATCTTTACTCCCTTTTGCACCGAAAACGCAAGACCATGCGCCTGCCCCACCTCGTGATACGGGTCCTGTCCGAGTATTACCACCTTGGTATCTTTATACGATGTCCATTTCAGAGCGTTAAAGATATCATACATATCGGGATGTATTGTATGGGTTTTATACTCCGCCTTCAGAAACGCGCGAAGTTTTAAATAGTATTCCTTCTGAAATTCGTCCGCAAGAATTTCATCCCAGTCATTTCCGATATTAACCAACGCCCTCACTCCCCGATATTCTGATTACATACATTTATTATACCAAAAACTGAATAAAATTGCAATCATATTTATATAAAATTATATGACTTATAAAAACAGAATATTTAAAAAAGAAAACGGCGATTTCGCCGTTTCCGAATTTATTCATCATTCTGTTTTGTTCTTTTTATAATCTTCAGTCTCGTATGCTCTTCGCGTTCCTTCTCCTCAAGAGCATTCTGAATTTCCCTTGTCAAATTCTCGTAAAGCGGGATTGTTATATTTTCAAGAGCGTTCGCTCTTTTCTGCGTCTTTTTAATGTTCATGGCAAGACGGTAAACAGCGTTTTCTATTTCCGTTAGCCGTACAGTCATTTCCTTAACCTCTCCAAAGCGCATGGCTGCCTCGTCGAGCGCGGAGGAAGTGGAATAGAAGCTGTAAACAGGTCTCTTATCCGTTTTTTCCACCGTAACCACAGGTATCTCCACACCCATTACGCTTCTTAAATCAATTTTAACACTGTTTTCTAACACAGACGAATGGGCATGATTTTGAACCTTGCTTACTCCCATAATTATATTAGCGGATTCGAGAGCCTTATATGCTGCCGCAAAGGTCTCCTCAATCTGTGCCTCAACCTCTTTTGCTTCCTCTATAAGAAGCATCATCTCCCTTATGAGGATATTTCTTTTTTTATCGAGCATTTCATAGCCCTGCTTTGAAAGACGCAGAGTATTCTTTGCCGTCATAAGATTGCCCTTTGTGGGTGCAAGCGTTTTTTGCATAATATCCTCCTTTCCTCAAAAATAGCGTAATAAATTTCAGTGACGTGGAAAAAGATACGCAGATTGCCCTTTTGCGGACTGCCGACGTATGCGGATACGCGTGGTTCCGAAGAAGGGCGAGATGCGCCGCTTATTGTGGAACAACAAGGTTCCGGGGAACCCACTCGCAATTTTCAATTGCGTTAGTGGGTCGGGTTCTTATTTTTCACGTTTATAATACTTATCTAATATCTTATCGCTTACTCTGTCGAGCTCACTCTTTGGCAGCATTTTTAAAAGCTCCCAGCCCAAATCAAGAGTCTGAGCTATACTTCTGTTATCGTCCTTGCCCTGAGATAAGAACTTTTCATCAAACGCTCTGCCGAAAGCGATATATTTTTTATCCATATCCGAAAGCTCATCTTCACCGATTACAGACGCAAGACTCTTTGCGTCCTCAACCTTTGAATATGCTGCAAAAAGCTGGTTTGAAAGGTCAGGATGGTCTTCCCTTGTAAATCCTTCTCCTATACCGTCCTTCATAAGACGCGAAAGAGACGGAAGAATTGACACAGGCGGATAAACGCCTTTAAGGCTCAGGTCTCTGCCCAGAACTATCTGTCCCTCTGTGATATAGCCTGTCAGGTCAGGAATCGGGTGCGTTATATCATCGTTAGGCATGGTAAGTATAGGAACCTGTGTAACTGAACCCTCGGCATCCTTTATAATACCCGCGCGTTCATATAACGAAGCCAGATCCGAATACAAGTATCCGGGGAAGCCCTTTCTTGACGGAATTTCTCCCTTTGATGATGATACTTCTCTTAAAGCCTCCGCATATGACGTCATATCAGTCAGAATAACAAGCACATGCATATTGTGCTTAAACGCTAAATATTCCGCCGCAGTAAGCGCGCAGCGCGGCGTTATAATCCTCTCAACAACAGGGTCGTTTGAGAGGTTTAAAAACATTACAACCTTTCCGAGAACGCCGCTCTCCTCAAAGGATTTTTTAAAGTAATTCGCCACGTCGTGTTTAACGCCCATTGCCGCGAACACAATAGCAAATTTATCTCCCTTTTCATCATCGGAGTCAACCACCTTCGCCTGTCTTGCAATCTGCATTGCAAGATCATCATGCGGCATACCGTCGCCCGAAAAAATAGGCAGCTTCTGTCCGCGGATAAGCGTTGCAAGACAGTCTATTGATGAAATACCCGTCTGGATAAAGTTATTAGGATAATCACGGGAAACCGGATTTATCGGCTGTCCGTTCACATCGCGAACCTCGTCCGCAAAGTATTCACCCAGTCCGTCAATCGGTCTGCCGGCTCCGTCAAGTGTTCTGCCGAGCATTTCCTTTGACAGAGGCAGACGCATCGGTTCACCCATGAATTTTGTTTTCGTGTTTGTAAGAGATAAATCCGATGTGCCTTCAAACACCTGTATGACAGCTTTATCTCCTGAAATCTCAATAACGCGTCCTATGCGCTTTTCACCGCTGTCCAGAGTAACCGTTACCATTTCTTCATAAAAGGTATCGTCTACTCCCTCTATGACAGCTAAAGGACCCTGAATATTACTGAGCCCCATATATTCTATTGCCATAATAATCTCCATTCCGCCGCCTTGCGGCACAAATCATAACATGAAAAAGGCTGGTCGCAAATTGCATTTGCTGCTCGCCCATGCAACCGGGGCTGGTCGCCCTTTTGAGGAACGCCGACGTATGCGTATACGTGGAGTTCCGATAAAGGGTGATATGCGACGCTTATTGTGGAACAACAAGGTTCCGGGGAACCCGCCCACAATTTTCAATTGCGTTAGCGGGTCGTGTTCTTATTTTTCACGTTCATAAATAATCTGATCAAATGTCTCGTTTATTTTATTCTCAAGCTCCTTAAACGGCGCTTCTATATTTTCGTTGCCAATACTATACTTGATTCTTACAATATCATCGGCAATACCGCTTTCGCTTACCTTGGAAAGCACTATACCCTTTTCAACACACTGTCTGATACGCCTGTCAAACAGGAGAATCACATCCATCATTCTATCCTGCTTTTTCAGCGGAACATAAGTATCATCTTTATGAAAAGCGTTCTGCTGCAAAAATCCTACTCTGATTGTACGCGCAACCTCCAATGTCGCCTTCTGTCCGTCAGGCAGCACGTCCGCGCCGATAAGCTTTACTATCTCCATGAGGCTCGATTCCTCCTGAAGGATAGCCATAATTTTATTTCTCTTTGCTATGAAATTATGCGAAACATTCATTCTATACCAGTCGGTAAGCTCGTCAATATACTCACTGTAGCTATTAAGCCACTGGATCGCAGGATAATGACGCGAATATGCAAGGCTCTTATCAAGCGCCCAGAAGCAGCGTATAAAACGCTTTGTATTCTGCGTCACAGGTTCCGAGAAATCACCGCCCTGCGGCGACACCGCTCCGATGATTGAAACAGAACCCTCGCTGCCGTTGAGGTTTGTCACATAACCGGCTCTCTCATAAAACGCTGAAAGCCTTGATGCAAGATATGCGGGGAAACCCTCCTCAGCTGGCATCTCTTCAAGACGTCCTGAGATTTCTCTTAGCGCCTCTGCCCATCTTGAAGTTGAATCCGCCATAAGCGCGACATGATAACCCATATCACGGAAATATTCCGCCAATGTCACACCCGTGTATATACTTGCCTCACGCGCCGCAACCGGCATATTTGATGTGTTAGCTATAAGTACCGTACGGTCAAGCAACGGTCTCCCCGATTTCGGGTCTATAAGCTCCGAAAATTCGTCCAGTACCTGCGTCATTTCATTACCGCGCTCACCGCAGCCGATGTATACTATTATATCAGCATCGCACCACTTCGCAAGCTGATGCTGAGTCATGGTTTTACCTGTTCCGAATCCGCCCGGAATAGCAGCCGCACCGCCCTTGGCAAGCGGGAAAAGCGCGTCTATAACTCTCTGACCGGTTACAAGCGGCCTTTGAATACCCTGACGTTCATTATACGGTCTGGCTTTTTTTATCGGCCATTTCTGCTTTATTGTAACGTCAATGACTTCATCGCCCGACTTAATCTTCGCAACAACATCCGAAATCTTATATCCGCCGTCAGAAGCAATCCAGTCTATAATTCCGCTCACATTAGGCGGAATCATAATTCTGTGCTCAATAAGGCTTGTTTCCTGAGTTACGGCAATCACTTCGCCGCCTGTGACATAATCGCCTTTCTTTGCTTTAAAGCTAACATTCCATATCTTTTCCTCGTCAAGATTATTTACCTTCAAGCCTCGCTCGATAAACGCGCCTGACAGATTTCTTATATCCTTTAACGGTCTTTCTATACCATCGAATATATTTGAAATAATACCCGGAGCAAGAGTTATTGAAAGAGGTCCTCCCGTTCCCGTAACAGGTTCTCCCTTTCTGAGTCCCGTAGTTTCCTCATATACCTGAACTATAGTGCTGTTCTTAGTCACACCGATTACTTCACCAATCAGTTCCTCGTCACCTACATACACCATTTCCTGCATTTCAAATGACATGGAACCTTTTACCGTAACAACAGGTCCGTTTATACCGAATATCTGACCTTTTGTATTAGCCATTTATGCTCATTCCTTTCATTTCTCTCAGCTTAAGGTCAAGCCGCTGTTCTGTAAAAACGCTTGTTTTTGCAGAGCGAGCATCTCCTTTAGCGAGTAATCGACAGCTACCTTTCTGTCCGTATTTAAAACCTTTGCGCCGCCCAGGAAATCATGCTCCGGTGACGCTTCAACATTAATTCCTGACATATCCGGAATTTGCTCTATCTTCTCCTTGAATCTGATATCATCAGATGAAATATATATGGTTTTCGCGCCTTTGCCTACTTCAAACAGAGCTTTCTCTATCTTGTCAAGAAGCCATTCCCCATACTTTTCGCTTTCCGTAAATCTGACTATTTCTCTTTTCGCGTCACTCATTACTTCTTCTATTATTTCCTCACGCTTCAAAATAAGCTTTTTCTTCGAATCAATCTCGGCATGAAGCACTCTCTCATTCGCATACTTGCGCGCGTCCTGTATAGTGTGCTGTATAGTATCATACGCTTCCTGTAAAAGCTCGGTTTCCTTTTCACCTATTCTTTCGGCATATTCCTTTTCTACATCTTCCATAAGTTTTTCACGTTTTGCGCTTGCGTCTTTTAACACAAGAGAAGTGAAAATGTTGAGTTTTTCAGTTATATTACTGCTGTCCAATGTTTTTACCCCCTTACAGCTTAAGACCTATTGACTCCTGAACCATGCTGTTTATGCTGCCCGCAATATCGCGGCTTCCGTGCCGGTCAGGTATTTCAATAATAAGCGGCGTATGCAGTGTCAGCTTAAGATTATTAAGATAATCCTTCACCTTTGCAGCCGCTTTCTCTGTGTATATTAGGATACCCAATTCGTCATCCTCAATGGCTTTTTTCGTGCTTTCAATAATTTCTTCACTCTCATGCGCAACACAGCCGTCTATACCCGCGAGACGCATACCTATCTGAGTGTCGATATTGTCACTGATTAAATACATTTTCATGGTATTATTAAGCTCCTTAAGCGTTCAGAATCATGAACGAAATTACCAGACCATAAAGAGCGATACCTTCCGCAAGAGCAACGAAGATAAGCGTTTTACCCATAATCTTCTCATTCTCGCTCATAGCGCCGATAGCCGCGGATGCAGCCGATGAAACAGCTATACCGCCGCCTATACCGCTAAGACCGGTTGAAAGAGCCGCGCCGATAAATTTCAGTCCCTCGCCGACAGTCAGTCCTGCCGCCTCGCCCGCAGCAAACGCGCTAACGCCGCTGCCTAAGATACAAATCATGCCTATACCAATAACAGAGAAGAAAGAAATCGCATTCATAAGCAGACATTCCCTGCCCTTTCTCTTGCCTGTTCTGTAGTACATTGTTATGGGAACTATAACCGTAAGCGCAATAAGCGCAAGTAAAATTGTCATTATCATGTTAATTACCTCCAAAATTTTATTTATCCTTTAATGATATAAATTCTTTACCGCGTCCCACAAAGTAACGCGAGAACATTTCATAATATTCAAGACGAAGTACCTGTATCGCAACTATAAGTCCTTCAAGTACCATTACTATAGCGTTTCCGATTACCGTCACAACTGCTCCGCCAACTCCGCCGCCGGATGAAAGCGACGCTACAGCCATCATCATTCCGACATGGATAACCGCGAATGCGCCTATTCTCAGGAACGATATAGTATTTGTGCAGAAGCTTAATATCACCTCGAACAGTTCAAAGAAGCTTTCCACAAAGAACATTGCCCCTGACGGGAAAAGGTTCTTCTTCCCTTCAATAAGGCGTGTGAGTGGCTCGTTAAGATACATAGTAAGCAGGGATACGCCAAGCATGATACCGAATACCGCGCCCGGTATACCGAGTCCGCCGAGCATATTCACAGCGAATAAGACAACCGTAATATAGAACAGCGCGCCCGCTAATCCGTTATGCCCGAATAATGCCTCTCCTAAATTCCGCGCCTTTATCATGTTCACAATGTTAAGCGCGATACCCATTATAATGATAACTCCGCCCATACAGACAGTGCCAATCAGAAGCGGCATTATGTTCTCCATAGGCTTCAGTGTATTTATCCCGAAAAGTTCAGGAATGATTTCCTCGTTTCCGAAAAAGCTACCGTATATAAATCCGCTTATTATTCCGGCAATACCGACCATTCCGATAATCCCGCCTAAATCCATTTTTTTGACCTTATAAACCACAAATCCCGCAATCGCAAGCACAAGGCTCTGCCCGACGTCTCCGAACATTATTCCGAAGAACAGTATATAAGTTATCGCAAGGATTGGAGTCGGGTCTATTTCGTTATAGCTTGGCAATCCGTACATTTTGACGAACATCTCGAACGGCTTGAAGAGCGGATTATTCTTTAGCTTCGTAGGCGGCTGCATATTCTTGACATTTTTTGCGTCCTCTATATAGAACATCACAACGTCGCCCGACGCGTTTATTTCCTTTTCCAATTTCAGCGCGTCTTTCGCTTCCATCCAGCCGACAACATAGAAGAACATATCACCGTGAACAGCATTCCGCCGGATTTCCGAAAACTGATGCCGTTTCTTTGCAAGATTATATATACCGCAAAGCTTATCTGTAACAGTTGACAGCATCTTCGATGTCTTTTCACTGTTCTCCTTTATCTCCTCCTGCAGCTTCTTGTTCTCCATGAGAAGTCTCTGTTTTATCTCATATGGGGTTCCCGTGAAATCGTCTGAAATCTCCACTGTTTCAAAATAAAGAGAATTAAAAACCTCTTCAACTTTACTTTCCTTTGAAACCGGCGAGAAATAAAATCCCCATATATCCGTGACATCCTCCGCGGTCTTCACAAAGAATGCTTCAATATCATTAAGGTATGTCACAAGCGTCTTATATCCCGTCTTGGGAATACGCCCGAACTTACAATGTATAAATTCCATCCTGAAAAGCTTTGATAAATCAACTTCTACATTCATCATCAGCTCCATCTTGCTGATAGCGGCGTTATTCGCCTCAATACGCTCTGTGAGCTTTGTATCCTGCTTTCTTTCATGCTCAATATTACGACTTATACCTTCAATAAAGCTTTTCATATCCTCAGGATTCATATTTTCATCTGTAAGAAGCTTCGGGTTTACGTCGTATTTGGCAAGTTCCAGAATGCTCTTTGCGGATTTAGCAATATCATCATATTCATTATTATCATCAAAACCCGTAATTCTGCCGCTGTTTGTTATGACAGACATCGCGTTTTCAAGATGAATATCTCTGCCGTACACGTATTTTTCAACAACATTGTCAAATTCATTTATCTGACCCGCTATAGTTACGGCTTTCATCTTTGTTATAGACATTATTTCCCTCCTCTTACATGACCGCGGATAAAATCAGCGTTCAGACTGTATCTTATGCCCTCGATTATAGTAGTAATATTATTAAGCTCAACTTCCTTTAAATTGAGATACGCATATACAGCGACCATTGACTGACTGTGATTGACAAATATATTTTTTGAAAGATTGTTATAAATATATCTGTAATTCTCCTCAGGGAATCTATCCTTGTCACAGTCCTCAAACAACGCGCCGTACGGTGTGGAACTTTCCACAAGCTCCACAAATCTCTCAACTGTCTCCGCGTTTACGAGCTGCCTTATTATATCGTCCGTAAGCCTGTAGCTTACCGGAAGCAGATAAGTAAAAATTATTTCGCTTTTTAATTCAAAGTACTTCTTACCTCTGTAAATCCACATGAGATTCAGCATATCAACCTTGCTGCCTTCAAGCTTATAGAACAGCTTGACCTGCTTATCGGAAAGGTTTCTCTTTACAGAACGCCATACCGATGTGTAGTAATATGAATCAAGCATCATAGCTATCTGGAAAAAGTCAGCGTCAAGGTTCAGAGCGCG
Organism: Oscillospiraceae bacterium; assembly: GCA_022509025.1. Classification (GTDB taxonomy): domain Bacteria; phylum Bacillota; class Clostridia; order UBA1381; family UBA1381; genus Hominilimicola. The sequence continues at coordinate 18,432 of JAFLUB010000011.1, read as the reverse complement.
TTTTAAAGTATCCGCATACGGCGTACCCTCGCACGCTGCAATACAATCTGACAGCGAAGATGCGCTATGCATAATCTCACGGTTTATCTTGGTATGCGTTTCAAAAAAAGTATCAAATTTGCCCTGATTTATTTCGTCACTGCTGCGTTCCTCATGGGTATATATATAACGCATTTCACGCTTCAAGAATTCGACCTCATAACGCATAAACCAGAATTCCAGCATGGCGCGCTGTTTTCCGTCAACAAAATTATAAAGCCTGACATATTCATCGACCAGGTCCTGCTCCAGAAGAAGTTCCATCTGTCCACGGTGAGTATTATGCTCATTCACCTCCGAAAGTACATCGCTGTATCCCGGAGTAGACTTTAAGTAAAAGCATATATCACTTACGCTTTTTTTGGAAAGGAGTTCCTCATAGTCATGTCTTGTCAGAAATCTCGAATGCATTGCCTTAAGCTTTGCGGCAACAGCACTATACTCAGCACTCATTTAAGAAATCACCTTCTCTGCACTCCGATTATATCCGAAAGTATATCATTAACCCATTTTTCCTTGTTTTGTTCATATTTCTTATCAAGGTCAGACATATTTTTTTCAAGCTTTTCGTTTATCTTCGCAATTTTTTTATCAGCGTCTTCCTCTTCTATATGTTTTACTGTGACGTTCTTTTCTTCAACCTTTTTTTCAATATCGTCATGAAGCTTATTCGCTTCGTTTTTTATACGTTCATCAAGGTCCATATCCGCCTTTTTTGCATCGCGGATAATTTCCTGTGCTCTATCCTCGATATCAATTATTTTCATAATCAAATCTTCCATTATTTTAACTCCTAATCTCTAATAAAATAGAAAAGTTTGAAGGAAAATCGTTCAGATTGCCGCTTTGCAGCGAGTAGTGCTGTATGTTTATACCGCCCCGAGCAAAAAGTGGTGAACTGGGCGATTTTAATCAAACTTTAATTTTTTAGGCTCTGTAATGGAGCTGGTATCCTTCCGCCCCGCTCAATAAATTCAGCGCTTGAATACGGCTTTACCGGCATTACGGGACCTGTGCCCAGAAGCCCTCCGAATTCCACTATATCTCCCTCTTTTTTGCCGGGCGCGGGGATTATTCTTACGGCTGTTGTCTTTGTATTAACCATTCCTATCGCCGCCTCGTCAGCAATAATAGCGGAAATTGTTTCCGCAGTTGTATCACCCGGAATTACAATCATATCAAGTCCGACCGAACAGACGCATGTCATTGCCTCTAACTTTTCAAGAGTCAGCGCGCCTACCTTTGCCGCGTCAATCATTCCGGCATCTTCGCTGACCGGAATAAACGCGCCGGAAAGTCCGCCGACATAGCCCGATGCCATAACTCCGCCCTTTTTCACCGCGTCATTAAGCAGCGCGAGCGCAGCCGTTGTGCCATGCGTTCCGCACTTTTCGAGTCCCATTTCTTCGAGTATATATGCGACACTGTCGCCTACAGCGGGAGTAGGCGCAAGAGATAAATCCACAATTCCGAACGGCACTCCCAAACGCTTTGAAGCTTCCTGCGCCACTAACTGACCCATTCTGGTTATTTTAAATGCCGTCTTTTTTATCGTTTCCGCAACAACGCCAAAGTCCTCGCCTTTGACTGTTTCAAGAGCGCATTTGACAACTCCCGGTCCTGATACTCCGACATTTATAACGCATTCGCCCTCGCCTTCACCAAGGAACGCTCCTGCCATGAACGGATTATCCTCAACCGCGTTACAGAACACAACAAGCTTTGCGCATGCAAATCCCTGAGTATCCTTTGTAAGCTCTGCGGCTTTTTTTATAATCTGACCCATCTCTTTTACAGCGTTCATGTTTATTCCCGCTCTTGTCGAGCCTACATTTACGCTGGAGCATACAAGGTCAGTTGAAGCCAGAGCTTCCGGAATTGACTCTATAAGTACCCTTTCGCCGTTTGTATAGTCCTTATGAACAAGCGCGCTGTAACCGCCGATAAAATTTACTCCCGTTGTCTTTGCGGCTTTGTCAAGCGTTTTTGCTATCTTCACGCATTTTTCAACAGTCGGATTATCAAGAGCGTCAACAAGTGTCGCGACAGGCGTTACAGAAATTCGCTTGTTTATAATCGGGATACCAAACTGCGCTTCTATATCCTCGCCTGTTTTCACAAGGTCCTTTGCGTATGTTGTTATTTTGTCATATATCTTTTCACACACGGTGTCGATATCCGGCCCCGCGCAGCTTTTCAGGGAAATACCCATTGTGATAGTTCTTATATCCAGGTTTTCCTCATCAATCATTTTTATCGTTTCGATTATTTCAAAGGGGTTTATCATAACAATATTCTACCCCCTTATATTCTGTGCATGGATGTGAATATTTCTTCACGCTGCACATGAATTGAAAGTCCCAGTTCCTTTTCAGCTTCTTCCAGCATGTCTACTATATGCTTTAAGGTGGCTGACTTGCTTTCAAGCTCCACAAGCATTATCATCGTGAACATATCCTGCATTATTGTCTGTGAAATGTCGAGAATATTCACGTCATTTTCAAATAAAATATTGCTTACCTTAGCAATTATTCCCTTTTTATCCTTACCGATAACTGTTACAACTGCCTTCATAGTATAGTCTCCTATCTCTATTTATTCCGCAATCCCATAAATCCGCCAATACTGCGTTAAATTCCTCGACGTACCCATGTACGACTTCGTAATTTTGTACGCTGCGGCTACGGGCAAAGCCCTAAGCCTACAACATGCAAGCATGTTGTTCACCTTGTCCTGACGAATTTCTGTGATTGCCTTTTTGTTAACGTCTTTGTTTTACCATATAATCATTCTAACATATATTTTTTCAAGCAGCAATCATACGCAAAAAAATTTGTTTATTTTTATACATACGCGCGCGTACTATTTTTGTGAAATTCGCTGTCTTAGCGCCTCGTACATAAGTACTGCCGCAGCTACTGAGGCATTCAGTGAATTTATTTCACCCGACATCGGAATACTTGCGATAAAGTCACATTTTTCTTTAACCAGTCTGCCTATTCCCTCGCCCTCGCTGCCGATTACAATACCTAAAGAACCTTTAAGGTCAACATTATACATCACTTCTCCGTCCATATCGGCCGCCGCGATCCACATGCCTGATTTCTTTAAGTCATCTATAGTAGAAGCGATATTTGTTACCTTTGCCACCGGTGTGTATTCCGCCGCGCCCGCAGAGGTTTTAACAACCGTTGAATTAACACCTACACTGCCGCGCTTAGGTATTATAACACCATGCGCGCCGACGCAGTTAGCCGTTCTTAAAATAGCGCCTAAATTATGCGGGTCGGTTATTTTATCACATATTATAACAAACGGAGGCTCGTCCTTTTTTTCTGCTATCTCCAAAATGTCATTAACGCTTACATATTCGTAAGCGCTGACGTATGCTATTACGCCCTGATGGTTTTCACCCTCGCTAATCCGGTCAAGCTTTGCTTTGTCAACCTCCTGGATTATAATCCCCGCATCCTTAGCTTTTTTTATTATCGGCACTATCGAGCCTTCGTATTTGCCTTTTTTAACAAGGATTTTATCAATATTACGTCCCGAGCGAATTGCTTCAAGTACAGGATTTCTGCCTAAAATCTTATCTTCCAATTATTCTTCTCCTATTATTCAATACAACACGAAACCACAAGACCGCAACTAACCGATACCGGCTATCTTTCCGGTCGGTATTCACGTCCTTGTGGTTCACTTTTTCGGTGATTATATATTATTTAAGCATAAATTTATCATGTATAGCCACAACAGCCGCTTCAGCGTCTTTTCTGTCTACAAGCACTGAAATCTTAATTTCTGATGTTGCAATCATGTTTATATTGATATGCGCGTCATAAAGCGCCTCAAACATTGTAGCGGCAACTCCTGAATTATTAACCATACCCGCGCCGACTATAGACACCTTTGAAACGTCCTTTGTCCATTTAACCTCAGCTGCGTTTATGATTGATTTGTTTTCTTCAAGAAGATCAAGAACAGGCTGAAGGTCTCCCTCTGTAACAGTGAAGCTGATATCCTTCTTGCCGTTGTTTCCTATTGACTGGATGATAAGGTCTACGCTTATTCCATGCTTAGCCAGCATTCTGAATACCGTAAATGCCTTACCCGGAGTATCCTCCACGCCGCACAAAGCAATTCTTGCAACGTCATTATCTCTTGTCACACCTCTTACAACCATCTTTTCCACTTGATCTACCTCCTTGACATAAGTGCCTTCATTATTATTAAGACTTGATCTTACTGACAATTTAACGTGATATTTCTTAGCCATCTCAACACTTCTGTTATGAAGCACATTTGCTCCCAAAGAAGCAAGCTCCAGCATTTCATCATAAGAAATATCTTCAAGCTTATACGCGTTCTTGCATATTCTCGGGTCAGTGGTATATACACCGTCAACATCGGTATATATCTCGCAAACATCCGCATGAAGAGCGGCTGCAAGCGCTACCGCGGAAGTATCCGATCCGCCTCTGCCGAGAGTTGTTATATCATCATACTTATTTATACCCTGAAATCCGGCTACAATTACGATTCTTTTTCTGTCAAGCTCATTTTGTATTCTTTCAGTATCAATCGTTTTAATTCTCGCCGCGCTGTATTTGGAATCAGTTTTCATTCCTGCCTGCCAGCCTGTCAATGAAATTACAGGACAGCCTATTTTTTCAATTGCCATAGCAAGCAGCGATATTGAAATCTGTTCGCCTGTGGCAAGAAGCATATCCATCTCGCGCTTTGAAGCGTCAGGATTAATCTCCTTTGCTTTTTCTATAAGGTCATCTGTCGTATCACCCTGCGCGGAAACAGCAACTACTACATTATTTCCCGCTTTATACGTATCTGTTATACGTCTTGCGACATTCATTACCCTTTCGGCATCTTTAACGGAAGTGCCGCCGTACTTTTGAACAATAAGTCCCATCTTTCTATTCCTTCCTTTTTACTTTCATATAACTGATACCACTGCGCCGACATTGTCAACCGGAAGTATCATACATCTCCATTTAAGAGAGTTTTCAATAAAATATTTCTGCATAGAATTCCGAAAAGCGCTGTATTCTCCACTGAGAACCGACATTATTGTAGGTCCTGAGCCGCTCAGATAAGTTGCGTGAGAACCAAGCGAATATGTCTTTTCAAAGATATCCTCCATGCCTTCGACGTAAACCTCACGGTACTGCTGATGCAGCATATCCTTAGCGCCTATTCTGAGCGCTTTCATATCACCAGTAAGCATTGCAGCCTGAAACATCGAAGCATGGCTTATATTATATACCGCGTCTTGAAAGTCTACCTTGGGCGGAAGAACTCCTCTTGATTTCCGTGTTGCCATAAAGTAATCCGGAATCAGCGCAGCAAATCTTATATTATTTTTAAGCTTCGTGCTTTTTATTATTGTTTTATCCTCATCTGTGAGAGACACACAGAACCCGCCGTACATTGCAGGGCCGACATTATCGGGATGCCCCTCCATTTTCGCAGCGAGATGAATTATCTCCTCATAGGAAAGCTGTCTATCAGAAATAATATTTGCCGCAAGCATTCCTCCGACTATGCACGCGCTTGAGCTTCCAAGTCCGCGGGTCATTGGTATGCTGCTGTTCTGCCCAATTCTATAGCCCTTCGCCTTATATCCCACATGCTCAAACAGATACAGCATAGAGCGGTAAATAAGATTATTTTTATCCTTTGGTATAAAGCCATGAGCGTTTTTATTGATTACTTCGAGTCCCTCCGGGATTTCCTCAATCTCAATACGGTTATAGAGTCCCAGCGCAACTCCGAGAGTATCAAAGCCCGCGCCCATATTTGCGCTTGAAGCAGGTACTCTTATCTTAATCATTATTACTCATCACCGTTATCGAAATCTTCCAAAAATCTTATATACGAAACTACTGAATCCAGTTTACTAAGCTTTTCCTTAAGCTCTGACGTTCCAAGAGGCTTTGTAAAAATAATGTTCTGCTCATCAATTACATTGCCTTCTTCACCGAATATATCGGAAATCTTTTCAGGCGAGTCCGTTGTACGAATTACATATCTGAACTTCGCATCGTCCTCAGATGCCATAATATTTTCATCGGGCTTTTCCCAGAAAATCTTCTTGCTGCGCTCTTTGTGTTTCACCGCGTCAACTATATCTGCAACCACCGCGCTCGCCGTAGGCATTTTACCTGCTCCCGCGCCATAGAACATCAAGTCACCGACACAGTCGCCGTTTATCATTATAGCGTTCATAACGCCGTTCACTTTTGCAAGCGGATGTTCTTTACTCATCATCATAGGAGCAACAACAGAATAAATTCTGCCGTTTTCAGTAAATTTAGCATATCCTATGAGTTTTATAACATAACCTCTGCTGTTGGCCACTTTCACGTCTTCACTTGTTATATTTGTAATTCCCTCTGTGGATATATCATTATAATCAACAAACTTACCGGATGCGAGTGATGACAGAATAGCAATCTTTCTGCATGCGTCATGTCCCTCAATATCGGCAGCAGGATTCCTCTCGGCATATCCCTTATCCTGAGCGTCCTTCAGGGCGCTTTCAAATGTTTTTCCTTTTGAAATCATCTCATTCAATATATAATTGGTCGTACCGTTCAGGATTCCGGCTATCGTCAGTATATTATTCGCAGTCAGGCACTGATGCATAGGTCTGATAATCGGAATTCCGCCGCCCACTGATGCTTCAAAAAGGTAATTGACGTTTTTCTCACGCGCAATCTCCAGAAGTTCCACACCATATGTCGCAACAAGCTCCTTATTTGAGGTCACAACGCTCTTACCCGACTCCAAAAGACTTTTAGTAAACTCGTACGCCGGATGAAGCCCGCCCATCACCTCAGCAACAACGCTTACCTCTCTGTCATTAAGGATATCGTTAAAATCCTTTGTGAAAAGCTCCTTTTCCGGGTGGTCGTCGAATTCGCGGATATCAAGGATATACTTTAAATCTACCCTCTCTCCGTTTGAACTAAGGCAGAGTTTTTCCGCATTTTTCTTTATTATGTCATAAACACCGCTTCCCACAGTGCCATAGCCCATTATTGCAACCTTTGCCATGCTTTTGCCTCCCTATCTTTTATGAGTTGAATTTAAATTTGGCCGAATTTTATCTATAATAGAATATACTACCATACAGTCACTATAAAGTCAATATTGCAACCGCCAAATATACAATGCTATATCAAAATACTTTTGTATAAATTAACCCCATAAATCGTCGTTATCTGAGTTTTCTATATAGTATCTCTGCTGTTTCAGAAGATTTCCCTCATTTGACATACTATAGTACTCCCCGTCAGCCACAATAATATGGTCAAGCACCTCCACACCAATAACGCGCAGCACTCTTTCGATAGCGTGTGTAGTTACCAGATCTGCATTGGACGGCTTGGCAATCCCTCCCGGATGATTATGCGCGAACAGCACATACGGCGCATCGTGCCAGACGGCAACTCGCACAATTTTTGACGGATTTATATCCACGCTTTCAAATCCGCCTTCGCAAATCATCTCATGATATATTATGCGGCTTTTGCGTCAAGGCAAATCATATAAAATAATTCGCGTGTTTCACCGTTAAAAAGGTTCATAAGATACTCCTCGCAGTTTTTACCGTTAAGCTTCAGCCGGTGTGCGCCTGACATTGCTTTGGTATAGTACCTGGCGAATTCATCAAGCATATGTAAATGTGATATGGTATTTTCGCCCACTTTATCAACGCTTCTGAGAACTTCATCCGGAGCTTTAAACACATTTGCAAAACCATTGCATTTTTTTATAAGTTTATGCGCTATTTCGTTTGTGTTGATACGCGGGATAGAATAGTAGAGAATATATTCCAGAATTTCATGCTCTTGCAGGCTGTCTAACCCGTTTTTGCGAACCTTTTCACGCATACGTTTTCTGTGACCCTTATGTATATTCTCATCAGACATCTTCCTCACCACCATTTTTTTACACTATTTAATATATTATACATCATTTACACATATTTTGTCTATGTTTTTTTGCGTAAGACAAAAAAATACGGTAAAACCACGTTTTACCGTATTTTTATTATAAGCCGAATCAATCCTCAACTTTTATAACTTCTTTACCGTTATAATATCCGCAGAACTTACAAACCTTATGAGGCATCTTAAATTCGCCGCACTGTGAGCACTTTACCATGTTAGGCACGGAAAGCTTCCAATTAGCGCGTCTTTTATTTCTTCTGGCTTTCGAAACTTTACCCTTAGGTACTGCCATAATTACACCTCCATAATTCTCTCTGACTGTTTCACTGATTATCTTTATTCATAATATCTACCAACGCCGCCCATCTCGGGTCTACAGAGTTTTCCCGGCAGGCGCATTCTCCCTGATTGAGATCCGCGCCGCACTGAGGACAAAGACCTTTGCAATCATCGCTGCACAGATATTTCCCCTCTATGTTCATCAGAAAACTGTTGGCAACAATATCATCTATATCAATTCCGGTATCCTCGAAGCAGATAACATCCTCCTCCACCGGAACCTCATCGTCTTTTCTTACAAGGTTTTCATCAATTTCAAAACTTACGGGAACCGCGATATCCTTCATGCATCTGGCACACTGTGTATTCATCACACCGGTACACTCAGCTTTTAGTATAAGCGATTTTCCATTATTTGAAATATGACCCTTTACCCTTAAGGGTGTACTGAAATGATACGTTTCCCCAAGAAAATCCATGTCGGACAGCGCGACATCGCCGTCAACTTCTATCCTTCCGCCTATTTCCTTGAGTATTGCCGATACATCTATGGTCATAAAAATCTCCTTCAGCGCCGGTAAATAAAATCAGAGTAAAATTACTTCAATTCTACCTTTGCGCCGGCTTCCTCAAGCTTAGCCTTCATGCTCTCAGCTTCTTCCTTAGCAACAGCTTCCTTAACAGTGTTAGGCGCGCCGTCAACAAGAGCCTTTGCTTCCTTAAGACCAAGACCTGTGATTTCTCTTACTACCTTGATTACGCCAAGCTTTGATGCGCCTGCATCTGCAAGTACAACGTCAAACTCGCTCTTTTCGTCGCCGCCTGCAGCTGCGCCGTCACCGGCAACGCCTGCAACCATTACAGGAGCAGCAGCGCTTACGCCGAACTCTTCTTCCATCATTTTTACTAATTCAGCAACTTCAAGTAACTTTAATTCCTTAATTGAATCAAGAATTGCATTTAAATCTGCCATTTTATTTTCCTCCTATTAAATATAACGTATTTTTTAAATTATTCAGCATCTGATGCTGTTTCCTCAGCCGGAGCTGCTTCTTCTGCAGCCGGTGCCGCCTCTTCAGCCGGTGCTGCTTCTTCTGCAGCCGGAGCTGCCTCTTCTGCAGGTGCCGCTTCTTCAGCCGGTGCTGCTTCTTCTGCAGGCGCCGCCTCTTCTGCCGGAGCTTCTTCGCCTGCCTTCTTTGCAATCAAGTCTGCTATCTCAACTCCGCCCTCAGCAATAGTTGAAAGCAATCTTGCAAGAGAAGATATAGGTGAATTCAAGCTTCCCATCATCTTTGCAATCAATGTATCCATGTTCGGTGTTGCCGCTAACTTCTTGATTTCATCAAGTGACATTATAGCGCCGTCCATGAAACCTGACTTGATTTCAAGCTTCTCATTGTTTTTTGCAAAGTCTGAAAGTACCTTTGCCGGAGCTACAGCGTCTTCTGCTGAAACCGCGATAGCTGTCGGTCCGTGAAGAACCTCTTCAAGAGCCTCAAGACCTACTTCCTTAGCTGCACGAAGAAGAAGTGTGTTCTTCATAACGAAGTACTTTACATTCGCTGCTCTTAATTTTGCACGAAGGTCAGTATCCTCCTCAACAGTAAGTCCGCGATAGTCAACAAGCACGCCTGTCTGAGCCTCCTTAAGAACCTCGACAACCTCAGCAACCTGTGCTTTCTTTGCTTCTAAAACCTTTTCACTTGGCATATTCTGTTTCACCTCCTGTAGTTTTGGTAAATATGCCTTCCATACCCTTATCCGGGTAAAATAAAGAAGGCTCTTTGCCGTAGACGCAAAGAGCCATAGTAATCTTAATCACTAATTACACCCTCGGTTGGTCTTACATAGCTTACATATTGCTGCAAACCAATGCCTACTGTCTACGGATTTATCAACAAACGGTATTATACCATTTAATGATACTGATTGTCAAGTATTTTTTTATTAACCTAATTTAGCCTGGTTAACCTTTATACCGGGTCCCATTGTTGAAGCAACAACGACGCTTCTTAAATACTGACCCTTCGCTGCCGCCGGCTTAGCCTTTATGATAGCACCCATAAGAGCCTCAAAGTTTTCCTGAAGCTTCTGTGCTCCGAATGAAGCCTTACCTATCGGGCAGTGAATTATATTTGTTTTGTCAAGTCTGTATTCAACCTTACCTGCTTTGATTTCGTTGACAGCCTTTGTAACGTCCATTGTTACAGTACCTGCCTTCGGTGACGGCATAAGTCCCTTAGGACCGAGCACCTTACCGAGACGACCAACAACACCCATCATATCCGGAGTTGCAACAACAACATCAAAGTCGAACCAGTTTTCACCCTGAATCTTCTGTACAAGTTCTGCCTCGCCGACATAATCAGCACCGGCAGCCTGAGCCTCATCAGCCTTCGGACCCTTTGCAAACACAAGAACCTTGGCGGTCTTACCTGTGCCATGCGGAAGCACAATCGCGCCTCTGACCTGCTGGTCAGCATGTCTTGAGTCAACGCCGAGTCTCACGTGAGCCTCTACAGTTTCGTCAAACTTAGCCTTGGATGTCTTTGTAACAAGCTCCATAGCCTCGTTTGTGTCATAAAGCTTTGATTTTTCAACAAGCTTTGCGCTGTCTTGATATTTCTTTCCTCTGAACATTTCGTAATCCTCCTTCGTGGTCAGACGAGATTTTCATCTCTCCCACTTCTCTTAACAAATTAGTCTCCGATAAGAACGCCCATGCTTCTGCAGGTGCCGGCTATCATGCTCATAGCCGCCTCTAAGCTGCCTGCGTTAAGGTCGGGCATCTTCTGCTCTGCGATAGCCTGCAAATCAGCTTTTGAAATGGTAGCTACCTTTGTCTTGTTTGGAACACCTGAACCGCTTTCAATCTTACAAGCCTTCTTGATAAGAACAGCAGCGGGCGGTGTCTTTGTTACGAATGAGAAAGAACGGTCAGCGTATACTGTGATAACTACAGGGATAATAAGACCTGCGTCTTTCGCTGTTTTTTCGTTAAATTCCTTCGCAAACTGCATAATGTTTACACCGTGCTGACCAAGAGCCGGTCCCACAGGTGGTGCCGGGGTTGCTTTTCCGGCAGGAATCTGCAATTTAATATAACCTGCAACCTTTTGTGCCATAATGGCCACCTCCTTGAAAATTAATGTGGTAATTGCGGAGCTTTGAGCGTTTTCAGAAGCTCGCCGAGACAAGGCAAACGGAACGCAGACGTATGTTTATACTTCAAGTACCGTTTAACGAAGTATTCGGTGAGTTTATGGAAATGCTCGCCTCCTCCCACTGTTACCAGAGGGATATATATATAAGTGGAACAACAAACGTGAGTTTGTCCCATTTATATCAAAATTTAATCAATTTGCTCAACCTGAGTATAATCAATTTCAACAGGGGTTTCGCGTCCGAACATAGAAACTGCAACATTAATCTTGCGAGTTTCATTATTAATGCTCGTAACTCTGCCCGAGAAGCCCTCCATAGGGCCGGATTTAATAGAAACAGTATCTCCTATGGCAAAGTCAATATCCTTCATGCGGATAACCTCGACGCCCATACGCTCCACTTCTTCATCCGAAAGCGGAACAGGCTTTGAACCGGGGCCGACAAATCCCGTAACACCGCGTGTGTTTCTTACGATATACCAGCTTTCGTCCGTCATCACCATCTTGATTACCACGTAGCCCGGGAAAATCTTGCGTTTAACAACTTTTTTAACGTCGCCCTTTTCCTCAATGACGTCCTCTGTCGGTACTCTTACATCAAGAATAAGATCCTGCATACCACGGTTTTCAACAGACTTTTCAATATTGGCTTTAACCTTATTTTCATAACCTGAGTATGTGTGAGCCACATACCACTTTGCATTTTCTGCCATAACCGTTCTCCTTCCCTGACAATTATTCTCTGATTTTTAAATTACAGTATATTTGTCAGCAGTCTGAATACCTGCGAGAACGCAACATCAAGCAATGACAGGATAATTGTAATTATGATAATAAATACGATAATTACACCCGTGTTATGAATAAGCTGTTCCTTTGTAGGCCATGTGACCTTTTTAAGCTCTGATTTAGTATCTCTGAAGAACTTCTTCATTCTTGTACCAAAGCTTGCCTTATTTGTCTTTGCTAAATTTGTATCAGCCATTTTTTACACATCCTTACTCAATCAATCAGATTTATTTTGTTTCCTTGTGAAGAGTGTGCTTTCTGCAGAACTTACAATATTTATTCATTTCAAGTCTGTCAGGGTCATTCTTCTTATTCTTCATTGTGTTATAGTTTCTCTGCTTACACTCTGAACACGATAATGTAATCTTTACTCTCATCTTTAACACCTCCGCATTTATATATGTCGGCTCTTTTTTATTACAAGCATAAAAAAAAGAGCTTTTTATTCGAGCAGAGTAATTATATCATCATTGGTGTAATAAGTCAAGGTTTTTTTAAAAATTTTTTCATATTTTGTAACCACGGCAAAATTGTAGTATTCGCTATGCGAATACTACAATTTATACAACATAATGGTTTATATTTACTTTTCCTGTTCTCTTCGCTTCTGAATTTTTCTTCTGCCGTCTATGGCAACCAGCAGAATAAATATTGCCGTAAGAACGGCAAGCGTAATTATTTTTCCACTCATTATTCCAAGCCTTTCCGCCCGCAAACGGCATTTAAAATCATTATACTCTCAGTGCGGGCTAAAAAGCGTACTTTTATGAATTTTAAATGCAGAAAACATGTTTTCCTATGGTTTTTATAATAGTTCTTGTCCGTATCCACGCGCTTGTCGCAGTTACGGGGTTATAGTAATATATAGCTCCGCCGCTTGGGTCCCAGCCATTGAGCGCGTCACGCGCGGCGCTGTAGCATGAATCCTGGACGGTGTAATATATCTGTCCGTCGTCTACCGCAGTGAACGCTCCGGGCTGATAAATCACGCCGGCTATAGTATTCGGGAAAGATGAATGCCGGACGCGGTTGAGAATAACGGCGCCGACTGCAACCTGTCCCTCATAGCTTTCTCCGCGCGCTTCGCCGTTTATCGCCATTGCCAGAAGCGTTACATCGCTTGAATTGGACGAAGAAGTTCCTGTCGGCAGTCCTATTTTCGCGAGTGTGGCAGGTCCTGCGACTCCATCAGCTATAAGACCATTTTTTTGCTGGAAGTATTTCACTGCGTCAGCCGTTTTCTGACCGTACACGCCGTCCACACTACCATTGTAATAGCCCCAGTTTTTAAGCCGCGACTGTATGTTGGTCACCTCGCTGCCTCGCGAACCCAGCTTTGACAGTGCGAATACCGTATTCTCAGTAAACGCGCAGCATATGATAAGTGACAGTATAATTGCAGATATGCGTTTAGATATATTCAACATAGAAATCTCCATAGCCTTTCTGCCCACGAATATAGTAATAGAAAATCTTCAACGCTTTTATCGTGGGCAAATAAGGCGTTAAACGGAGATTTTGCCCATGTGCGATTTTTGAGCTTTGCGCGAAAATATTCGCACGGGCAATTAAATCCTGTTAATGTGATTTATCACATTAATCCTTTCGGATATATTTTGTAATATATCTATTTTTAACGCTTATTTGCATTTTAATACATAATCTGAGGTTTTTTATCTTCAAAATGAATTGCGATTGCGAGAGTCAAAGCGCAAATCTTTTCCGCGCCGGCGTCTGCAAGCGCGTCCGCGCAGGAGCGCAAAGTCCCTCCGGTTGTGCATACATCGTCAAAAAGAATTATTTTCTTTCCATCTATATTCTCCTCGCACAAAAACGCGTCCTTTACATTAAGAGCGCGGTTTATCCCTTTGAGCTTACTTTGCTTTTCTGTTGCGCGTATTCTTTTAAGTATATCAGTCCGCATGATTATACCGTTTCTATCCGCGATATACTTTGCAATCATCTCCGACTGGTTATAGCCGCGTTCAAGAAAACGTTTTTTATGCAGAGGAACAGGAACTATGTAATCAAATTCTCCCAGCGCATCGCCATATGTGTCCAGATGCTCCTGCATCATATCCGCAAACAATGATGCTATCGCCCATTGATTATCAAACTTGAATTTCAGTATCGTATCGCGGAGCCGTGACGTATATTCAAAAGGAGAAATTACATATGAAATGTTTCTGTAGCCTTTAAAGGGACGTCCCGGCGCTGTTTTATTAAGTTTTTTATAACAGTTGTCACATATTCCGATATGATTGTTTATAATATGCGCGTCCGAAGCGTTTTTGCGCTCATCACAGAAAATACATATAAACTTACTCATGTTACCACTTCTTTCGAGGACATTTCCCATCCGTGAGTCTTGCTCTGACCTGCATAACGCATCCGCATACAGCGCAGGTTGAACCGTACATGAAGTTTTCGCATTCCGTACACTTATTGAATCTATTTGAATATGTCTCATCATTTACAAGACGCACTCCACGAAGAGACGTTACTTCATCGACCATTTTCTGAATGTCGCTCTCCGACAGGACGGTTTTTAGTCCGCATCTTTTACATTTTTCCATTTATTTAAGAGTTACTGCAGCCGCGCTCATTTTCGGCAGTGTCAGCTTCATAGTTGTGCCGTCAAGCGTAACATCAAGATTTTTCGGGCTTACCGTATCAGGCGCGTCAAAGGTGTTACAGTCGTTCATATAAGAAGCTGTAAGAAATTCACCATTTGCGGTTGTGAACTGTCCGCCTTCTATATTAAGCTCTATTTCCTCATCTTCATCAAGACTTAAATTACACATTGAAACAGTAATCGTACCGTCTTTTTCAGAAGCGCTGACACTCACTTTTGGAATTTCTGTGCCTTCATGATTTATATTTCCGGACTCGTAATCAAGCTGAAGCTTTTCCGCATCCATGTGTCCCTTCATCATTTTAAATACGTGATATGTAGGGGTAAGAACCATTTTCTCTCCCTCGGTAAGTATCATAGCCTGAAGCACATTCACCATCTGCGCTATATTCGCCATTTTCACGCGGTCGCAGTGCTTGTGGAAAATATGAAGTATAAGCATTGCGCTCACAGCATCGCGCATGGTGTTCTGCTGATACAGGAAACCCGGATTTGTTCCCACTTCAACATTAAACCAGTTTCCCCACTCGTCCACAATAAGGTCAACCTTGTTTTCCTCATCATATTTGTCCATTATTTCCTTATGTATACTTATGACCTTGTCCATTTTAATGGAATTTACCATGACATCGTACCAGCCCTTTTCATCAAAAGCCGTAGCGCTGCCCTTGTTATTCCAGTCAGTTTCATAGGTATAATTATGAAGGGAAATACCCGCCGCCATGTTTCTTACCTCAGCCATAAGCGTTTCCATCCAATGCGTATCCGCCTCATTCGGACCTCCCGCGATTTTATAAACAGGCTCATCGCCGTAGTTTCGGATAAACGTCGCGTATCTTCTGTATTCATCTGCATAATATTCCGCGCGCATACCGCCGCCGCATCCCCAGTTCTCGTTACCGACACCGAAGAATTTCAATTTCCACGGCTTCTCGCGTCCGTTTTTACGGCGTTCATTGGCAAGAGGCGAATCTCCGTCAAACGTCATATATTCAATCCAGTCGCGCATTTCCTGAACAGTACCGCTGCCGACATTGCCGCAGATATACGGCTCTGTGCCTAACTGCTCGCACAGTTCGAAAAATTCGTGCGTGCCGAAATGGTTGTTTTCTACAACACCGCCCCAGTTGGTATTAACCATGTACGGGCGCTTGTCCTTATCTCCTATACCGTCGCGCCAGTGATAGTCGTCAGCAAAGCATCCTCCCGGCCAGCGAAGCACCGGTATATTAAGTTCTTTAAGTGCGTTTACAACGTCACAGCGCATTCCGTTAACATTCGGAATATCGCTGTCCTCAACGTATATACCCTCATATATGCATCGACCAAGATGCTCGGCAAATTGTCCGTAAATATATTTGCTTATTTTTCCTTGTTTCTTTGATGGATTTAAAGTAATTTTCATAATCAATTTTTTAACGCTGTTTCAGCATTAAATTTCCTTTCCGTTTTTTTGCTAAGAATGATTATACTATGCAGTGAGTCTTTTTGCAATACGAAATTAAAATTTATAACCGTAATTTTTCATAATACTATTGCAAAACATTCCATATAGGTGTATAATATTGTACACAATCGAACATCAGAGTAGGTGTGCGCGCGTAAAGTGCGGAGCGGACGGGGAGTTGCCGCTTCGACGAAAAGCAATAATTGCTTGCGGTGCGCAGACCGCATCCCGCTGAAAAAATAGTGAGCATCTCTTTTTTTGGCAATGTTTGATTGCCAAAAAATTTAATGGAGGTGTTTTTTTCATGTTAAAAAAACTCGTATCTTCCGCACATAACCTTATAAGTGTGCGCGGACTCGTTTTAACGGCGATGCTTATTGCTATGTACGCCGTACTTGGAATCTTCAAAATCCCGTTCGCTCTCGACAACAGAATAACGCTTACCTTTACCGCAACTGCGTCCGCAGGTATTATTTTAGGTCCCCTGCCCGCAATGCTTGTCGGCGGAATCGGCGACATACTCGGCTATCTTATGAATCCGGGCGGAGGAGCGTACTTTGTCGGATTTACAATTTCCGCAATGCTTGGAGGACTTATTTACGGATTTTGCCTGTATGGAATAGATGTAAAGCAGAATAAAATGAATGCGGAAACAAAAGCATTCCTTCTCACGATACTATCCTGTGCGATTATAACATTTTTTATAAACATCATTCTTAACACATACTGGCTATCTTTAATGTACGGAAAAGCGTATACAATTTTCTCAGCAGCAAGAATAATTAAGAATTTTGTTGTGTATCCTTTTCATGTGATAGTGATTCAGGCTATCTTTATGTTAACAGAAAGAACGGGAATCAGGAAAAAATATCTATAATAAACAAAATATTTGTCTAAAATTCTTCAAAATAATGAGAATATGTCACTTGCAAAATACCGTAATGTATGATATATTTGTAAAAGAAATGTAACCATTTCTTAAAGCGGATAATACCGCCCACAAAACGGTAGAAATCCGTAGGCAATCACATACTTCCGTAAAGAAGGAGAATTACCATGACAAACAGTTTTATAAGTGATGAAAGTCCGATTGTCGGCAAGCTGAGTATTATCAGCATGAAGGGCTGCGAGCAGATAACTGCGCGCATTGACGAGTATCTGAAGAGATTCAGAGAATATGAGGATATTGATACCTATGTTACTCATGTAAAATGTCCGAGATTCGGTACAGGCGAGGGAAAATGTGTTATTGACGAAAGTGTCAGAGGACATGATGTATATATTATATGCGATGTGTTTAATTACGGAGTAACCTATAATATGTACGGCATGGAAAACCATATGAGCCCGGATGACCATTTCCAGGACTTAAAGCGTATAATAGCCGCTATGGGCGGTAAGGCAAGACGTGTGACGGTTGTTATGCCGATGCTCTACGAGGGCAGACAGCACAGAAGAAGCGGAAGAGAGTCACTGGACGCGGCTCTGATGCTTCAGGAGCTTGTGAATATGGGCGTAACGAACATTCTGACATTTGACGCGCACGACCCGAGAATTTCAAATGCAATTCCGCTTGCCGGCTTTGACGATATACAGGCAACATATCAGATGATAAAAGCGCTTATAAAAGCGGTTCCTGATATTTCTCTGAACAAGTTCGACACAGTTGTTATATCTCCCGATGAGGGCGGCATGTCAAGATGTATGTACTATTCATCGGTGCTCAAGCTCGATCTCGGTATGTTCTATAAGCGTCGTGACTATACAAGAATAGTAAACGGCAAGAACCCGATTGAAGCTCATGAATACTTGGGCAGAGACATTACCGACAAGGATGTTATCATCGTTGACGATATGATTTCATCCGGCGAGTCTGTTATAGACGTTGCAAAGAACTTAAAAAGCCAGGGCGCAAAGAGAATATTCGTATTTGCCTCATTCGGTCTTTTCTGCAACGGTCTTGAATGCTTTGACGAGGCATATAAAAACGGATATGTGGATAAAATTTTCACAACTAATCTTATATACAGAAATCCTGATTTGGCGACCCGTGACTGGTATTGGGAAGTGGATATGTCAAAGTATCTTTCACTTCTTATAGATACT
>JAFLUB010000010.1 GCA_022509025.1 Oscillospiraceae bacterium | reverse complement strand
CTCTGTTGTACCATTCATTAC
This sequence comes from Oscillospiraceae bacterium, assembly GCA_022509025.1. Lineage (GTDB taxonomy): Bacteria > Bacillota > Clostridia > UBA1381 > UBA1381 > Hominilimicola. Next base: position 61,834 of record JAFLUB010000010.1, on the reverse strand, counting down.
CTTCAATGAACCATCTACATATTCATAACCATCATTTGCAGTAACTGTCAATTCAACAGTTGCGCCTTCCTCAGCATTAGCAGGCTTAGCAACGACTGAACCGCCTGTAAGCGAACCAATCTTTACTGCATACTCTTTTACGCTTGAATTCTTAGCTGTGTCTTTTCCGTATGGAACCATTGTATCAAGACCGCTCCATACCATAAGTGTGTCGCCTAAAGCAATCGCATCATCTGCAGCAACAGTTACATCAATACCTGCTGCTGTGATACCCTTTGCAGGATATGACTTAACCGATGTAAGACGACCATCGGCATATTTAGCATGGATAAATACGCCATCATACGCATCTTCTTCTGCGCCATCTATATCTTTGATTGTTACTTTTGTACCATCAGCAGAATCAGCAATTGATACTTTGTGCATCTCAACTGCACCAGGTGTAGGCTCTACAACCTCACCCTCTGACGGAAGGAGATATCTCGGTTCTTCAGCTGAACCTGTGTATGCAAGAAGGTTATCAATTCTTACGTTCGGATTGGTTGTTCCACCCTTGCTATCTGCTGATGTTACAGCAAGATAAGGAGTTGTTAAATCAACTGCGCCAATGCTTGAAGCACCTTGACCAACGTGATCTCTCTGAATCTGTGCGCTTGTCGGCCAAGCCTCGCCTGCCTCTGCAACATAAACTCTGTACTTATCGCCTGAAACAACAACGCCTACTTTGTACCATGTATAAGGATCTACCTTAATTACAAGGCTGTCGCCTTCGCCTTCTGAATACTCATAATCATCTGTAGCAAGAACAGCCATTACCTGATTGTAAGCGCCGTCCTTAGTATCGCCTGCCTGCAGGTCTGTACCTAAGATATACAGTCTGCCTGCGCCGCCTGCAACTAAAGATGTAAGGTTAGCAGCAAATGCCATAACAGCAGAATTGTCTCCGCTCGGAGATAACTTCTCTGTAGCCCATACACGAGGACCCCTACCCTGATTTGAATATCTGCCTCCTGTGAGTTCTAATGTCTTATCGCCTTTAGCATACTCACTTGTTGCAGCATATGTTGCAGGGTCACCATCAGCACCATTATCAGATCTGCCACCAAAGTGAATTGAAAGACCTGTAAGATCTGTATATGTAGCCTCTTCAGCACCCATTGCCTGGTTAAAGCTTGCACTGAAGTTCTGATCTACAACCGGTGTTATGCCTTCCGGAACAACCAGTGCCGGAGCAGCAACCTTTGTCTCAGGCTCTGGATATGGAGTTGCAACTGCAGCCTCACCTCTTAAACCGTCTGCTGTAAGAGCGCCTTCAGCTGTGCCGTTGTAGATATGTACATTGTCAAGGAATACATAACCCGGGTCTGCACCGTCTCCAGGTGTCGGACCGTCTCCACGAGCAACTCTTGCGCTTATCTTAGCAACATTTGAAGCTGAAATTGTGTATTCGTCCTCATCGATAATTGTTCCGCTTTTGTCAATCATCGTAATCTTAGCGCTTGTGCCGTCAACTTCGATACGAGTTCTCGTCCACTTGTCCTGAACGTCATAAGCTTCTTCACCGCCATTTACATAAATGCCTGTACGATTTGTTCTGAAAGCATTCATCATTACAGCATATCCGCTTTCAACCGGATTTGCCATAGCAGCAGGTCCAAATGCAAGCTGCGTATAGTGACTGTCGTTATTCATACCGTCAGAACCGTGGATTAATGAGTCAAACTCAACAACATACTGGCTGCCAGTAGCTTTAGGTAATGTAAAGCTTGCGGCACGTGTACCAGCTCCACCGCCCTTAATCACAAGATACGGGTCTGTATCGTCACCAGTAGTGTCAGAAGTTGACACAGAACCACCGTTGTCAATAGTCCATCCTGTGGTTGAACCATCTGTGAACGTATAGACATCGTCTGCCGCGCTTGCAGTTGTAACCATTCCGGCAAAAACGGATGTGGTCATAGCCGCAGCGCAAAGTAATGAAATTAGTTTTTTACTTTTCATTTCTTTTCTCCCTTTCCTTTTCTCTCGGCTTATGCCTAAGCCATATTTTTTTGAATGCAAACCCGCGTATCCATGCACTTTACACGGGTACACACTCGTCTACATGGTATATATTGTATCACAATTTAAAAATTTGTGCAATATAATTGATAAATAAAAAGGTCGTTAAATTATACAAAGGTTGGTGTGTGTTTTTAGCTATTTTTACTAAACTGCGGAATGGTCTGGATATGGCGGAAATGTCAGGAAATATAATTGGAAATATCATGAAAACCGCGTGAATACAGCGCTAAAACAGTATCAGAATCAAGGCATCAGAAAAGACCGCAGAAGCGGTCTTTTCTGAGTTTATTATTATTCGTTGTCTTCCAACTCATCTTTGGTTACAGCGTCCATAATCGGATATAGTCCGCTTACGCCGTTCCAAAGCATAGCCTTGTAATCATTCTCTGCAGGAACAGGCGCTGTCAGCTCTATTTCGCCGTTTGCGTCTATACTCTGCGTGCTTGATAATACAAGTCCGATAAATCTGCCGGTTTCTTCATCATAGCGCGCTATCATCAGAACTATCGGCGAAGCCTCGTCACCTTCGTTTTTAACCGTTACGGCAATCTCCTTGTTGCCTTCATCGTCGGTCTTTATCTCAGGCTCTGAAACAACAGTAATGTTCGAAACCTCGGGAGATGGTGAAGGTGAAGGCGAAGGAGACGGTGAAGGCGAAGGAACTTCTACAGCTTTCACCGTGATTGTAACGGTCGTGTTGGCTGTTACGGTAATTGTGTAAACGCCGTCATCGTCAGGGGTAAGTGTGTCGCTTCCCACCTTAACCGATACTAACTCATAGCCGTCATCAGGAGTTACCGTGAAGCTTAAATCGTCACCCTCTGTAACAGTTACAGGCTCTGTGACTGCCTCACCGTCTACCTTTACAGTCGCATTCGCGCCTGTGAATGTTACTGTGTGAGTAACTGCAGGCTCTACATACTCTTCAGCCGGGAATATTTCGATATTGTCCATGCTTACAACACCGCCGCTGTTTTTACCGAATACGAAATATATTCCCTTAATACCGGTTGCGGCTTTATCAGGCATTTCAACTGTGTCATTGAAATATTCCGTTGAACCGTCAAGAGATGTTACCTGCACTTTGGCTGTGTGAGTATCAAAATCGCACAGCGCAATAACATTAAACCATGTATTGTCAGGGATTTTTGTTTCCGTACCGTTCAAGCTTATTACACCGGTATTTGCTTGCTTCAGCTGAATAACCTGGCCGCCTGTGCTTCCCCAGTTTACATTATCATATGTAAGGTTTCCGCTGTGAATAGATATTTCATTCGGGTCTCCGCTCGGCTTATTAAACTTAGCGCTTATACCGAATGCCAAACCACTCTCATGTGTAAACGGCGTTTCATTAAATTTTTTCTCCGCGCCTCTTGTAGAGCCGTTCTTACCAAATCTCAGGTAATTTTCCAGTGCGGGATTACTATCTGTTTCTATGGTCAGTACATCCTGCTGATTCGGTGATTTCCAGCCATCGGCAGCAAGAGTATCGGTTGTGAGAGTTCTGAAGGTTTCATGATACAGATAATTGTATTTGTCCTTCTCCTTCGCTTTAAAGTTTGCTGTAAGCTCTATATCGTCATAAAGTCTGAATGTGTAGTCAGTAGCAAATGCAAACTCTTTTCCGGCTGCATCTGTCCAGCTTGAAAGTTCATATCCGTCAGCCGGAACAGCGTGGATTGTTACATCCTGATTCTTTGCAACAGACAGCTCTGTATCATCTTCATCTCCAACAGATACTGTACCCATAGATGCGTCATTTGCTTTTACCTTAACAGTTTTCTCCGGAAGCGGAGCCGTGTTAAGAGTCGCAATAGTTATATTCGTGATGTCAAACTCATCAGATGAATTGTTCGGGCTGTGGAACGCAAGCATACCAAGCGATGCGGGCTTGGGAGCGCCGAATCCCTGTAAACCTGTTATATCGGTTTCAAGGGATTTACCGTTTACGGATGCTGTTGCTTTTCCGTAGTCCAAATCAACTACGAGCTGAACCGTAGTCCATGTGTTGGCATTGATTTTATTTACCTCAGCGCCGTTCAGCTTAACTGTAACATTGCCGTCCGTAGTATCAATAGTAAGAGGAGCAACAGTCGCCGGCCAGTTGTTAAGAGCCGTGCCGTCTGTATAATACATTCTTACTGTACCGCCTATGTATCTTATATCAAATCTGCAAAGAAGCTGACCTGATGATACCTTTGTTTTGCCATAGAACGGAGTTTCGGGATAGAAGGTGCTTGAACCTGTTGACTTATAATGAGCATAATAGGTTTCGTCTTCCTTTCCTAACGAGAACTCGCCACCGCCGGGAGCTTCCCAGTTGTTAGTACCTATAATGGTCGCGCCTACAGCCAAATCATCACTGTATGATGCGAAATTCTCAACATTCTCAGTTCCAAGTTTACCCTGTAACAGATATTCTTTAACATCTATATTATCTTTTTCCGTAAGCGTATTCGACACGATTTTGCCTGTCGACGGTGTGTCAGCGTCAACCATGTACGCGTTATATGTATCACCGGCATCAGCATCGTATGTAACACTGGTATCACTAAATGTAAGAGCGCCGGACGCGGATAATCTGTCATAGAATTCATCAGTTGTTACCGCACCCTTCTTCTCTCCATCTTTATCAAATATATCAATTCTGCCGCGGCTGTATGAGAATGGGATTGTTTCATCAGCACAGTCAACCGGCTCCGCCGCGATTGACTTCGCGGTTCCGTCCTCATTCCACTCTACCTTTTTAAGGAGCCACGGATAGTCATAATATACAACCTTTGTAAGTCCTTTCGGATATGCGCTGTTGGGAACTGTGCCCAATTTATAAATTGACTCGGGTACGCGGTTAGCCTCCTCAGCTCTGGTGTCCCCAAAAATCATCGAAAGAACCTCTGCCTGCGTCTTAACAGAAGCAGTCGCATCTGCTTCTGCTGCCGCGGCGATAGTCGCTTTCGCGCCGTCTACCGCAGCCTTAGCAAACTGGTCTGCACCGTAATCGTTCGGATGTGTGTAGTCGTTCAGGAAATAATAGAAGTTACCCGAAAGCCATCCGTAATCATATTTCTCATTGATTTCCTGAGATATGCTGTTAAGAACTCCGATTGACAGGTCGTTCAAATCAATAAATGCAATGTTTTTCTTGCCCGCTGCAATCTGCTCCTCAACAAAGTTCTTGCCTGCTGTCGCATACTCCTCAAGTGTTTTGGTCCATGTGTTGTCGGTTTGGTACTGGAACGACTGCTTACGCTCAATAGGTGCAGCAACTATAAGATACGCGTTTTTAGATGATACAGTATTATAATAGCTTTGAAGAGTATTGAGGTAGCCTGTAACACCTTGTGATCTTGTGTCATTATGTCCGAACTCATACCATAAAAAGTCTCCTGCTTTTATTTCATTGACGCAGTTATTGAAGTGGGGGCCTGAAGAGGTGCTGTCAAGACCTGATTCGCCTTCGTTTACAAGAGCCCAGTCTTTGCTGAGATACTTTGCAAGCGCCGAGCCTACACCCTGACAGTGGTCAAGCGGGAAGTACGGAATTGCCGCGCTCTGCTCACAGCCTGTCGAGTCTGTTAGAATAAACAATGTCTTGTCTGCCGCCGTCTTGGTAACCTCTATTGAGGAAATCGCAACATTTTTACCCTCGGCAACAATGTTTAACATAGTATCCGCGTTGTCTCCAGGATGACCTCCGTTGCTCTTTCCCTGCAAATTATGTACATGAATCGAAGCCTCGTAAACCAGACCCTCATCAGGAATAGCCTTGTTCAATAAATGCTGATGACGGCGCTCTGTAAACAGATTTACATACGCATCCTCTTCTGCATTTGCTTTCTTCAAGTTAATCCTTACCTTATAATAGCCGTTTTTCTCTGCGGTCATAGCGAAACGTATAGGACTTACATAGTCCTGATCCGCTTCCGTTCTTGTGGTTGTCGCAACCCAGTCATCGTCCGCTGTCGCAGGCGATTCGGAACCGCCGTTTGCAAGCACAAGGTCATAGCCCTGCGTCATTTCAAATCCGTCTGCAAGCCAGTTTGTAGCATAGCCGTTTTCAAGACCAAGGAAGCCATAGCCTCCTGCCACCGTGTACTTCGTGTCGGCCGGAACAGCTATGTAACCGTCTGCAACATTTTCTGCCGAACCAAAGTCGAATTTCCACGAGGTCGCGTCTGCCGACCATTCCGCCGCGCTTGCAGCTGTCGGAAGTACGATGCTGCCCGCTACCATCGCAAGTGAAAGCGATGCGCAAAGCAGCTTCTTTAAATGTTTGTTCATAATTTTCTCTCCTTTTCTGATAAAATTACCCACAATAAAGTTAATATTATCATATCACATTACACAAAACAAAGTCAACATTTTTTTGGTGTTTTGTCTATTTTTTTAACAAAAAAGACCCTCCTCCACGCTCTGCGTGGTTCCCCCCTTCAAAAATCCTTCGGATTATTGAAGGGAGACTCACCGGGTCATTACTTTACCGTCTTTTTCTCAGCATCGCGCCCTCGCACACGGGTTCTACAGTCTTTATCCTGACTATCTGCTCCGCGTGGTTTGCGACATCTATTTCCTGTCCTTTTTCGTCCGCCAGGCTGTCAACAGTCTGCGTGAAAAACGGCTTCATCGGCTGTATTATTTCAACTTCATCGCCTTTAAAGAAGCGGTTACGCTGCGAAACGACTGCCTCGCCCATCTCTGCGTCATACGACATGACTATGCCGATAAGGTCATAGTCGCGGATATATGAGCTTGACGTATACACCTGCGCGTTTTCGTCCGGCTTACCGAAATAAAATCCGGTTGTATACGGTCTATGGCTCACCTTGCAGAGTTCCTCGTATTCCGCCTCGTTAAACGTATAATTCTCAGGGTCGGCAAAATATCTGTCAATCTCGCGCCGATACGCGCCCACAACCGTCGCGACATAATAGGAAGTCTTGACGCGTCCCTCAATTTTAAGGCTCGCAATCCCGCTTCCCACAAGCTCCGGTATATGACGGATTGTACACAAGTCCTTAGAGTTAAAGATAAATGTGCCGCGCTCGTTTTCGAACACGTCCATGTACTCTCCGGGACGTGTTTCCTCCACAAGCTTATAGTTCCACCGGCACGGATGAGCGCACGCGCCCATGTTGGAGTCGCGCCCCGTCATGTAATTTGACAACAGACATCGTCCCGAATATGATATACACATCGCGCCGTGTACAAACGCTTCAAGCTCTAAATCCTCAGGAATCTTCTTTTGAAATTCAGTTATTTCCTTAAACGACATCTCACGTCCGAGCACAACACGCGTCGCACCCATTTTATGCCATGCGATTGCTGAGCGGTAGTTTGTGTTATTCGCCTGTGTGCTTACATGAATCGGTATATGCGGCGCTTTTTCGCGCATTATATCGAAAAGTCCCAAATCAGCTATAAGTACAGCGTCAAAGTTCATATCCTTTATTTCATCGACAAAGCCGTCAAATTCGTCAATATCGCTGTTATGCGGGATTATGTTCGCTGTAAGATACACCTTTTTGCCGCGGTCATGAGCGTATTTTATTCCCTCGAGCATATCCTCTTTCGAGAAGTTTTCCGCCGCAACACGGAGAGAAAACGTCTCGCCGCCGATATACACCGCGTCCGCGCCGTAATCTATCGCCGTTTTCAGTTTTTCCAGACTCCCGCCGGGAGCTAAAAGTTCAGGTTTTTTCATGGTTTTAGTTCCTTATTTGTAGAATAAATGTAATATTCCTGTTATTGTTTTTTGTCATAAAATGTAATAAAATCAAACCCGCAGATACAGAAGTATTGCGAGTTTGACGGTTAGCCTCACCCTGCGTAAACCGCGCAGGCGAGGAGGTGACTTGTATGAAACGAGTTATCAGAATTATTACAATGATAATAGTTATATTAATTATAACTACTCAGAAAGTACAATAACCGTCGCTCCTTGCCCAGTGACGGTTATTTATTGATTACTTAAAACCAACTGAGGCAACCGTTTGACGGCATACCTCTGTGTCTGTTTTTATTATAACAAGTTTTGTTTAAAAAATCAAGTGTTTTTTATTTTTTCACAGAAACCGTCACACCGTCGCCAAGCGGCAGGATTGCGGTTTCAAGCTCCTTATGCTCCATAAGCATATCAATATACCGCCTGAGACGCTTTACAATCGTGATTTTACGTCTTACGACATGATTATCATCGGCTGTCATGCCCTTATATAGCACATTATCAGAAATAATCATGCCGCCCTTTTTAAGAAGCCTCACGCACTCGTCAAGCATATAGATATAGTGCGCTTTAGGTCCGTCCAGGAATATAATATCAAACACCTCGTCATCATCGATATATGAAAGATAGTCCTTCGCGTCAGCTTCGATAACCGATATTTTTTCGGCATATCCCGCTTTTTTTATATTCTCTCTTGCAATACAGACCATGTTTTCATCACATTCGAGCGTAGTGATTTCACATTCGTCCGAAACGGCTTTAGCCATAATTATGGCGCTATAGCCTATTGCGCATCCCACCTCAAGAATTTTCAAAGGCTTTGCCGCTCTGCACATTACAGACAAAAACCTTGCCGTTTCAGGCTCTACAACCGGGATACTGTTTTCTTCAGCATATTTTTCAAGCTCATGAAGAAAATCATCCGTATGCACAGTTTTTGCGCGAAGGTATTCGGTTATATACGGAGGGACTATAGCGTCCTTATCATATTCAATCATAAGTCTTTTCCTTTCGGCAAATATTACTGCTTCATGCTGTCCTGATTTTCTATTGCACTGCCGTCAACGCTCATAGTCGGATCGGAAGAGCCCATAGCAGCAAGGTGCTCTTCATATGTATTCGAGAATATGTGTGTGCCGTCCTTACCGAGCACGAAATAATACGCTTCGGTAACCTCAGGATAAAGCGCCGCTTTGATGCTTTCCAAGCCCGGATTACAGATAGGACCTATAGGGAAGTCGGGATAAATATATGTATTATACGGCGAATCAATCTGGGTGTCCGCGATTGAAAGAACCGGCTTTCTTTCACCGAGAATATACTGCACCGTTGCGCAGGACTGGAATTTCATGCCTGAGTTTCTTCTGTTATAGAAGACTCCGGCAACCTTCGGCATTTCGCTGTCGCTGCCTGCCTCTCTTTCCACTATTGACGCCATGGTTATAACCTGGTCCACAGTCATGCCAAGCTCTGAGGCACGATTGTAATATTCGTCAGTAAACTGACTGTCAAACGCGGAGAGCATAAGGTCTATAATATCATGCGCTGACATATTATGCGGTATGTCATAGGTCGCAGGGAAAAGATATCCCTCCATCGCCCCGTCACGCTGAGGAAGATTCTTAAGGAACGGATAGTCATACTCTTCGGGGTTCAATGCCGCATAGAACTCCCGCCAGCCTATTACTCCTTCATTATTCAGCTTATCCGCTATCTGGCTTATATCAAAGCCCTCGGGAATCGTTACCTTCCTCATCTCGCGGCCCGAAGTTATAAGTAAATCAAGAATCTGGCCATAGCTCATACCGTCCTCAATCGTAGCCGCACCCGGCTTAATATTGCCATCATAACCACCAAGCTTTGACTGAATTTTAAAGAGCTCAGGGTATTTTATAATACCGGCGTCAGAAAGCGTATTGGCAACCACTGACGTACTGTCACCATCGGCAACCTCAATTCTGATGCTGCCATCCGGCACGCTGACACTAAGACTGTCCTCTAAAAGTATACCCGCCCCCGCGAGACATAAAACTATTATTACCAAAATTATAATAAATGGTATCTTCCATTTACCGTATCCTGTTTGTTTAACTTTTACTGCCATATGAATATCCTCCTGATTATGACATATTTTGTTTATTGTATACCAATTTCTCTTTTTCGTCAAGTTTTGCTACTTTTTTGTCAATTTATACTATAAGTTTCTTTTAAATTTTACATATTACTGATTGAAAAATAAAAGAAAATATTGTATACTGTATTTATATAAAATTAAATTAAGGAGGGTTTTACCAATGGGTTATAAGGAGACATACAGCCGCTGGCTGACTAATCCCGTAGTTGATGACGACACAAAAGCGGAGCTTAAAGCCATAGAGGGCAATGAAAAAGAGATTGAGGAACGCTTTTACCGCGAGCTGGAGTTCGGAACAGCGGGCATGAGAGGAATACTTGGCGCGGGCACAAACAGAATCAATATCTATAATGTGCGTCAGGCAAGTCAGGGTGTGGCAAAATACGTCAATTCAATGGGCGCTGACGCGGCGAAGAAAGGTGTGCTTATCGGTTACGACACACGTAATTTCTCACGCGTATTTGCGGAAGAAACGGCAAAGGTACTCACCGCGGCAGGCGTTAAGACATATCTTTTCCCGATTGTACATTCAGTTCCTGAGGTTTCGTTCGGTATAAGAGAGCTTGGATGCGCGGCAGGCGTTATGATTACTGCAAGCCACAACCCGAAGGAGTATAACGGATACAAGGTTTACGGCTCAGACGGCGGACAGCTTCCTCCCGACGCGGCAGACGTTGTGGTTGAGGCTATAAACAGCTATGATATATTTGACGATGTTAAGTTTATCTCGCTTGACGAGGCGAAGGCGCAGGGACTTTTGGAAATTGTTTCAAGCGAGCTTGATGAAAAGTTCCTTGATATTGTCCAGACACAGCAGCAGAACCCCGAAGCGGTTACCGCAGTGGCTGACACATTCAAGCTTATTTACACGCCGTTCCACGGAACAGGCTCAAGACCGATAAAAGCAATGTTAAATAGAATGGGATTCAAGAACGTGCTTGTGGTTAAAGAGCAGGATACTGAGGACGGAAACTTCCCGACTGTTAAATCCCCGAATCCTGAGGATAAGGAAGGCTTTGAAATCGCTATAAAGATGGCAAAGGAAAACGATGTTGACGTTATAATCGGTACTGACCCTGACTGTGACAGAGTGGGTATAGTTGTTCGTGACGCGGACGGAGTTTACAGAACTCTCACAGGTAACCAGACCGGCGCGCTGCTTGTTGAATATATCCTTAAATCAAAGAAGGAAAAGGGTACTCTTCCGGAAAACGGCGTTGTTATCAAAACAATCGTTACAACAGAGCTTGCGGCAGCAATCGCAAAGTCATACGGCATAGAGATAATGAACGTGCTTACAGGCTTCAAGTATATCGGTGAAAAGATGACAGAGTTTGCCGAGAAGAAGAATCACACATATCTCATCGGCTTTGAGGAGAGTTACGGATATCTGGTAGGCACTCACGCGCGCGATAAGGACGGCGTTGTTGCGACAATGCTTATCGCGGAAATGGCGGCATACTACAAGACAAAGGGTAAGTCGCTTTATGAAGCGCTTATGGACATATATAAAAATTACGGATATTATGCTGAAAAGACTGTTTCGTTCACAATGCCGGGTAAGGACGGTATGGAGAAAATGGCAAATCTCCTTTCCGGTCTTCGTGAAAATCCGCCTGTTAAAGCGGCCGGCATGGACATAGTTCTTTATACCGACTATCAGACGCAGACTATAAAGGACACAAAGGGTTCAGTTTCACCGCTTAGCGGTCTGCCGAAGTCAAATGTACTCCGTTATAACCTTTCCGATGACAAAACATATTTCATCGTCAGACCTTCAGGTACGGAGCCTAAGATAAAGATTTATCTCGGCACATTCGCTGAAAGCTTTGAGGCTGCGGAGGCTACAATAGAAAAAGTTCTTGCAGATGTTAAGGAGCAATTCGGACTGTAATTATAAAAACAAAAATATCCACCCGCTGTACCAACAACGGGTGGATATTTATTTTACGCTTAATTTTATACTACTTAGTATCTTATGAAGCGGGAGTTGCTTCGGGAGCTGCCGATTCCTCAGGAGAAGATGCCTCCTCAGCATCTGTATCTTTTTCCTTTGATGCTTCTTTCTCCGACTTCTTCATTTGCTTCTCCAGCTCTTTGGCTTCCTTCTCTGATTCTTTCATTTCCTTTTTCTGGACTGCTTCGACCGTTTGTCTTACCTCACCCCAGAGTGTTTCAACTGTTACGTCGTCGCCCAGTCCGTAATATTCTTTGAATTCTTCCAGATAATCCTCGCCTACGTAAGCACCGAGAGTTACCTTATCCAATGCCTCACCCCAAGGCGTATCATCAGTCACTTCATCAGGCATCTGAAGCATTTTCTTAATCTCATCAACACTCATACCGTATGTTTCTGCCATTTTTGAAAGCGGGATATTGTTGTATGCCGCGCTTTCAGTCGTATTAGCAGGCATATCCTCCGGCAAACCGTATGATTCAAGGAACTCGTCATAATCCATTCCGACTTCTTTGGCAACCTCGCCTACGGTACGTCCGCTTACATCTGTATAACCCATTCTGTTATATTTATTGAACAGAATAGGGCTGAGCATGATAACTCCTGTAACAATAAGCGCTACCACAAGAACAAGCACTATAATTATAGCAATCACCGCGCCGTTCTTTGACTTAGGTTTACTGTCAACAACCTCAGCTTCAGACGCAACCGCGTCAAATACCGGGCTTTCAGGGTCTGAAGAATCTGATTGAGCAAAATTTTCAATCGTTTCAGCGGTAGTCTCCTCCGCAGCTTCTGTAAGCTCTTCTTCCAGAGATTCAACAGTGGCGGGTACTTCCGTATCCTCATTCTGAACAGAATCAATAATGTTTTCCTCAGTGGTAGCGGCTACAACCGCTTCTTCAACCGCTTCTTCTATTTCTTCCTCAGGAGAAGCTGTTACATCTTCAGCCGCTTCTTCTGCCTGTTCTTCGGGAGAAGCTGTTACCTCTTCATTTTCTTCGTTTAAATTCTTTTCTTCGTCCATATTAATATCCATAGCCTTTCTGCCCACAAATAATAAAATCTTAACGTCCCTATCGCGGGCAGATAAGGCGTTAAATGGATATTATGCCCATGTGCCTGTTTTCGAAGCCTGCGAGAAAATACTCGCACGGGCAATTAAATCTGATTAACGTGATTTTTTCACGTTAATCCTCCATTCCGCTACCTTGTAACGGTGTAAATTTTAATGTGATTTTATTCGCCTGCAGGTGCCTCGGCATTTTCAGCGCCGCCGTCTGCAGGCTGCTCTGCCGGAGCTTCCGCATTATCCGCTGCCGCTTCGCCGGCATCGGCAGTTGCTTCGTCTTTATTAGCATTCGCTTCTTCATTCAGAGCATTTATACGCTCTTCAAGAATCTTCTCAAATTCTCCGTAAGGCATGTCAATCGTCACATCGTCACCAAGGCTCAACTGAGTCTTATACTGTTCAAATGTTTGCGGATCATATACCATACCTACAGGCATTTGCGGGAAGAAATCTTTCCAGAGAGTATCCTTTGTGACTGTTTCCGTAAGACCCGCGTCAGCAATAACTTCATCAGCTGTCTGTTCCATACCTGTATATTTCAGATAATTTTCTATTGTCATGTTATCTGTCATTTCGCTTTCGGTTGTCTTTTCTGTTATTGTTTCAGAAAGAGATAAACCATACTGCGCAAGGTAGTCCTCTACAGACATACCGGACTGTTTCGCAAGATAAGCGACCGTTGCTTCTTTTTCGCCGTTTAATATCTTCTTGTCTTCTATGCTTGTCGATATTTTTCCGTATGTCGCATACACTCCCACAACAACAAATGCAGCAACCACAACTGCGATAACAACATTAATCAGCTTATCAGACTGAGATGCCTTCTTTTTTCCATTCATAATACTATATAATCTCCTTTCATTTGTTTCTTAAACATAAAACACATATTCCGCATTTTACATCATCTTATACAATATACCACTTAACCCAAAAAAAATCAATATATTTTTTATGAATTTTTTGTTACGGGCATTATAAATATTGCTCCCCGATTAAATTTGACTTATTGCTGATAAAATACTATACTATAATGTAGAAAATATATAATACATTTGGAGATAACTATGAATTACACAGAAGCTTTAAATTATATCCATTCAATACCGAAATTCCGCCGCCCTTTAGGTAACGCAAATCTCAGAAGATTACTTGAAAGCTTAGGGAATCCCCAGAAAAATCTGAGTTACGTACACATAGCGGGAACAAACGGAAAAGGCTCCGTTGCGGCTATGACGGCGCGGATTTTAGAAGAAAGCGGATACAGAACAGGACTTTTCACGTCTCCGTACCTTGAGGTGTTCAACGAAAGAATACGGATAAACGGTGAAAATATCCCGGACGATAAGCTTGCGGATTACACCGCAAGGGTAAAGCGCGCTATGGAGACAGGGGACGCATTGGTTTCAGAATTCGCATTCGTGACAGCTGTGGCATTACTATATTTATATGAACAAAAATGCGATATAGTCATTCTGGAAGCCGGCATGGGCGGCAGACTTGACGCAACAAACGTAATTGACAGAAGCCTTGTCAGCGTGATTTGCCGGATAGGACTTGACCATACGCAATATCTCGGAAACACCGTGGAAGAAATAGCGTACGAAAAATGCGGGATAATCCGCGATGGCGGCACCGTCGTTTCATATCCGAACGGCGATGTGGAAAAAATAATAAAAAAATGCTCCGAAGAAAAAAATGCCCGCCTGATTATCGCCGAAACAGCTGAGGACACTGAAAACGGATTCAGCTACAAGGGCAAGGAATATCTTCTCTCTCTTAAAGGCTCTTATCAGCCGCAGAACGCGGCAGTTGCGCTCGAAACGATAGAGATATTAAGACAAAACGGCTTTAACATTCCCGAAACTGCCGTTTTGGCAGGGCTTCGCAATGTACTATGGCCGGCAAGATTTGAATTTGTCACGGACAATATCATCATAGACGGCGGACACAATATAGACGGTATTCGCGCGCTCAGGGAATCACTCCTGTCCCTTGACCGTCCCATAGTCCTCGTTATGGCTATGATGGAGGATAAGGATTATGAAACGTGTATACGGCACATTGCGCCGATTGCAAAAACAGTGGTGGCAACAGAGCTTAACATGCCGCGTTGCGTAAGCTCCGGCAGAATTTCGGATATCGTAAAAAGTATGAATATCCCTGTTATTGTGAATAATAATCCCGTAGAAGCGGTAAATGCCGCTCTGAGTGCCGCGACAAGCGCCTTAACATACTCCGCGCCCGAAACCGGCGGCGGCTCAGTAGTGTGCGTATGTGGTTCATTGTACCTCGCGGGCGAGGTCAGAAAAAATTTCAGGAAAACAGAAAATAATACTTGCAAATAGTATTGTGATATGTTATACTACATGATGGTATTTTTTGTACCGTAAAATTTTATAAGGAGGCAAGAGGTAGTGAAAGAAGGAATTCATCCTGATTACAAGCAGACTACCATTACTTGTGCTTGCGGCGAGGTAATCGCGACAGGTTCAACAAAGGAGAATATCCAGGTTGAAATCTGCTCAAAGTGCCACCCGTTCTTCACAGGTAAGCAGAAGCTTGTAGATACAGGCGGACGTGTTGAAAAGTTCAACAGACGTTTCAACAGAACAACAAAGCAGAACTAATTTTTCTGCAGCAAATCAAATTATTTTTTCAGTTTACAAATTTAACCCGTGCTTAGAAAACCGAATCACCAACGGTATCCCGGCACAGGGGGATGATTTATCATAGGAGGTGAAATCATGACAAAGGAACGTAAGGCGGAGATTATCAAGACGTTTGCAACTCATGAGGGTGACACAGGTTCTCCCGAGGTGCAGATTGCTCTTCTCACAGAGAGAATTAACCATCTCAACAACGACCATCTGAATGTTCATAAGAAGGATCACCATTCAAGAAGAGGTCTTCTTATGATGGTTGGTAAGAGACGTGGTCTTATGAATTACCTTAAGGATCAGGATATCGAAAGATATCGTGCCCTTGTTGCTAAGCTTGGTCTTAGAAAGTAATTTTAATATAGCTTATAAGGCAAACGGGTTTATCCCGTTTGCCTATATATATTTATGGAGATATTTGTTTAGCAAATAAATAGAGGGGACTGTTGTGTTAAGCAATAGCTGCGTCGGGCTGATTGAATTCAGATGCAGAACGGACAAAACTCACCCGACGGCATAGAGGGGTACTCTGCGCTAAATTGGGCAGTCCCTTGTGTTTATCTGCTAAAGCATATCTCCAAAAACAAAAAGATTGTCATAGGAATTGTCATAGGGACAGGTGTCATAGGGACGGTTCTCTTGACAACACAAATACACAATAAAAAGGAGAAAAAACAAATGTTTAAAACATTCGAAACAACACTTGCAGGCAGACCGCTTATTGTCGAGACAGGCAAAATGGCTCAGCTTGCTAACGGACACTGCCTTGTCCGCTACGGCGACACGGTTGTAATGGTAAACGTAACAGCATCACGCACACCGAGAGAGGGCGTAGACTTCTTCCCATTGAGCGTTGACTATGAGGAAAAGCTTTATTCCGTAGGTAAAATCCCCGGCGGTTACATCAAGCGCGAGGGTAAGCCGTCTGAAAAGGCTATTCTCACAAGCCGCGTTATCGACAGACCGATAAGACCTCTTTTCCCGTCTGATCTGAGAAACGATGTATCGGTTGTTGCAACGGTACTTTCAGTTGAGCAGGACAACCCTCCCGAGGTTGCGGCTATGATAGGTACGTCAATCGCTATTTCAATTTCGGACGTGCCGTGGAGCGGTCCTATAGGCGGCGTATGGCTCGGTCTTATAGACGGCGAGTATGTTATCAACCCGACAGTTGAAGAAAGAGAAAAGAGCGAAATGCTCGTTACCGTTGCCGGAACAAAGCAGAAGGTTGTTATGATTGAGGCGGGCGCTAACGAAGTTGAGGAAAGCGTTATGCTTGAGGGTATCAAGTTCGCGCACAAGACAATCATTGAAATCTGCGATTTCATCAGCGGAATCCAGGCTGAAATTGGTAAAGAGAAATTCACTTACGAATCACATGACGTTGACCATGACCTTTATGATAAAATCAAGGAAATGGCATTTGATAAATTACAGTACGCGCTTGACACGGACGACAAGAATATCCGTGACGAGAGAATAGGCGTTATAACCGATGAGCTTATCCCGGCTCTTGAAGAAGAATACCCCGATATCAATGAACAGATAGGCGAAATCCTCTACAAGATGCAGAAGGAAATCGTTCGCGCATGGTTAGTTCAGGGCAGACGTGTTGACGGCAGAGGTCTTGACGAGATTCGTCCGCTTGCCGCTGAGGTTGATTTGCTGCCGAGAACACACGGTTCGGGTATGTTCACAAGAGGTCAGACACAGGTGCTTTCTATCACTACTCTCGCTCCGCTCTCTGAGCATCAGAGACTGGACGGAATTGATTTGGAAGAGGAAAAGAGATATATCCATCACTATAACTTCCCGTCATATTCAGTTGGTGAAACAAGACCTTCAAGGGGTCCGGGCAGACGTGAGATAGGTCACGGCGCTCTCGCGGAGCGTTCACTCGTTCCTGTGCTTCCGTCAGAGGATGATTTCCCTTACGCTATCAGAGTGGTATCAGAGGTGCTTTCATCAAACGGTTCCACATCACAGGGCAGCGTCTGCGGTTCGACTCTTTCACTTATGGCGGCAGGCGTTCCGATTAAGGCTCCCGTTGCCGGTATCTCATGCGGTCTTATAACAACCGAGGACGGATTCACGACAATGGTTGATATTCAGGGTCTTGAGGACTTCTACGGCGAGATGGACTTTAAGGTTGCCGGAACAAAGAAGGGTATCACATCTATTCAGGTTGATATAAAGAACGACGGTCTTCCCTACGACGTTATTGAGGAAGCGCTCCGCAAGACAAGAGACGCGAGATATCATATCATAGACGATATACTCCTGAAGGCTATCCCTGCGCCGCGTGAGGAGCTTTCACCGTATGCGCCTAAGGCTGAAACAATGAAGATTGACGTTGACAAGATTCGTGACGTAATCGGTCAGGGCGGTAAGGTTATCCAGAAGATTGTCGCTGAAACAGGCGCAAAGATTGATATCGAGGATGACGGTACAATCCACATCTTCGCGGTTGACCAGGAATCAGGCAAAGCGGCAAGAGACGCTATCGAGACTATCGTTAAGGAGCCTGAGGTTGGTGAGATATATAACGGTCTGGTTAAGACAATCCAGCCGTTCGGAGCATTCGTTGAAATTCTTCCGGGCAAGGACGGTCTCTGCCACATCTCAAAGCTTGCAAACCACAGAGTTGAAAAGGTTGAGGACGTTGTCAAGGAAGGCGATTGGCTCAAGGTTAAAGTCATGGAAGTTGACGCTAAGACAGGCAAAATCTCACTGTCACATAAGGACGCTATCGAAGGCGACGAATAAATTGTATTTTAAGAAGAGCCGTGATAAAATGATTTTTTTAATCATTTTATCACAGCTCCTTTTTATTTATATTACGGACTATTACATAACTATTATTTTTTGTTAAATATATTGAAATACTAAAAATCCTGATATACAATACCATTGTCGGAACAATCCGACATATTTTTTCCCCTTGCTTAAGCAAGGCGTAAAAGGGTAAGACTGAAAACGATTTTTAATCGGACGGTTAGCCACCAGTACATAGTTACACCTATGAGTATATGACGAACAGTCAATCTGAAATACTCAAAGGGAGGTGGTCTGCTATGAAAAAAATAATTTCAAAAGTGTTAAAAATAGCATTTTGTGTTATTATTATTTTAATAGCGTTTGCTATAAAAGCAAAGTAACCGCTCCAATAGCCAACGGATTGCGGTTACTTTGTAACTAAATATCTCGGCTAACCGTTTGAGGTCTTGCCTTTTTCTGTTTATATTATATATCTATAAAATGATATTGTCAATAAAATTTCTGACTTTTTAAGAAACAGTCTTGATGGGCTGATTGCATTTAAACGGTCTGCGATAAATCGGGCAGCCCGGTTTATCTTCTTTCCATTTCCTTGTATATATCTTCCCATGTCATGCCGTTATCCACAAGCATAACAGTAAGATGATATATCAAATCCGCGACCTCATAGCTTATCTCGTTCTTATCGCGGTTCTTGCCAGCGATAACGACCTCCGCCGCTTCCTCGCCGACCTTTTTGAGTATTTTATCCTCACCCTTATCGAACAGGTAATTTGTATAACTGCCCTCTTCCGGATTTTCCTTTCTGTCTATTACAACAGCTTGCTCTCTTGCGAAAACATCTGATTTTTGCTGTTTCTCCTTATCCTCGACAATCTTACCGTCCTCAATCTTACGGAAGAAACAGGTTCTGTTACCCGTGTGACACGCGGGACCGGCGGGATTTACAAGAAGTATGAGACAGTCACAGTCACAGTCAACGCGTATTTCCTTAACATACATATAGTTACCGGATGTGCCGCCTTTCACCCATTCCTCGGCGCGGCTTCTTGACCAGAATGTGGCTCTGCCCGTGTCAACAGTTTTCTTTATAGTATCAGCGTTCATATATGCGACCATGAGCACCTCGTTAGTTTCTATATTCTGAACAACTGCGGGAATAAGTCCGCTCGCGTCAAATTTCAATACGTTTATAATTTCTTCCATAACATTATATCCTTTCCTTATTTTTTTGAAGAAAATGCTCTAAATTATTTTAACTTCATTAAATGCCAGTTCTTTGCCAGATACTCCACGCCCGATATTACAGTGAAGCCTACTGTTACCCACAAAAGTAACTCCACCACAAGCCGTATTACGACACGTTCCGGGAACATTGCGATAAGGATAATAGTGATAATTATCGCAATCATCTGCATAACAGTCTTTAATTTACCCCACATACTCGCCGCGATTACCGTACCCTCGCCGACTGCGGCAAGGCGCACGCCCGCGACCATAAACTCGCGGGTCAGAATAACCATCAGCGCTATTGTTCCGCTTACAGGTCTGTACACACCCATACCCAGGAATACCAAAAATGCGGCGGTTGTTAAAATTTTATCCGCGAGCGGGTCAACGAATTTTCCGAACGTGGTTATCTGATTGCGCGACCGCGCAATGTAACCGTCAAGCGCGTCAGTAACTGACGCGAGTATAAACACTCCCAGAGCCGCCCATTTGCATACCGTATTATCAATCATCAGCAATGCCATAAACACAGGCACCAGCGCTACTCTTACAAGCGTGAGTTTGTTAGCAGTATTCATTAAATTACCTCCATTTGACCTGTGAGGTCATAATTGTCTGCGTCAAGGATTTTTACCTTTATAATGTCTCCTGCATTAACTTCATCCTCGGACGCAAAATATACCTTTCCGTCAACATCTATGCTGTCACCACGGCTTCTGCCGTAAAAGAGGAAATTGTCTTCATCATAGCCCTCGACAATAACCTCTATCGTCTTACCAAGCTTTTCCTTGTTAAGTTCATGTGAAATACCCTGCTGCAATCTCATAAGCGCGTCAAGACGCTCATTCTTTGTTTCTTCATCCACCTGGTCGGGGAATGACGCGGCGGGAGTATCCTCCTCCTTGGAATATGTAAACACTCCCATTCTGTCAAACCTGACCTCTTTGACAAATTCATATAAGTCGTTAAAATGCTCTTCAGTTTCACCGGGGAAGCCGACTATAATTGAGGTTCTTATAGTACAGTCCGGCATTTTTTCGCGGATTTTTTTAATCCTTTCCCGCATCTGCTCCTGAGTGGTACGTCTCGCCATACGGCGCAGTATATAGTTATTACCGTGCTGAACGGGCATATCAATGTAATTGCATATCTTATCATACTTAGCCATTACATCAATCAGGCTGTCCGTAATCGCCTCAGGATAGAAATAATGGACTCTTATCCATTCTATACCCTCGACCTCTACTAATTTTTCAAGCAATTTGTCCAGTGAGTTTTCGCCGTAAATGTCAGAGCCGTAACGCGAGGTGTCCTGAGCTATCAATATTATTTCTTTAACGCCGTTTGCCGCTAAAGTTTCAGCCTCGTCCACTATATCCTCAATTTTCCTGCTCCTGTAATGTCCGCGTATCAGAGGTATAGCGCAATAAGTACAGTTATTGTCACAGCCGTCCGCAATTTTCAGATACGCCGTGTATGACGGTGTTGACAGAATTCTCGGCAGTCTTTCCTCAGGGGTTCTGTTTATATGTCCGCTTATAACTACCTTTTCACCCTTAAACGCGTCCCTTATTACTTCTGCTATCTTGTCATAGTCGCCTGTGCCTAAAACAGCGTCCACCTCGGGAAGCTCTTTTAAGATTTCATCGCTGTAGCGTTCCGCAAGACAGCCGGTTGCGATAAGCAGCTTGCATCTATCCTCTTTATACTGCGCCATTTCAAGTATAGCGTCTATTGATTCCTGCTTCGCCTGTTCAATAAAGCCGCAGGTGTTCACAATTATCACATCCGCCTCCGACGCGTCATATGTTATGTTAAATCCGTCCGAAGCGAGTATACCGAGCATAATTTCGGCATCTGTCTGATTCTTCGCGCATCCGAGCGAAACAAGACCGATGTTATACATACCTTTACTCCTCATACTCTGTTTTTATTT
Organism: Oscillospiraceae bacterium; assembly: GCA_022509025.1. Taxonomy (GTDB): domain Bacteria; phylum Bacillota; class Clostridia; order UBA1381; family UBA1381; genus Hominilimicola. The sequence continues at coordinate 40,284 of JAFLUB010000010.1, read as the reverse complement.
CATCAATACAGTTTCTTATATCGCTGAAACTATAGCCGCGATACAAAAAATACCGTATGCATTTATCTATATTCTTCTTTTCGAAATCGCCGCCGAGCTTTTTTCTGACGAGCGGGAGAAGAACCTCCTCCTCGTCATCGTCAAGCTCCAGGAGCGCCTCCTCAATATCCTCGGCGCTTATGCCTTTGCTGTAAAGCTCAGCCTTTATACGCTTTAAGCCGTATTTTTTCAGATTTTTCAAATCGCGCGCTTTCGCAGCGGCGTATTTTTTATCGTCCACAAAGCCATAATTACGGCAGAATTCAAGAATTTCCTCTATATCAAATTCCTTTGCTCCCGCCCTTTTGAGCTTATCAGTAAGCTCTTTTTCACTGTGTGAGCGGAATTCCAGAAGCCGCAAAGCTTTATCCTTAGCCTGTTCCTTGGTTAGTTCCTTTGGTTCTGTTTTTCTGTATCTCATAATTTAAAGTAGTTGAATAGTTCACTAAAGTCTACCCCGCCGACAACCTTATCGCGGTACCGCTCCTTCAGATGCTCATAGCCGCCTATCATCTGCTCTGACATAATTCCGTATGAAAGCGACATATATGCCTCTATATACGCTGAAAGATGGTCGCAGCAGCGGATAATCTGTCCGTCAGTGGGATTATATTTATCGTCGTTATATTTATCGTTTATTATATCCGAGGTTACCGTTTCAACCTTGCCGTCATTAATTATCTTCGAGTCAAACTCATGCTGAGTATAATACTCAATCTCGCCGTGCCATGACGGCGGCAGAAGCGGATATATAACCTCGCGCATCTGTTCGTCCTCTATCTCGCTTATTATGCTGTCTAAGCCTTGGACACCGTTCTTAACCGGTGAAACTATATCACGCGTAAGCACCTCGGGAAGGTCATGGAACAGCCCCGCGAAGAAATTATTCTGAAGACGCTTTTTACACGGATTATCAAGTTCCAGTGTCATAAAATACGAAAGTATCGCTACAACAAGCATATGCCCCATAACAAAGGTCTGCGGCATTCTCTCCGCCTTTGCCCATCTCTGCTGATACCGGAGTTTTCCGATAAGAGACAGAAACTGCTGAAGATACTCGCTTCCGGCAAAATAACGGAAGCCCGAGAACGTGTCACATGCGGCAAGACCCTGAGCCATTTCACGCTTTACCTGCTCAATACCGAAGGTCTCGGTGTTCATCGGATAGATTATTTTAAATTCCCAGTTACTCGCATGGTAATGCGCCGCTTTCAGGATTTTCTTTTCAAGCGCGGAATAATCCTTATCACTGTAATACATTTCCATTCTTTGAAAAAATCCGCCGCCTATGTCAGCCATACGGTCGCGAAGCTCTGAAAGTACCCAACCGTCAAGCTGCGTGCCCTTTTCTTTGACAAGCTTATGATAGATAGGCGGTTTGATATCCGTGACCACAATTCTGTGGAAAAACTCAAATATACCGCCCTCAATAAGTCTGAGCATATCAACCTCATCGCCCTCGCATTTTGCAAGCACATAGGCATAAAACATCTTATGCGCCTGCTTGTCAAGCTCGGTAAAGCCCGTCCAGGGACGGATGTGGTCGTTCCAGCGTTGAATTGAGGCAGCCTCATATATAAGCGTGATAAGAGATTTTTTTATCATAGTCTTATTCCTTTATTACCTTATATCCATGCTTTTCCAGTGACTTGACCGTTCTATCACCGTGTTCCTTGCCGCCTACCTCGCACGCTATATGTATAATAGCCTCGTTGGGGTCAAGGTCCGCGCTCCAGCGGTCGTACTGTACCATTATAATATTCGCGTTGGATTCGGATAATACCTTTGAAAGATGCTCCAGACTTCCCGGAATATCAAGAAGGGTTGTCCTGAATTTAAGCTTTCTCTCACGTGATACAAGACCTAAATCTATAATTCTCTGAATGAAGCTAACGTCTATATTACCGCCTGAAAGAACGCATACGGCGCGTTTTCCTTTAACGTCCACCTTGTTATTTAATACTGCCGCAAGCGTTGTCGCGCCGGCAGGCTCAACAACCTGCTTCGTTCTTTCCAACAGGAGCAGAATAGCTTCGGAAATCTCCGCGTCGGAAACGGTCACAACCGCGTCCGCATACTTGTTTATAATTTCCATTGTATGTTCGCCCGGCGCTTTTACGGCGATACCGTCAGCTATAGTTGACACGCTGTCGGTAACGACCGTTTTCTTTGTGTTATACGACTTACATATAGCCGGAGCGCCTTCAGCCTGTACGCCGACTATCTGCACACGCGGGTTTATCTGCTTTATGCACGCCGCAACGCCGGCAAGGAGACCGCCGCCGCCCGCCGGTACAATTACCATATCAACAGTCGGTAAATCCTCAAGAATTTCGATACCTATCGTGCCCTGACCCGCCATAACTTCAAAGTCGTCAAACGGGTGCAGGAAGGTCGCGCCCTCATTTTCCTGTATCTCACGCGCCTTGTTATAAGCGTCGTCATAGCAGTCGCCGTGAAGCACAACCTTCGCGCCGTAGCCTTCTGTTGCGCTTACCTTTGCGATAGGCGTTGACTTGGGCATAACTATCGTCGCGGGTATGTTATGAACGTGCGAAGCGTATGCAACGCCCTGCGCGTGATTTCCCGCCGATGACGCAACAGCCGACTTAATCTCGCCTCTTTCCACAAGCGCCGCAATCTTATTGGACGCGCCTCTTATCTTGAAAGAGCCTGTTTTCTGCTGATTTTCAAATTTAAGATATATCTCCCCTCCCGTCATATCGGAAAAGGTTTTTGATGATTCAATCTTTGTTCTGTGAATTGTAGGTTCAAGCCGCTTCGCGGCACGCTCTATTTCTCTTAGCTCCAAATCCATTTTATAAAAGTCCTTTCGTTACATTTCCTTATTCTATTAATTATATCTCAAATAATAGAATTTTTCAATAGTTAATAGCTATAATTATACGATATGCGTAAGTTTTTTTAAAATTCGCTTGTTATTATAAGGGGAAAATGCTATAATGAGTAACATCTATTACAGATATTACAGATTCACAAAAGGAGATTCAAACGCTATGTTTATTAAAGATATCTTTTCAGACAAAAAACCGGTGCTTTCGTTTGAGGTTTTTCCGCCGAAGCAGGATTCAGGACTTGGGGACGTTCTATCCGCGGTGGAAAAAATGTCTTCACTGCCAATCGACTATATGAGCGTTACATACGGAGCGGGCGGCAGTAACTCTAAAAATACAGCATACATAGCTTCATACCTGAAAGACAACCTTTCAATACCGTCGCTTGCGCATCTTACATGCGTAACGAACACAAAAGAGGATATACAAAAAAAGCTTGATGAATATAAGGCTCTCGGAATTAAAAATATACTCGCTCTGCGCGGCGACAGACCAAAGGACTTCGAGGGTGAGCTGTTCCCGGGATATAAATACGCAAGCGAGCTTGCGAAGGCAATAAAAGACCACGGCGGCTTCTGCGTGGGCGGAGCATGCTACCCGGAATGCCATCCCAACTCACCGGATATTGACACGGATATTGAACATCTGAAAATCAAGGTTGACGCCGGCGTTGACTTCCTCGTTACTCAGATGTTCTTTGATAACGATGAGTTCTATAAATTCCGTGATAAGGCAGCGCAGAAGGGTATAAATGTGCCTATAAACGCTGGAATAATGCCTTTGACAAGCGCCGGTCAGATAAACCGCATGGCGGTGCTTTCAGGCGGCGCGTCAATGCCGTCAAAGTTCCTGCGCATATTCGCCAAGTATCAGGATAATCCCGAAGCGCTCAGGCAGGCGGGCATCGCTTACGCGATTGACCAGATTATTGACTTATTGTCAAACGACATTGACGGCATACACCTGTATACAATGAACAAGCCTGAAACGGCCGAAAAAATTGTCAGCGCGATAAACAGTTTATTTTAAGTTATCTTCTCATTCTCAGCAGGACAACTATACTGCATACAAGTCCTACTATACCTACAGACACGATGAGAAGCAGCACGGGCAGGAGCAGGTCATTTCTCCATCTGTTCACGTAAGGTTTTCCTTCGCTCCATAACGGTTTACCATAGTTGGAAAACGGTGAATAAAGCCTTATTTCTGCCTGAGTGGGAAGGTTCTCTCCCATACCGAGACGCAAAAGAGAATAGCCGCCGCTTGTTTTCTGAAGAACAGCGAAGCTGTATTCGGGAGCCTCTTTCCCGCCCTCATAGTAAATATCGGAAAATATGACAAACATTACCCCGCCGCCTATATCATAGACGGCTTTAAGGTCGCGAAACTCTGTTGCAAAAAAAACATCAAATCCTCCGGTATAGTAATAGTAACCGTCACTATAGCAAAATCCGCGGCTTAAAAGATTGTTGACAGGAGGCTTTTCGGGAGTTATACGGAAAATATTCTCTAAAACATAGTCTATATAGTCGCTGTTCACTATTGAGACATTATTATAGCCAAGAGAACTACTGCCGGAAGAGGACGGGGAAATATCTGTCAGTATCCTGAAATTCTCGTGTGTGTAAAGGATGTATTTAAACATCGTGTCATAATCGTAATTTTTTATATCGAAGCTCATTATATCAGCACAGGCTGAGATAACCGACCTGATAGCGGTCGCGTCTTCATCCCCGATACTGTTTACGCGGTTTATAAATGTATAGGAAGAAATTGTTTTTTCTTTCAGAGAGTTCAGGAAATTATATATTCTTTCTACCGGAATATACGGCACTACCTGACCCTGTTCATATCCCACAATATCCTGTATCGTATCATAATCAAACCCCGCCGCGTTCATGAAAGAATCGTTCTGAACAGAAAAAATTTGTTTTGAATTATCAGTATCGCCTGAAAGCATAAGATAATCCCTGCCGCCGTACGTTATTAAGGAAAGGCGGCAGGATTTTTCTAACGGTATTTTCAGACTGTCCGTAAGCTGTATTCCATCACTGTCATCATACACCTCACATATCGCGTCAGACTGTTCTATGCGCACTATCAGAAGCGATTCACGGTCCTGAAAATTATTTTCCCCCGCATAAACAATTCCCTGTCCGTTTTCAAATACTCCGTATTCTTGAATCTCGCTTGACAGCACCTCGTCAAATTGCGGTGAGGCATACGCGTGCGAAGTAGCAGAAATAAGTATCAAAAACAACAAAATAATTATTTTTTTCACACTAACCACCTCCGTACATAATATTTTTTCCGAAAAAATGATTTTTTTTCACTTTTTCTCTTAAAATATACAGAAATATATGGTATAGTATATATATATTTTTTATACGGGAGGAGCTTAACGTGAAAATAAGAACCCGACCTGCTAATGCAATTATAAATTGCACGCTGGTTCCCCGGAGCCTTGTTGTTTCACAATCACGTTAAGCGGATTTTAATTGCCCGTGCGATTATTTTCTCGCAGGCTTCGAAAATCGCACATGGGCATAATCACCACTTAACGCCTTATCTGCCCACAATAAGCGCGTTAATGGTTTAAATTACTATATATTTGCGGGCAGAAAGGCTATGGTGATTGATTATGATTGACGCAGTAAAAGAAATACTTATTGACGAGGAAACGATTAGAAAAACCGTAAACGATCTCGCAAAACGCATAAATGAGGATTACAAAGGAAAGAACCTCGTTCTGCTTATTATTTTAAAGGGCAGTTCTGTTTTCGCGTCAGATCTTGCGCGCAAGCTTAACATGGATGTGACATTGGAATTCATGCAGGTATCAAGCTACGGAAGCGGCAGTGTTTCCTCAGGAGAGATAAAAATACTCAAAGACGCGCAGATTGATCTGAACGGCAGAGATGTATTAATCGCTGAGGATATAATCGACAGCGGTAATACATTAAACGCACTTGTTAAGCTCCTTCAAAAAAGAGGCGCGAATGTGGAGATATGCACGCTGCTTTCAAAGCCGTCAAGACGCGAGGTTCAGGTGGACGTTAAATATACCGGAATTGAAATTCCCGATGAGTTTGTTGTCGGTTATGGATTGGACTATGCTGAAAAATTCCGCCAGCTTCCGTACATAGGAATACTTAAAAGAGAAGTATACACGAACTAAACTGAAAGGATATGAACGTGATAACTCACGTTAATTAGATTTTATTATGCAGGGATTTGAAACAATAATACATAGTATATTAACGCTCGGACTTGCCATGCTTATCGGCTTTGTCTGCGTCAAGACAGGATATATAACAGAGGAGCAGAAAAACGGACTGTCACGAATAATAGTTCGCGTAACTCTGCCGATACTTGTCATCACATCGCTTACAAGTATTGATTTTGACAGGGAGAAGCTGATAAATTCAATTCATGTGCTGTTGATATCGATACTGGTTATAGCTATGCTGTACCTTATAGGCGCGGCGATATCAAAAATCGGAAAAATCGGAGGAACAAAAGCGCCGATGTATCGGTGCATGATGTGCTTCGGCAATGTGGTGTTTATGGCGTTTCCTCTCATACAGGCGCTCTACGGCGCGGAAGGGCTTCTCTACGCGGCAATTTACGAGCTTGCAAATGATATGTTTTTATGGACTGTGGGAGTATACACTCTCGGACAAACCCGCGAGGACAACATAAAAATACCGATTAAGGAAAGACTTAAAAAGCTTTTAAACCCAGGGACAATAGCCTTCACATCTGCGTTTATTATGATGGCTCTGGGACTTAAATTCACCGGAATAGTTGCCGATGTAATGAGCGGAATAGGAGGCACAACAACGTATCTTTCCATGCTTTTTATAGGCGGAACTCTCGCGTCTGTAGACTTCCGTCGTATATATACAAGGCTGTGGCTGTTCGTTCTGACAGCCGTGAAAATGATTATAGTGCCTGTGATACTTATTCTTATCCTGCGTGTCTTTAATCTCAGCGACACGGCGCAGGCGGTTATTATTTTACAGGCAGCAATGCCCACTTCCACGGTGGTTGTGATGCTTGGCATGGAATACGGCGCCGATGTGCCGTATTGCGCGGAGGGAGTGTTTATAACTCATATATTGGGGCTTCTCACACTACCGCTGTGCTTTTATCTGATGAATGTGCTTTAAAAAAGCTTATAATGCGGCTTTTCCTCGTCAAAAAAGATATGACGGATATAATCGTCCACTATAATGCACACGGGACTGAGGAAAAACCATAAAATCATATACGGCAGACAAATCTGACCGAGAATGTTATACGGCATATTCCGGTAATTCCATACATTGAGTCCAAGCCATAAATTAAGTATACACCCGGCGATAAATTCCATTACGGTGATTATAAATGTTCCTATGAGCATTTGTATCGTAAGAGGAATGTCCCAGGTGTATTTTTCGTTTATAAGCCCCAGCAAAAGAAAACACATTCCGCCGAGAACAAACATACTCCAGTGCGAATATCCGCGCCATAAAAGCTCAATAAGAATATATACTATTCCACCGAATGATATGAGGAACAGGTATTTTAACAGCTTTCCCATAGTAATCTCTACCTTTCGTTTTGATATATCTATTATATGACCGATACAAAAATTTTAATCGTCATGTCGCAGCCGGGCATAAAAAATATCATTTCTATTTACAACAAAGATAAAGTGTGATAATATATATTCGCCAACAAATCTGAATATTTTTATGCATTAATGTATACATTTTTATTAAGATAAAAATGCATACTCTATTTTTCGTATACATTTATGCATATATCGAAATCAGGTTTGTTGGCGCAAACGGAGTAATGTATTTTTAGTGCGTTGCTTCGTGCAGCGCATTTTTTGTGTAAACGACAAAATTAAGAGGTGTTATAAGATGAACAAAATTAAAAGCAGCATTTTAATATTTATATTTGTAATCTGCATACTGACGGGGTGCAGCTTTGAAAACAACATACCGATTGAAACAGAGTTTCCGACAGCTTCGCCCGTAACGAAAGTAACAACATCGCCGCATATAACAGAGGAAACAGCCGCGCCGACAAAAATCCCACTGCTCCAAAGTCCGACTTCTGCCCCGGAACCGGTCACGGAAATACAGACCGATAAAACACAAGCGGAGATTACAAAGGAAACATATAAAACGAACTCATGCATTTTTGTAACATACATTATATAAAATGATTATCATTATTGCAATAACAACACCAATAACTACTGTATATAAAGGATATTCCCATATATTTTTTTTCAGTTGTGTTGCATTGACCGCCGTATTGTCTGAACTATTATAAAATACTTCTAATGAAGTCCCCTTTAATTTTATTCTAATAGTAGCATCACCTAAAACTTTTTCTGAATACTCAGCAATTCTTTTCTGCCCGTCAATATCGATTTCTAAATTGTAAATATAGGTTTTGTATACTGCTTTTGCTATTTTAATATATTTATATTTTATATCTTTTAAATCAATAATTGTTCCTGTCATAAGAGTTGACTTTTTTTTAAATATTAAATACTTAGGATAAGCTATAATACTATTAATTACAAAATAAATAAATCCCAAAATACCCATAACATATCATCTCCCAACTAAGTCAATATGTATTATATCGTAACTGCAAGCACGCAACATGTGTGAAGCGTTATGATTCAATGTTCTCTCAGGCATCAAAGGCTTTGCCTTTGGTAACGCCGTGAGGTTATTATATCATAATTGCTTGTTAAAATTCAATACTATGTTGATTCCCTGTCCTATGTAGTCGTCAAGTTTTCCCGGAGTCTGATAGTGCATCTGTGTCGATTGTTCTTGTTCTGATTTTACAACTTTCTCATATATATCCTTTAAATACTCTATCGCTTTAACGGTTGGGTCAGATGCAGCCTGAACTAAATCTAACGCTATATTAATATGTCTGTTGTCTCCTGTTTCTTGCTTTGCCATTTCACTTAAGATATATATGAGTTTTTTGCTGAAGCATATCAGCCGTTTGCAATACGCTGAGCCATACGTTATTCAATCCCAATCCAATATCATTCAAATACATTTTTGCCTTGTTCGGCACTGGAAGTGCTGCTGCATTGTCGCCGCTTGTTAAGACTGTGTTAGGATGATACACACCATTTGCTATTGCCAATTCTCTTATTTCATCTTTGCCTGATAATCGTCATAGAAACTGCTGTTTTTCTTTTTCTGCTCTTTCGGCTTAATCTTTGTGAGTGAATTATTAAATTTCTCACCCCATTGCATTAGCCATCACTCTCCTTTCTTTTTATAATTCAAATCATAGCACAAATCTTTCGTCAAATTTATATTTTTTTAATTATAATTTCAGGTATAGAAAAAGCGTATCATAAGATACGCTTCGTCAAAAATCGTTTATTTAATCATAAGCTTTCTATATGCCCTGCTGCTTGATTTAAAATTCATATTCGGATTCAAGCGCATTATAGCCTGAACAATCTTTATGATATCCTTCGTATCAAACTGAACCACAGGTATATAATAGCATTCCCTGTCATATGTTTCAACATAGAATATATCCATGCTTGATATTGTTCGTTTTCTGTAGAAATCCTTTGATTTTTCAAGCATTTTGATATTATCAATAAATTCCATATCCGGCTCGATATTTCTCTTAATAAAATTCTTTGTGCCTATAAGCACAGAGCTTATCTCGTCAATCGGAACTTCCACAAGCTTTGTCTTTGCGGGAATGAACTCGCTCAGAATTTTAATCTTGTTTTCATAATCATACGGAAGAAAATCGTTAGACCAGTTCTTTATATATACACTTCTCTTATCCGTCATAATATACGTGGAGAAAACCGTATTTATTCTTATCAGAACATACGTGCCCGCAAGGATTGTGGCAATAAGCCACGCAATCGAGAGCAGGTAGTTCTCCCTTACCAGATTATAAATTATCATTACGAGCGCAAAGCACGACAGCAACACAACAAACGTTATTATAACCGTACTTTTACGTCTGTATGACGCCTTCGTACACGCCTTTAATTCTGCAGCCATTTTAACCCTCCATTCCGCCATCTTGCAGCGGTACCAATTTTATCGTAGAAAAGAAACATTCCGTAAATTAATAAACACGTCTTGCGCCCGCATATTCTCTGCGGTAGTAATCCGTTTCAATCGACTGATACTTAACCACTTCGCCAGTGTGCGGAGCGTGAATCATCATACCGTCTCCTGCGTAAATACCTACGTGGTGAATATATCCTCCGTTTTCAAAGAATATCAGGTCACCCGGTTGAAGCTCGTCACGATTAACGCCCACTCCGTTAAGGAACTGATCCTCAGCCACACGGTTAACACTTATGCCGAGTGAGTTGCAGACATATTGAACAAGTCCGCTGCAGTCAAAGCCGTTCGGAGATGTTCCGCCCCATACGTAAGGCACTCCCAGGTACTTTTCCGCCTCTCTGACAATAGCGCCACCCATCGTTTCGTCATATCTAAGAGTGCTGTAATGCTGAGTAACAGTCGTATCACCTGTTGTGGATACAGGCATTGAACGATGTCTTGCAAGCTGTCTGTAACCTATTGTTGACTTGACCTGCTTCTGCAGTATCTTCTTCTTTTTGACGGTTTTACCGTTCTCTTCAACTTCTATAATCTCTTCATCATAGAAGTACAGTAATCCGAGTTCTTCATCCTCATATACAAAGTAATATGTATCATCTATATCCAGGATTATCTCATTAATCACCGGATCCGGTTGTTTAGCCTCAAATGCCGCAACAGCCTGAGCCTTTTCAACTTCTGTTCCGCGTCTGAGAGCGGTAACATAAAGATAATATTTGCCCGGCGCAACGCCGTTTATCACAGCATGGTTACTATTCTCCACTACCTTGCTTGCAATAAGTCCCTCTTCATCCTTGTATAAATCAACGTAGAAATCATGATATTTATCTGATGTCCATTCTATTTCAAGGACATCGCCGTCAAGTATTCCGTTATTATACGGCGCCGTAATCTCCACACCCGTATCATACGCGCTGCCATAGCTTATAATCATTTCATCAGCGCTGAGCGCTTCGCCGTCGGGAGTTATAGAGCTTAATATCAGACGATAGTCTCTTCCCGCCACGAAAAGCTCAGAAGGTAATGTTATTTTTGTATCATCGGTTGTTATGTACTCATTCACGGCGTATGCATCGTTTTCAACATCAAACATTTCAATATGATATTTGGTTGATACCTGCTCTTCAAGCTCTATTACGATATCATCGCCCTCATCATAGTCGTTTGCGGCATGTGGATAAATAATCACGGGAACCGTGACTTCCTCAACCTCATTAAGAGAATAGTCATCCGGTATGATTTCCACAAAGCTTTCCTCAGGCAGCTCTGCTTCAGCCTCCGTATCTGTCATTATACTCGTGCGTACTCCGCCCGACATATCCGTAACCGAATTGAGTCCCACCGGAGTTATATACTCCGTATCCTGAGCCAACACCTCACTGTCCGCCTCAAGAAGCTGACGATACACCGAGAAAACATCATATCCGGATTGTGTTGTTACATCGCCCGAGAAGCTTCTATCGCTCATTGAGGTAAGCGTTGAAAGCCATGTGTCAACGCTCATATCGGAATTCTCAACATATATATGTCGTCCGCGCTTCACACGATTGGCATTAATCAGGTCAAGAACTATCATTGATTTGGAACGTTTGATTGAAGCGCTGTCATTGAGTCCTCTGCTGCGCGGATTATACATGATACTGTCCACACTTCCGTCGGGAGCCATATAGAATCTGAAACACTGGTTATCGATATAGTCGGCGGTCTGCGCAAAATCATCACCCGAGCTTATTCCGTTGAAATCGAACGACGCGCAGTTTGAGAATACCGCGCATACTCTTCCCGCGTCAACACCTACCATGCAAAATGTTTCATAGTCAGAGTTATACACATACCATTCAAATCCGTATTCGGTTTCATCTATTCTGTTCGGAAATCCCAGTGTGTCAAGAACAACCGAAACATTATCTCCGACTGTTATATCATTATCTCCTACCGTTATGGTAATATTTCTTGCAAATGCGTCATACACATTATTTATGAGCATTTCACACTCTTCTCTTGACAGAACATCATCTGGTTTTGTACCAAAATCCGATGATGCTATTCCGTGCTTCATCATAAACGCATATGCGGTTTTATTCGCGTCATCAATGTAAGCGTTGTTATAGCATTTATTCAGAATCGCATCTGCTTCGTCTTCATATATTGTATAGCTGTCGTTATAATTTATCACCGTTTTATACAGGATTGACATGAAATCCTGTTTTCTTATACTCGTATCATGAACAGATTCTTCCGTATCCTCAAAATTTATGTACCCGAGCATGACCGATTTCACCATTGTATCCTGAAAGCCCTCATCAAGAAGCTCTTCAGGAATCTCCAGCTCGCTCCCTGAAAGCATCTCATAAAGCTCTACAGCTCTCGTGAGCGCCTCAGCCTCAGGAACAGGAGACGTTGCCGATACCGGGATATCTATTCTGAGCGCACTCAAAGAAAACATTAAAATAGCAGCTAATGCGTATAATAATATTTTTTTACGTGTTTTCAATAAAATCACCCCTGTACATACAAAGTCATCTTCCATTATACCAAAAACATTTGAGATTGTCTATAGTAAATTGTAAAGTTTTTGAGGTTTAAAAATTGTAAAATTTTTGTGGTTAAATTGTAAAATTTTGTGACTGAAATTTAAACTATATTTAAGAATTTTATTGACACCAAATACAAAATATTATAAAATATTTAACAGAAAATAATTAAGAAGAATATGGAGACTGTCTATTATGTTTGACAAACTTGAAGCATTGGAGGAGCGATTTGCGCTCGTATCGGAGAAGATAAGCGACCCGGATGTGATTGCCGACCAGGAAAGCTGGCGTAAATACTGCAAGGAGCATTCCGATCTTACGCCGATTATAGATAAATTCAGAGAACTAAAGTCAGCCAAACAGACTCTTGCAGATGATAAGGAAATGCTTGAAGCCGGCCAGGATAAGGAATTTGAGGAAATGATACGTCTTGAAATGGCAGAGGCTGAGGAAACAATCGAAAAGGCGGAGGAGGAGCTTAAAATCCTGCTTCTTCCAAAAGACCCTAACGATGATAAGAACGTAATCATGGAAATCCGCGGCGGCACAGGCGGAGACGAGGCTGCGCTTTTCGCTGCTGATTTAATGAGAATGTACTCAATGTACGCTGAGACAAAGAACTGGAAAATAGATATTCTGAGTTCAAACCCCACGGATATAGGCGGATACAAGGAAGTCAGCTTTTCGATAGAAGGGCAGGGCGCATACAGCCGTCTGAAATTTGAGAGCGGCGTTCACCGCGTACAGCGTGTTCCCGAAACGGAATCAAGCGGAAGAATACACACCTCAGCCGTTACTGTGGCTGTGCTTCCGGAGGTTGAGGAGGTCGAGGTTGAGATAAACCAGAACGACTTAAGAATTGATGTGTTCCGCGCGGGAGGTCCGGGCGGGCAGTGCGTTAACACAACCGACTCAGCCGTGCGTATCACTCATCTGCCGACAGGTATTGTTGTTTCATGTCAGGACGAAAAATCACAGCATAAGAACAAGGATAAGGCGATGAAAATTCTGCGTTCAAGAATTTTCGAGGTTATGGAGGAGCAGCGCAATAAGGAAATCGCTGATGAAAGAAAATCACAGGTCGGCAGCGGAGACAGAAGCGAAAGAATAAGAACGTATAACTATCCGCAAAGCCGCGTCACCGACCACAGAATAAACCTCACTCTGTATAAGCTGGAACAGGTGCTTGACGGAAGTATGGACGAAATAATAGACGCGCTTATTACAGCCGACCAGACGGCTAAGCTTGCTAACGCGGAAGGATAAATATTATAACGTGGCTGACCAATTTAGCGCAGACCATAGAAAGGCATTAAAAAAATATACAAGGAGGATAAGAAATGGACAAATTCAGCAATTTAAAAGGTAAAACAGTCGTAATCACAGGCGGCAGCGGCGTGCTTTGCTCCGCGTTCGCGTATGCTTACGCTGAGCAGGGCATGAATGTCGCAGTTCTCGGACGTACTCTTTCAAAGCTTGAAGCGGTACGCGACAAAATCAACGCTCTCGGCGGCAAGGGACTTGCCGTTCAATGCGATGTTATTGATAAGGAAAGCGTGATAAACGCAAAAAAAGCGGTAAATGAAGCGTTCGGCAAGGCTGATATACTTGTGAACGGAGCCGGCGGCAACCATCCGCGCGGCAACACAACAAAGGAATTTTTCGAGGACGGCGATATGGAAAATCCCGATGTTGTTTCATTCTTTGACCTTGAAAAAGAGAATTTTAATTATGTGTTTGATTTGAATATTGTCGGAACGCTTATTCCGACACAGGTGTTTATGCCGGATATGCTTGGCAGAAAAGGCACGACAGTTATAAACGTTGCGTCCATGGGCTCGTATCATCCGCTGACAAAGGTCAGCGCGTACTGCGCGGCAAAAGCGGGTATCGCAAACTTTACGGAATGGCTCGCAGTTCACTTTGCAAAGAGCGGCATACGCGTGAACGCGATTGCCCCCGGCTGGTTCCAGACAGAGCAGAACAAGTCGCTTCTCCTTAATGAGGACGGTTCACTTACGGAGCGTTCAAAAAAGGTTATTCGCCACACTCCGATGGATCGCTTCGGCGTTCCCGAGGACTTGGTCGGAACAATGCTGTATCTCTCTGATGACTCACTTTCAGGCTTTGTCACAGGCGCTATGATACCTGTTGACGGCGGCTTCCAAGCATACTTCGGAGTTTAAGACTGTAAAAAGAAGGGGGTGTTGCTTAACGCAACACCCCCTTATATTAAATTTTACTCATCTTCCTCCCACGGGAGAACGTCGCCGTCCTCGCGGAGATAGTCTATTATTCTCCAGACTCCTTCGCCTGTTTTGGAGTCAACGCGGAACACCGTTTCACAGCCGGCTAATCGAAGCCAACGTTCAGCCCTGTCAGGATCGGCGTTTTTATTATTTATCTGAGTTACGATACCTATAACCGGTCTGTTGCACACAGGCGTCACACACGGCGGATACAGTGAATACGGCTCTAATGCGCTTATTAAAAGTCCCACAACATCCGATTCAAATGTATACATCGCAAGCGCGTTGCCTAAATTTTTAGTCTGTATGTACTCACCGGGCGTGTCTATTATAACATCGAAACGATTGACATACTGCGTCTTATGATAGTGTATCTTTTCACCCTTCAAAGCCTGAGTGAGCGTTGTCTTGCCGCACTCGCTCCGTCCAACAAGTATTATCTTCTTCATGTCTTTGTCAGTTCGCAGACTGTGAATTTAAGAGTATTTTTGGAATAGTCCATAATCGACCTTAGTGACGTTTCCACGTCCGCCACCATACCGGTTATGATAAGCGTGCCGCTGAAACGGTCAACAAAGCTTAAATCAACATTTGATGTTTTAGTCGCGATATCCGCCGCAATAATCGCGGTTTCGGCGGGACTCATTGTGAGTATGCCGATTGCGCTGCGTCCGAAATCAATCTCAGGATTAAGTCCGAGCTTAGTGTACAATACAGGGTCGGGGCTTGCTATAACGTGCGCAAGAGTAATCTGCTTACCGGGCACAAGCTCCTGAATTATTCTCAATTTATCATCTGAAGATAAAATATCTTTTAATTCCATAACCTCACCTTCCCTTCAAGGTGTAAATATCTACATATCCATTTTAACATATTCCGCTCAGAATTTCCATACCTTTTTAAAAAAAAGTCCAAAAACCTAAAAATCCGAGAATAAAGCTGTCCAGAATAAGCTGCAAAACGAAAAGTATCGGTACACCGATAGAAAACTTCTTCTTCAAGGTCTTATGCCTGAACGCGTTCATACCTATAATTCCGCCTATCGCGCCTCCGAAAAAGCATACGCGCATAAGTTTTTTCTCGCTTATTCGGCGTTCACGGCGTTTTGCCAACGACTTATCACGGGCAAACATGCAAAACGCGCATATGTTCATGATAAGCAAGAACGCAATCACCCCGAAAAACAAACATTTATTCGCAAAATCATTGCTGAATATCTTAATTGCGGTCGGCAGCGGCAGAGATGCGAGCCATTCGCCGAGAACTGCCCATAACCATTTTATTCCGCTCCAAAGCCCGGAAAAAGCAATATAACAATAATGTCCCAAGGTCTGTAAAACTTCACTAATCTCCATTAATTCCTCCGAAAATTACTTACAGTTCAATATAATGCGCCGCAGATATATCCGTATCTGCCGACATTTTATAATTTCTCCTGTTACGAATTTTTCCATTCCAGTATTTTTTCCAGACGTTCCTTCACTGCCTTCTCCCTGCCCTGTGTGGTCGGTCTGTAATATCTCCTGTTAACGAGTGAGTCCGGCAGACACTTCATTTTTGTAATCTTTTCCGCCGTGTCATGCGCATATTGATAACCCTTACCGTAATCAAGTTCCTTCATGAGCTTTGTCGGCGCGTTTCGTATCTGCAATGGCACACCTTCCGCCGGCATTTCATTTATATCTCGTTTACATTCATTCCCCGCTACATAAAGCGCGTTTGATTTCGGCGCCATAGACATATACACCACCGCGTGGGTCAGATGCACGTCACACTCAGGCATACCCAGGAAATGACACGCCTGATATACAGCCACAGCCAACGTCAGAGCGTTGCTGTCCGCCATACCGATATCCTCGCTTGCGAAGCGAATCAATCTCCGCGCGATATACAGCGGTTCATCGCCGCTGTAGAGCATACGCTGCATCCAGTATACCGCCGCATCGGGGTCACTGTTTCGCATGGATTTATGCAGGGCGGAAATAAGGTTATAATGCTCCTCACCGTTTTTATCATAGAGCAGAGAACGCCTGTTCATGCACTGGGCAAGCGTTTCATCATCTATCAAAAGTCCGCCGTCGGGATTTACTTTGCCGTTGAAAACCGCCATCTCAAGCGTGTTAAGCGCCGTGCGCGCGTCACCGTTGGCAAAACGGGCAATCAGCCCAAGCTGTTCGTCGCTTATCTGCACATTCATAGTACCGAAGCCTTTATCACTCTTCACGGCACGGCTGAGCATATCCTTCAAATCATCTTCATCGAGCGCCTTGAGTATAAATACCTTGCACCTTGAAAGCAGAGCCGAGTTAAGCTCAAAGGACGGATTTTCCGTTGTCGCGCCTACAAGAATGATACTGCCCTTTTCCACATAAGGCAGAAACGCATCCTGCTGCGCCTTATTGAAGCGGTGAATCTCGTCCGTAAAGAGAAGCGTTCTTATTCCCATCTGACGCGACAGCTCCGCGTTATTCATAATTTCCTTGACTTCCCTGACACCGGTATTTACGGCGCTCATTTCAACAAAATCAGCCTTTGTCTGATTTGCTATTATCCGCGCCAGAGTGGTTTTGCCCACACCCGGCGGGCCCCAGAAAATCATGGATGAAATATTATCGTTTTCAATCATCTGTCTGAGTATTTTACCCTCGCCGACAAGATGCTTCTGTCCCACATACTCGTCGAACGTTTCGGGACGCAGGCGGCTTGCAAGCGGCGCGCTGCGTTCTCTGTCATCGAACATATTTATCTGTTCCATGGTTAATCCTCCATTTCGCTGCCTTGCAGCAGTACAAACTTTAACGATGCGCCGTTTATTTTTCATATTCTTTAACGTGGAAAATAAACAAGCAGATTGCCCTTTTGAGGAACGCAGCCGTATACGGATACTTCAAGTTCCGATAAAGGGTGAGATGCGCCGTTCATTTTTCACGTTAATACATTGCCTCCAACAGATTACAGTAATCCGGGAATTTAGTTGTGAATATATAATTTACTATCATCACATCATCAGGTGAATAACTGTCCAGGATATATTGAAAATCGCCTTTAAAGCCTCTCGGGTCGATGAGTATCACCTTATGATAGCTTTGT
Organism: Oscillospiraceae bacterium; assembly: GCA_022509025.1. Lineage (GTDB taxonomy): Bacteria > Bacillota > Clostridia > UBA1381 > UBA1381 > Hominilimicola. The sequence goes on along the minus strand of JAFLUB010000010.1, from coordinate 22,378 downwards.
ATAAGCCATGGCGCAAGCACGTTTGAATATGATTCACGCAACAGCGCCAGCGTCTTCCCGTCCGGGATATCGTTATTCACCATTTCAACAAATTCGTGGTCGCTGCCAAAGAAGAACTGATAGCTTGCCTTTGTTCTGTCAAACATAGTTCCGTTATAGCTGTGGCGTGTGTTATCCTCGTCAAACGTATACATAGCGACCTCAATATTTTCTTTGGGGTCTGTATTATACCACTCTATTTTATCCGGCAGCACATCAACATCAGGCGAATCAGCTCTGTCATAGAGATAGCCGAGAACATTCTGAATAGTGTTCATCTCAAAATCCTCTTTTTTTACGCTTTTTCCGCCCGCCTTACGCATAAATTCACAGTATGCATAGTACGCTCCCAGCTGTGTCCAGTGGTGGTCGGTACGGAAATAGATATATTCGTCTGAATGCTCCTCCAGGGCGCCGTACGCATCAACCGATTTTACCCGTTTATCCAGTCTGTCATATATTGATTTTATTGCTTCCTGCTGATCATCCTGCAAATTTTTATACATAGGCTCCTGGAACGAGAGCTGTGTCGGAATAATCATATTATAAAGATTGACGTTATCAGGTAGCTTTCGCGCGTAATGATTTACCGCTTCCGCGTAAATCTCCTCCTCCTCACTATTTCGCATGAACATTTCCATAACCGCATTATGCGCCACGAGCAGTGTCTGTTTCTGTGTTGTTCCGGTACCTATATCCTTTGTTGTGGATACGATTTTACCGGTATCGGGCGTGAAACCCTTTATTTCGTCAACCCATTTGCTTACGTCAAGAAAAAATGAGCGAAGCGTAACATTGTCACCGATAAAGTTCTCAAATCCTGTCTCAAATTCTCCCGAAAATACTGTTTCTTTGTTAAACTCGGGAATTTCATTCATCGTTCTGTTTTCCTTTTCAATGCTTTCCTTATCAGCCGGAAGAAGCAGCATGCAAACAGAAGCGGCTATTATCAGTATAAAAGCGCCTGTCACGAGTTTATTTTTCATGCGTGTCACCTCCGTTAAAATCTGAAATACAAGAACGGATTATATGTTTGTCCCACAAGCAGCATAAAGCATATTCCCATTCCCGCTATGACCAGTAAGGCTCCCGAAACAGCGGCAAATACATTGGATTTTTTGCAGAAAAAGTTATATATGATTGCGGGCAGCGGTGTTGACGCAACAGCGCAAAGTACAAGCAGACGCACATTTGTGCAGAACACTGACACAAATGTGAGGTCATAAAGCGCCACTCCTTTTCCGAACGCGCTGTTTAAAAACATCCACAGTGAATTTAAGTCTATAAAATAGAACAGCGCCCATCCCAATACCACAAGAAACAGTGTGTATATATAGCAGAACGGAGGCGGCATTTTTTGCAGACAACCCTTAAAGAAAGTTTTTTCTATAAACAGTAATATTCCGTAAAACAGTCCCCATAAAATAAAATTCCAGCTTGCTCCGTGCCAGAATCCTGTTAAAAGCCATACGATAAATATGTTAAGGATAGGTCTGTAACGGTTTCCGCCGAGTGGAATATATACATAGTCACGGAAGAATGAGCTAAGAGATATATGCCATCTGCGCCAGAAATCCGTTATGCTCCTTGAAACATACGGATACCTGAAATTCTCTCCGAAATCGAATCCGAGCATTTTTCCGATACCGATAGCCATATCACTATAGCCGGAGAAATCAAAGTATATCTGGAATGAGAACATTACTATGCCGAACCACGATGACGCGACAGTAAGCCGTGTGCTGTCCAGAATCATTGCGGCAACGGAGCCGGAGCTGTTCGCCAGAATAACCTTTTTGCATAGTCCCGCGGTAAAGCGGCGGATGCCGCAGGCGAAATCCTCCAATGTGACTTTCCTTCCTGAAAGCTGTTCACTTATCGTGCTGTAACGCACAATGGGTCCTGCCACAAGCTGCGGAAACATTGAAACGTACGCGAGAAAACTGAGAAATGACTTCTGTACCCGTACTTTTCCGCGATACATATCAATGGTGTATGACAGCGTCTGAAATGTATAAAATGATATTCCTATCGGAAGCGCTATATTCGGCACAGGAATTTTTACGCCGAGAAGCGAATTTATATTTTCCGTCAGGAAACCGGAATATTTAAAGACGCATAAAAGTCCTAAATTTATTACAAGCGACGATATAAGCGCGGCTCTCGCCGGACCGCGCGCGTAATATTTATCAATAATCCGTCCATTCACATAGTCTACAAGCGCGCTGAATATGAGCAGAATTACCCATATAGGTTCACCCCACGCGTAGAATAAAAGGGATGAGATGACAAGTATTGTATTTTTATATGTAATGTTTTTTGATAAATTATAAAGAATAAGTACTGCCGGTAAAAATATGCAGATAAACAGAATACTTGAAAATACCAAAAAACATCCCCTCCTCTATGGCTCAATGTTCTCTCAGGCGTCAAAAATTTTACTTTTGCAAAAGCCATAGAATCATTGTACCATAAAAGAGAGGATATGTCAAAACTACTTTTACTTAAATATTTCGGCTGCTTTTGTCATATTTGCGCTTATCTCAATGCTCTGCGGACAAATGCTTTCACATTTTTTGCACTTTTTGCATTTATCTGCGCCGACCGTTAACTCCGCGTAAATTTCCTTTGCTCTGCCCATACCACGTGAAGCGGTTGCATTATAAGCCTCAAATATTTTCGGAATATCCAGACCGAACGGACACGGCATACAATACGCGCATTGTGTACACGGTACAATCGCCATTGTGTCAAATACTTCCTTTGTTTTAAGAAGCATGTCAAGGTTTTCCTTTGTGAGCATTCCAATTTCCGCTCTGTCCGCGTAAGATACGTTGTCCCGAACCTGTTCCAATGTACTCATACCGCTCAGTATAACTGATACCTCTTCCCTGTTCCAGAGGAAATCCATCGCCCATTCAACAGGTGTTTTCTCATCGGAAAGAGTCTTTGCCACCTGAGGAGCGGGATTGGCAAGCTTACCACCCAACAGAGGCTCCATTATTATAACGTCAAGTCCCTTTTTGCGAGCGTAACTGAGTCCCTCTGTTCCTGCCTGATAATTGAGATTTATGTAGTTATACTGTATCTGACAGAATTCCCACAACGGGCTTGCGTCTATAATTCTCTTAAAGGTTTCGCAGTCGTCATGGAAAGAGAAGCCTATATGCTTTATCTTTCCCGACGCTTTTGCCTCTTTAAGCTTATCCATTATGTTATACTTCATAACAATATTGTCAAAGCGGTCCTTGTCAAGCGCGTGCATAAGGTAAAAGTCTATATAATCTGTTTGCAGTCTCTTAAGCTGTTCCCGAAGCATAGTGTCAAAATCGTCCTCACTTTTTATACGCCATGTGGGACATTTTGTGGCAAACTTTATCCGGTCGCGGTACGGCTTTAAAACCTCGCCTATAAACGGTTCGCTTTTCTCGTCATGATAAACATAAGCGCTGTCAAAATAGTTCACTCCGTTTTCAACGGCAAACTTCAGCATAGCGGCAGATTTATCAAAATCTATGTCACTCGGCTTCCCGGTTGTGGTCGGAAAACGCATACAGCCGAATCCAAGCACTGATACCTTTTCTCCGGCAAGTGTTCTGTATTTCATATTATCAGTCCTTTCAATATCTTATCCTATTTTAAGTATACAGAATTTAACATCAAATTGCAAGCTATTTGGAATAATTTTAGCTGTGATGTAAATTGTATTTTGGCGGTATCGGTTGCAGAGGTCGTTTACGTTTCCGGCACACCGTACCGGTATACTTCGTCACAACGCTTCGCATTGTCGCAAATTGGAAAATATTTTGCTACGCAAAAACTTATCCCGGCGTTTGCTTGACTCGTATACTTGCGCATTCGCATAGCGAATGCTAAGACCGGATTTGACAAATCGGTAAAAATTTAGTATAATAAAGACGTATATTCAAAAGCAGATAATAAATTTTAGAAATAATCATTTGATTCAGAAAGGAACAGATAAAATGAAAAAGGTAATTTCAGCTGCTCTTACCGCGGCTATGATATGTGTTGCGTGCGCGCCAAGCGCTTTCGCCGCGGAAAGCTGGCGTGAGGCTTTTGTCACAAGACTTATGCGTACGATGTCCTCAGATCCGTCATATAACGAGATTGTTCTGACAGATCTGGATAAAAACGGTGTGCCTGAAGCGTTTGTTTTGCGCGGAGGCGCTGACGGAGGTATAAGCGCGGGCTTTACAATGAGCGGAAACTCCATCTCATCTATAGAGGTGCCGGGAAACATTATAGGCGAATGTCTTACCGATATCACGGTTTACGATGACAACAACAGAATTATATTTGTCGGCCGCGAGGTGCCAAGATACTCTTCAGTAATAAATTACTACAAGCTGATATTTGACGGACAAAAGCTTACAGCGGAGAAGATTAATAAATCATTCGTAAGCTCTTATCAGACAATCCCCTATGCTGATATGCACAGCAAAGATTTCCTGACAAACGGTTATCCGAACAGAACAAAAATAAAGGAATTTATAGACGGATATGAGGTTATGAATGCTCTCACGGCAAGCAGCTCTCACACCAAGCTTCTTGTTGACGGCGCCGAGGTTCAGGTTTCAGGCTATACTGTAAACGATTCCAACTATTTTAAGATACGTGACATAGCAATGATTTTGCGTACATCAACGGCAAAGTTTGACATTGCATGGGATGAAAATCTGAGCGCAGTATCTATTTCAAGAGGTGTAAAATACACCATTGTCGGCGGAGAGCTTTCAAGCACCGAAGCTGCTATTAATGTCGAACAAAACACTGCTCCCGTATATGTGGACGGTGAACCGAAAGAATTTCTTTCATATAACATAAACGGAAACACATATTTCAAAATCCGCGATATTGCTGATATGGCGGGCTTCGCTGTCGATTGGGATAATGATGCTCAGGCGATTATTATCAGGACAGAATAGCTGTATATAATATAAGGGAAAAGCTATGTATTAAGGAAAAAGCTATGTATAATATAAGGAAAAAGCTATGGTTTATCATGCTGCTGCTTTTTGTCATATCGCCGATTATGCTTAAACTGTCTCCACATGACAAATCCGGTACGGTAACCGCGTCAACCAATTCAAACGCGGCACAGACTTTTGAAGCAGGCGTTTGGCAGGATGGCAGAGAAAGGTTTGTTGCTCACAGAGGATATTCAAATTATGCTCCCGAAAACAGTATTCCGGCATTTGAGCTTGCAGGAAAACACGGCTTCTGGGGCATTGAAACGGACATTTCAGAAACGACAGACGGTCAGTTTGTATGCATGCACGATGAAGAACTGAACCGTACTACCAACGGCACAGGATTAGTCACGGATTATTCTCTCGAACAGCTCAGCGGATTTAAAATTGACAGAGGCAACAACGTTGAATTGATTGATAACCTTAAAATACCCACGTTCGCTGAATACCTCGAAATATGCCTGAAATACAGGTGTGTCGCGGTTGTGGAAATAAAATCTATTCAAAATTATGATGAATTCCTGAATGTGATTTACAATAGCGGTATGGCTTCGGGATGCATTATTACCGGCAACATAAACGATGTGATGGAAATCCGTGCGCGTAATTCTGAAATTCCGGTTATGACAATAGGCTACGCTCCCGCGCCATATACGGATAATCTGGTCGATATTGCCCAGATTCCGGATAACAGGGGTGTACTGTATAACTATCCGCAGGTTGACAAGGCGGCAATAGATACGTTGCACCAACAGAATATTTACTGCGGAGTATGGTCGGTTGACGATAAGAATATCGCCGAGGAATACCTGGCCTACGGCGCGGACTTCGTCGTAACAAACGAAATCCCCGCAAAACTTCAGTATGATATGCTGAATGAAAATGAATGATATAAAATTATCACAAAAATACGGTAATATGCCGTATTTTTTTGTTTACTTTTTCGTAGACATATGGTATAATCTTCTTAAACTTAAAAATTTGCAAAGGAGAGAACGAAATGGGAAAAACAAAAGGGGGATTTACACTTCCGGGCGAAAGCGGTTATGAGGAATTAACGCTTCAGATGGCAGAAAAATGGGGCGCTGACGTTATCAGAGATTCCGACGGTACGGAGCTTTCTCCTGAAATTATAAATGCAGGTTACGGTATTTATTCAACCATATGCATAATCCGTGACCATAACGAATGGGCAAAGCAGAACATGGACAAGCTTCAGCAGACGTTTCTGATGACTAATCCTGTTGTTGCTGAGAGCGACAGCCTTAAAATTGACCTTATGAAAGACTTTTTCAAGGAACAGTTCGTTATAAATGACAGCGAGGACTCTAAGGCATACTGGCAGGTTTTCGACAGAACGACGAATGAGGAGATTAAGGACTGGACATATGCTGACGGTACTGTTACCATAAACGGCATAACACCGTGGCACAAGTACACCGTTAACTTCCTTGCCTACAGAATATGGGAAGAGATTTCAATGTACAACCACACCACAAACAACTGGGATAAGGAGCATCTGATGCAGATTGACCCGCGTCACAAGGGTACTCAGGAATATATGCTTTCATGGCTTAAAAACTGGTGTGAGACACATCCCGCAACAACTGTTGTGCGCTTCACATCCATGTTCTATAACTTCGTATGGATTTGGGGTTCAAACGAAAGAAACAGACAGCTTTTCTCCGATTGGGGTTCATATGACTTCACTGTAAGTCCTTTAGCGCTTAATGAATTTGAGAAAAAATACGGCTACAGACTTACGTCAGAGGACTTTATTAACAAAGGTAATCTTCATGTTACACATATGACTGCGCCAAAGTCAAAGCTTGACTGGATGGAGTTTGTGAATGACTTTGTTGTTGACTTCGGTAAGCAGCTTGTTGACCTTGTTCACAGCTACGGTAAAAAGGCGTATGTATTCTATGATGACAGCTGGGTAGGCGTTGAGCCATGGGGCAAGAGGTTCAAGGACTTTGGTTTCGACGGTCTTATAAAGTGCGTGTTCAACGGATTTGAAACACGTCTTTGCGCAGGTGTTGACGCGGTTGAAACTCATGAAATCAGACTTCACCCGTATCTGTTCCCGACAGGTCTTGGCGGCGCTCCGACGTTTATGGAGGGCGGAAACCCGACAAGAGAAGCGCAGGGCTACTGGAAAAATGTCCGCCGCGCACTTCTCCGCGATAAGATTGACAGAATCGGACTGGGCGGATATCTTTCGCTGACACTGCCGTTCCCTGATTTCAATGACTACATCGAAAAAATTGCTGATGAGTTCAGAGTGATAAGAGAATTCCATACACACGGCAAGCCGTATGTTTTGAAACCGAGAATTGCAGTCCTCACCTTCTGGGGAGGCTTACGTTCATGGACATGCTCAGGTCACTATCATGAGAACCCAACGGTTGACCTCATAAACATAAACGAGTCACTTTCAGGTCTGCCGTTCGATGTCGAGTTTATAGATTTTAATGATGTGAAGGAAAAAGGTCTTGACAAGTTCGATGTTGTTATAAACGCCGGAAAGGCAGGCAGCGCATGGTCAGGCGGAGAGAGCTGGAATGACACTGAGGTTGTTGAAAAGCTCACCAAATGGGTACATGACGGCGGCGTATTCATCGGTGTTAACGAGCCTTCGGCTGTTCCCGGTAATGACACATACTTCAAGATGGCGCACGTTCTCGGTGTTGACGAGGACACGGGCGCAAGAATCTGCCACGGCAGATACACATTTGAAGAAACAGGCTGTCAGTGTGTTAAGGATAAGGATTCATTTACTGTTAATAAGGGTATTTATCTCACGGACGAGAAAACTAAGGTTGCAATGTCAAAGGACGGTATTCCGTGCGTTACAATGCATCCGTTCGGAGCTGGTAAGGGCATTTACATGTCAAGCTTTGTAACAAACGAGGAGAATACAAGAACGCTTATGAATCTCATCCTCAATGCTACAGGCGTCGGCACAGACCAGAACTATATCACTGATAATCTGTACTGCGAATGCGCGTACTATCCTGACGGTAAGCAGCTTGTTGTTATAAACAACTCTGATACAAAACAGACAACAACGGTTAAAACCGAGTTCGGCGACAAGACTGTAACGCTTGACGCGTTTGACACGGAAATTATAACGTTATAGTAAAAAATATCCGCTGCTGAAATTTATCAGCGGCGGATATTTTTTTTCAATCCTCTTTAATTTTTCATTATATATTTATTCAGGACTCTTGAAACCTCCTGAATATCAATCGGTTTAGCGATATGCGCGTTCATACCGCAATCAAGACATTTTTTGATGTCCTCAGCGAACGCGTCCGCCGTCATAGCGATTATCGGGATATCGGAATCCTTTCTGTTTTCTTTGCGTATAGCGCTTGCAGCCTCATACCCGGTCATGACAGGCATTCTTATGTCCATCAGAATCGCGTCATAATACCCCTCCGGTGACTCATTGAGTTTCTCAAGACAAATCTGACCGTTCTGCGCCCATTCCAGCTCTATTCCAAGTCCTGATAAAAGAGCCTCTGCAATCTCCCAGTTAAGCTCATTATCTTCCGCTATCAGGATTTTTTTGCCTTCAAAGCTTATTTCATTCTCATATATTTCGGCTTCCTTAATTTCAGAGACAGCTGCAAACCTCTTCAAGCCGTTATATAGAGTAGATTTAAACAGCGGCTTCGGGATAAATCCGCTGATTCCTGCATCCTTTGCTTCCTCCTCAATATCTCCCCAATCATATGCGGAAATAAGCAGAATAGGAATATCCACACCTAAATGGTCGTGTATAGCGCGCGCCGTTTCTATTCCGTCCATTCCGGGAAGCTTCCAGTCAAGCAGGATAATATGATAGTCGTTATTTTCCGAATGTCTTTTATCAATTAATTCAACAGCGCTTTCACCGTCCAATGTCCACTCTGCATTCACACCCGTTTCACGAAGCGACGATACCGCGCTTTCACAAAGCATCTTATCGTCATCAACAACAAGCATGTTCCAAGCCGGCAGAATCAATTCTTCTTCGTATTGTGAAGCCTTTTCAAAATCAATCATCACACGGAACTCTGTGCCCTGTCCCTGTTCGCTCTCAACGGTTATATCTCCTTCCATAGCGTCAACAATATATTTTGTAATCGCCATACCTAAGCCCGCGCCCTCTGTTTTTCTGACGCGCGCGCTGTCCTCACGGGCATATGACTCAAATACGTTCTTTAAAAATTCGGGAGACATGCCTATTCCCGTATCCTTTATCATGAAATGCGTTCTGATAAAGTTATCGCCTTTGGGAGATTTCTCCTGATACATCGTAATCTGTATCTTCCCTTTCTCAGGGGTAAATTTTATCGCATTTGAAATGAGATTTAAAAGTACCTGATTAAGACGTACACTGTCACTCATAACATTTTCATGGGATACATCATGTATGAATACATCAAAATGCTGCTCCTTGGCTTTAACCTGCGGCTGGGCAATATTTACAATACCGTCCATTACCTCGCTTAGCGAAATCTTATCCATATTAAGCGTCATTTTTCCGCTTTCTATTTTGGACATATCCAGTACATCGTTTATAAGTCCAAGCAGATGCCGGCTCGAAAGAGTTATCTTCCTGAGACAATTTTTAACCTGTTCCTTGTTGTCTATATTCGCGGTTGCAATCGCCGTCATGCCCACAATTGCGTTCATAGGCGTGCGTATATCATGGCTCATATTTGAAAGGAATTCAGTCTTTGCCTTTGTAGCCCTGACCGCGTCATCACGCGCCTTATCAAGCTCCCTTATCTGCTGCCTTGTTAAACGGAAGTAGCCGAAGAATATAAAGACGAACGCAAGAAGAATTATTCCGCACGCGCCGAGAGCCGAAAACATACGGCTACGGTTCAGTCCGTCTATAGTTTCGTTCAACATTCCGAAAGGCATAGCTGTCACAAGATACCAGTCCGAATATGCCAGAGCCGCGCAATACACCCTGATTCTTTCATCATTCTCACCGAAAACTCCGGTGTAATCAACGCCGACTTCCATAGCCGCTTCCAAATCATCTATATACTGAAGGAGCTTATTATCCCCCCGCTCACGGACACTGTCAAAGTAATTTCCTTGATTATGACGCACCACAAAGCTTCCGTTCGGGAGAATAATATAGGAATTAACGAGAGTATCCTCTTTCTCCATAGCAAATATACGGCTTATGTAATCCATGGAAAGGGTCACTGTAAGCGCAAGCACCTTTTGATTATTTCCGTCTGTATAATCAATAGGAACACCCAAAATTGCAAGATTTTCACCATTCGCATCGGTCGCTATGGATATCCATCTATTCCCGTCCTCAAGCATGCCCTGGAATTGGTCATGGTCTTTAATCTGTATTTTATCTCCGTAAAGCATATCAAAATCATTGCCGCCGTAATAATACCCAATGTTTGAATATCCACGCGCCTTGGCTAAGTACGCAAATGTGCTGCGCATGGATTCTCTGTCATTTTGCGGGTCAAGCGTTTCATTTTTGTACCACGCTTCCATCTGTGACATTCTCAAATCCATCGAGGTTTCAAAATTCAGCAGTATCTGCTCGCCTACGCCCTTCATATAAACAGAGCCTATCTCATCTATTGTTTCTCCGCTCTTATCGTGCATATACCGCGCCATCAGTGAAAATACCAATATACAAAGCACAGACAGAAAAATCAAGCTTACAAATATAAATCGTGTTATTCTGTTCTTCATTTCTCAATTCCCCCTCTGTTTTCATATAGCTTCTGGTTATTCGTTATCTGCCCTGAGCTGCTCAGTAGTTTCAAACAGATACAGATAATCAGCCTTTACCCTTTCAAATGTTGCCTCATTGGCGCTGCCGCCGTTTCGGAGTTCTTCTGTAATTTCATATACTGACTTATAGAACTTGTCAAAGCTCAGATTCTGCGCTATTCCCTTTAGAGTATGAGCGGCGCGGAATGCTTCCTCATTATTACCTTCTTCAAGCGACTTACAGAGCAGGTCGAAGCTCGTGTCGTCAAGAAATTTAATCACAAATTTCATGACCAGCTTCTCATTCATCAGCCTTGAAACAACTCCGCTGTAATCGCCCTCAATACGTTCGTAATATTCCTTTAAATTCATGTTAATATCCATAGCCTTTCTGCCCACAAACAGTAATGAAAGTTTTAGCGTCCTTATCGTGGGCAGATAAGGCGTTAAATGGATATTATGCCCATGCGCGGTTTTCGATGCAACGCGAGAAAACACTCGCACGGGCAATTAAATCTGATTAACGTGATTGTTCACGTTGATTTCTCGCTTCCTAAAATAGTATTTAACTAATTTTAACATAAATAAAATTTACAGTCAATAATTCTTCTTATTTATAAATTAAAATTTGTCTGCGTAATAAAGGTTGACTGCGGGGACGGTTCTCTCTGTCATACACCTGTGACATGAGTAGGGGTATCCCTACAATTTATCCATATCTGATTGAAAATCCTGAAAAACTATGATAGAATAAATACAATATAGATATGAAAGGACAAAGCAAATGACTGATATACGCGAGTTGCTTGGAAGGAAGCTGTTATTTTTTGACGGCGGAATGGGCACAATGCTCCAGAAAAACGGAATGGGAGCGGGAGAAATACCGGAGCTTCTGAATATAGATAACCCGGAGCTTATAGAAAAAATACACTGTGAATATCTTGAATCGGGCGCTGATATTATAACCACGAACACCTTTGGCGCGAATCCTTTAAAATTAAGCGCCGATACAAGCATTGATATGATTATCGCCGCCGCTGTCGGCATAGCGCGCAAGGCGGTGAATAAATTCCAATCAGAGGACAAGCCGAGATTTGTCGCTTTTGATATGGGACCGTGCGGCAGTCTTTTAGAACCTCTCGGTTCTCTTTCCTTCGACGAATGCTATGACGCTTTTAAAAAAATTGCAATTACAGCGGAAAAATGCGGCGTTGATTTAGTTATAATTGAAACTATGTCCGACACGCTTGAAGCGAAGGCGGCGGCGCTTGCCGTTAAGGAGAATACCTCGCTGCCTGTTTTCTGCACCATGACTTTTGACGAAAGCTTCAAAACGCTCACAGGCGGCGATGTGGCGGTTATGTCTGCAATCATGGAAGGGCTGGGGGTTGACTGCGTTGGTATAAACTGCGGTCTGGGTCCCGACCAGATAAGCGGAATGATGAAAAAGCTTTCCGAAATTTCCTCTATTCCTATCATGGCGCAGCCGAACGCGGGACTGCCTCAGATAGAAAACGGTAAAACAGTGTATAATGTGACCCCGGAAAAATTCGGTCGTCAGTGCGAGGAAATAGCGCGTCTGGGCGCGTCTGTTATAGGCGGCTGCTGCGGAACCACGCCCGGGCATATCCGCGCGCTTCGCGAATGCTGCGAAAAATATACGCCGGTTGTTGAGGAAAAAAATATAACAGTTGTTTCGTCATATTCAAAGACTGTTATTTTGGGGCATGGCCCTGTTATCGTCGGAGAGCGTATTAACCCTACAGGCAAGAAGAAATTCAAAGAGGCTCTCCGTGAGGGTGACATAAACTATATCTTAGGCGAAGCGTTCGCTCAGCGTGACGCGGGCGCGCATATACTTGACGTTAACGTGGGACTTCCCGAGATAGACGAATGCGCTATGATGGAGAAGGCGGTCAAGGCGATAAGCTCAGCCGTTAATCTGCCGTTGCAGATAGACAGCTCTGACCCTGCCACGATAGAGAGGGCGTTAAGGATTTATAACGGTAAACCGATGATAAATTCAGTTAACGGCAAGGAGGAAAGTATTCGCGCTATAATGCCGATTGTCAAAAAATACGGCGGCGTTCTTGTCGGTCTTTGTCTTGACGAGGAGGGCATTCCCCCGACTGCGGACGACCGCGTTAAAATAGCTGAGAAAATATGTTCCGCCGCCCAGGAGTACGGCATTAAAAGAAAAAATCTCGTGATGGACGCGCTGACTCTTACCGTTTCAGCGCAGCAAAAGGAATCAGCGGAAACGATAAAAGCATTAAAACGCATAAAGGACAAGCTCAATGTATGCACCACTCTCGGCGTGTCAAACATATCCTTCGGACTGCCGCGCCGTGAAATCATAAACGGCACATTCTTTGCTCTGGCGCTCATGAGCGGTCTTGACGCTTGTATTATAAACCCGTGCGCTGACACTATGATTAACACATACAGAGCGTTTATGGCTTTATCCTGCTATGACGCTGACTGTCAGGATTACGTGAACGCATACTCAGGCACTAAAGCGCAGACTACCATTACACGCGAATCACAGACTGAGGAGAAAACAGAAAACGTGAACGCGCTTTTCGATATAATCGTAAAAGGACTTAAAGACAGCGCATACTCAGAAACGGTCAGACAGCTTGAAACAACCGAGCCGATGGATATCATCAATAATATCCTTGTCGCGGCTCTTAATGTTGTCGGACGTGAATTTGAAAAAGGCACAATGTTCCTGCCGCAGCTTATGATGAGCGCGGAGACCACGGCAAACGCATTTGAGGCGATAAAAAAACATATCGAAAGTACAGGCGGACAGCAGGAAAGCAGAGGTAAAATCGCGGTCGCTACCGTTAAGGGCGATATACATGATATAGGCAAAAATATCGTTAAGGTACTTTTGGAAAACTACGGTTATGAGGTCTATGACCTGGGTAAGGACGTCGCGCCTGAGGTGATAGTCAATGCGCTTCGTGATAATGATATTCATCTGTGCGGTCTTTCCGCGCTGATGACCACCACAGTTGTGAGTATGGAGGAGACGATAAAGGCTATCCGCGCGGCGGGACTTAATGTAAAGGTCTGGGTCGGCGGCGCGGTGCTGACGCAGGAATACGCGGATATGATAGGCGCGGATAAATACTGCCCCGATGCGCTGTCATCTGTAAACTATGCAAACGAATTTTTCGGGAAGTGATATTTCAGTATTGAAAAATACCGTTCATTGGTATATAATAGAAGTATAATTAAAATAACGGGAGGAAAGGTTTATGAAAATATTGGTGACAGGCGGCGCAGGCTATATCGGAAGCCATACCTGCGTGGAGCTATTGAACGCGGGCTACGAGATTATTGTTCTCGACAATCTTTACAATGCAAGCGAGAAATGTCTTGACGCGGTGAAGGAAATAACAGGCAAGGATTTTCCGTTCTATAAGGTTGACCTGCTCGATTATGAAGCAACGGAAAAGGTGTTTGCAGAAAACAAAATAGACGCGGTTATTCATTTTGCGGGACTCAAAGCAGTTGGAGAATCGACAAGAATACCGCTGACATACTATGACAACAACATAACCGGTACACTGCATCTTATGCAGGCAATGGAGAAGCATGACTGTAACAATATCGTGTTCTCATCGTCAGCGACTGTTTACGGCGACCCGGAAAGAGTGCCTATCGTTGAAAGCGACAACAAGGGCGATAAAATTCTGACAACTAATCCGTACGGCACAACAAAGCTGTTTATTGAAAGAATATTGACAGACGCGCAGAAGGCTAATCCGAAGCTGTCGGTAACACTTCTTCGTTACTTCAACCCTATCGGCGCGCACAAGAGCGGCAAAATGGGCGAAGACCCGAAGGGTATCCCCAACAACCTCCTTCCCTACGTTGCGCAGGTGGCTGTCGGCAAGCTTGAGAAGGTACACGTTTTCGGTAACGACTATGATACTCCGGACGGTACGGGCGTGAGAGATTATATCCACGTTGTTGACCTTGCTGTCGGACATGTCAAGGCGATTGAGCATTGCTCGGATAAAGAGGGTGTGCATATATATAACCTCGGCACCGGTAACGGCTACAGCGTATTGCAGATAATCGAAGCATTCTCAAAGGCTTGCGGCAAGGAGCTTCCGTACCAGATTGACCCGAGAAGACCGGGCGATATCGCGGAGTGCTACGCAGACCCCGAAAAGGCGCGCACAGAGCTTGAATGGGAAGCTAAATACGGCATAGAGGATATGTGCGAAGATAGCTGGAGATGGCAGTCGGGACACCCGAACGGATTTGAAGGCTAATAATTCATTAACTAAAAAATCTCCGTCGTGAATGACGGAGATTTTTTTAGTTAACGAATTAAGTTTATCATGCAATAAGAGTTATAATTCTCAGAACGAACAGTGCGCTCGCAATCCACATAACAGGGTGAATTTCCTTCGCCTTACCTGTGCAAACCTTAAGAATTACCCATGAGAGAATACCGAACATGATACCGTTAGCTATTGAATATGTGAACGGCATCATGATAATTGCTATAAATCCGCTCACAACGTCGGCGATATCACCGTCAAATGTCATCTTCTTAACAGATGAAAGCATCAGAAGTCCCACAAACATAAGCGCCGGAGTTGTTGCAAATCCCGGTATTGCAAGGAATATCGGTGAAAGAACAAGCGCCAGCACGAACAATACGCCTGTTGTAAGAGCGGTAAGTCCTGTGCGTCCGCCCTGGGCAACGCCCGCGCTGCTTTCAACGTAGCTTGTTACGGTTGATGTGCCGAGACACGCGCCCGCAACCGTACCAACGGCGTCAGCCATAAGAGTTGCGCCCGCTCTCGGGAGATTACCCTCCTTGTCGAGCAAACCGCCCTTATCCGCAACGCCGATTACTGTTCCTACAGTATCAAACAAGTCAACGAACAGGAATGAGAATACAATAACTATAAATTCCATAACATGACTTGTCACATAGCTGAAATTGAACTTGAACAGATTCGGAGCTGCCGGAAGCATACCGCCCGCAAAGCTCGGGAACAGTGAATATGCGCCCGCGTCCACATCAACCTTGTACCAGCCTAAAGCCTGGGCAATCATACCGAGTACCCATGTTGCGAGAATACCGATAAGGATATCTCCGGGCACCTTGTAATGATGCAGAGCCGCAATAATCAGGAATCCTACAAGCGCGAGAACTACCTGCGGAGTTCCGATACTGCCGAGAGCAACAAGTGTTGACGGGTCCTCAACAACTATGCCCGCGCCCTTTAAGCCTACGATTACGATAAACAGACCTATACCGGCTGATATACCGTATTTAAGGTTTGCGGGAACCTTGTTCACAAGCGTTTCCCTGAACTTGAAGAGTGAAAGTATAATGAATACTATACCTTCAACCAGTACCGCCGTCAGAGCAATCTGCCAAGGATCCTGAATTCCCGCTTCCGCCATAGGCACACATACAGAGTACGCGAAATACGCGTTGAGTCCCATACCTGACGCAAGCGCTATCGGGTAGTTAGCGAAGAACGCCATAACCGCGCAGGCGATAAACGCTGACACAGCTGTTGCGGTAAACACAGCGGCCGGTTCCATACCCGCAGCGGCGAGCATCGACGGGTTAACCGCCAGTATGTACACCATTGACAGGAACGTTGTAAGACCGGCAATCAACTCTGTTTTGACGTTGGTGCCGTTCTGCTTGAGTTTGAATAATTTTTCCATACCTTTTTCTTCCTTTCTGATTTTTTTAGGGTAATTTTATTTTAACATACCATATTCCTTTTTTCAATCAAATTTTATTAAATATTTACTTTTTTTACAATATAATCTAAAAAACCGGATATCAGATGAATGTTGACTATATCATGATAATATGTTAAAATTAAAGAAGGTAAATAATAGTATAATACAGACAAAAAGGAGAGGAGAAAATGAGAAGAAAATTAATCAGCATGGCATTGTGTATGTCGATAGCGGCAACACTTTCTACCGGGTACACGGGAATGGTGAGCGCGGCAGAGGTAAAAACGCCGAAGTATCAAACGACAGCGCGCGAAATGGAAAGACTTGACCGCGGACTGGTTGCGGTTAAGACAACGGCTGATTCGGGGAACCAGGCGAAAAACGGCGTTTATTTAACATGGCGTCTTTTGGGTACGGAAAGCCTTACCAATCAGGCGTTCGATATTTATGAGAACGGCAATTATAAGACAACAACCGCAGCTGACGGAGCGACAAATTATTTTATCCCAAACGCTTCGGGAACAGCTACATATCAGGTAGTCCCGCAGGGAAAGAGTAAGGACCTCTGCACTGCTGTAACACCGATTAACTTCAACAGAACGGCGCGAGGCAGTCTTGCCAATAACGGAACGAGTGAAAAGAACTCGTATACATATTTTGACATACCTATCGAGAGGCCTGATGATTATATTAACGCGGGCGGAAGATGGTCATATTATCACAACACGCTTACAAGCGACGGCTCCGTGGCTAAGGAAGGCGGCGCGAATGACGCGAGCGTCGGCGACCTTGACGGCGACGGCGATTATGAGATAATCCTCAAATGGGACCCGACCGACTCAAAGGACAGCGCGGGCAGTGACTATACGGGTTACACATATTTTGACGCTTATGATTTTGACATAAACACAAGAAGCGGCGACAATAATAACGTAGTCAAAAGTACACGGTTGTGGAGAATAAACCTCGGTCCCAACGTTACTTCGGGACAGCATTATTCGCCTTTCATGGTATACGATTTCGACGGCGACGGTAAAGCGGAATTTGCAGTAAAAACCGCTCCCGGAACGAAGGACGCGCTTGGAAATTATGTTACAGATGTCGGAGACACAGATGCTATAAGGAAAGCGACAGATAACGAGCATATTTACGTTACAGAGGGCAGCGCAACGGGTAAGAATACGACAGGTCCCGAGTATCTGACGATATTTGACGGTGAAACAGGTAAAGCGCTTGCGACAACGGACTACATTCCGCGCGGCAAGCTTTCCGACTGGGGCGACAGCAAGGCGAACCGAAGCGAGCGTTATCTTGGCGGCGTTGCGTACCTTGACGGCGTTCACCCGAGCCTTATCATGTGCCGCGGTTATTACGCAAAGGCAGTAATCCGCGCATACGACTGGGACGGCGAAACACTTTCGCTTCGCTGGGAGCATAACGGAAACGTAAACAAATCAAGCACAATGTACGGACAGGGTAATCATAACCTTACAATAGCCGATGTCGATAACGATGGTAAGGACGAGATTGTATACGGCAGCGCGACGCTTGACGATGACGGAAAAACAATGATTGATAATACGCGTTTGGGTCACGGTGACGCAATGCACGTAAACGATTTTGACAACGACGGTTATCTTGAGGTGTTCTCGGTTAAAGAGGATCCCGAAGGATATAAGAAGAACGCCGCTAACTTCCGCAGACCGTATAACGGCAAAGGCGGCGACACAACAATCTGGGGCAAGGGCGCGTCCGGCGACACGGGTCGAGGCGTTATGGATAATATAGACGATGAATATGCAAAAACCAATCCTGACGCGATGGCTCTCGCATGGTCAAGCTCACACGCAAATGTGTTTACCCTTTCGGGAAAAGAACTTAAAGCGCATCCGGCGACAAGCTCGCGTTCAATGACAAACTTCCTCGTATACTGGGACGGCGATCTGAGCCGTGAAATTCTTGACGATAATCAGCTTGCAAAATATCATGCGGATACAGGATATACAACAAGATTTTACGACGACGGAAACGGATATCTGCCGTTAGTATCAAATAACAGCTCAAAGCATGTACCGTCGCTTGTCGCGGATATTTTAGGTGACTGGCGCGAGGAAATTATTGCGCCATACGGCAAGGGACCGAATGATAATCCTGTTCTGAGAGTATTCATTTCAACCCTGCCGTCGGATTACAGACTTACCACGCTTATGCATGATAGTCAGTACAGAACGGCAATCGCATGGCAGAATGTTGCGTACAATCAGCCGCCGCACCAGAGCTATTACATAGGTTCGGCTGCGCTTGCGACAGACGAGAGCGGAAAGACACTCAACTATCTCGCTCCCGAAACAGCGTTTACAAGCGTCACAGAACCGGCGAAGGCGGCAAAAGACCCGGTAACGGGACTTACACTATCAGAGAGCAGTATAAAAGTAGAAAAAGGCAGCACGGCGATTATAACTGCGAATATCACCCCCGACACTGCATCTAAGAAAGTGAACTGGAGTTCGTCTGACCCGACAGTTGCGACAGTTTCAAACGGCGTTATAACAGGTATCAAAAACGGAACAACAACCATTACGGCAACATCACCCGATACAACAAACGGTACTTTCTCAGCCACATGTCAGGTTGAGGTATATTCTACTCCTGTAACCGGTTTAACTGTTCCGTATGGCGATACGACCGTTTTCATCGGCGGTTCAAAGACAATCGCGGCGACAGTCGTTCCGGAGAATGCTACAGATAGGGGTTTGACATGGACCTCGTCCAATGAAAATGTTGCCACGGTTAACGCAAACGGCACCGTAACAGGAGTCAGCATAGGTTCTGCAATTATAACCGCAAAAACAAATGACGGCGGAATTGAAAAGGATGTAATCGTGACCGTGCTTAACGGCAACATCGAGGACGTAACCGGTGAAAATACATTTGTTACCGGCGCAGAAAGCGAAGGAACAACATATAAAAGTGCCGCTGATTCAGCAAGTATAGTACAGACAGACGCTCAATCGGGCGCGGAAGTCTATAAGGACTTTGAAGTATATGAGGATAACAAGGCGACTATTTATTTTAGAATTGATACCGGCGGACAGAGAATACATAATGAACCGGGAGCAACTCCTAACCCCGATACAGGTATAATACCTACCATGTGGAACTGGAACGGAAATGAATACACGTTTGGACTTCAGTTCCTTGACGAGAACGAAAACAACATTTTGACACTTTCGCAGTCGTACACGAACAAAGCTCAGATGACGCAGAGTACAATCGGCGCGGAAATGACGCAGAATGTAGGCAATGACTGGACGCAGGTTCTTGACGGTAGTAATAATCCGTTCGGAAGAAGTACAACGCGCTGGGATGTGAAGCTTGAATTTGACTATGATTCCGATACATGTGTCGCTACTTTACAGGGTGACAGACGTGACGCAGAAAAGCCGTACGATGAGTACACAACAACCTTTGACTTAAACGGAGCGCATTTCAAGCGTCTGAGATACTATACTACAAAGGATAGCGACGGCAAACCCGATACTGAGGCATATCCGTATAATGAAACAAACGGCGGCATTTATGTAAAACCGTCAATCTCGCTGCTTTCTTATATGCGTGAGGAACTTCCCACAGGCTACGGTAATTCGCTCTATGAAAAGGGCACAACCTCAGATACGGCATGGTCAGCAAGCGACCTGTCAGACTGGGCGCAGACCAATACAGATACCGCACGGCTTGAGGTTGACACAACAGAGAACAGAATCAGATATAACCCAACAAAACCCGGTTCATCATATGATGCAACGAAAACATTCGACATAACTGACGGAGCGCTCGTGACATATGATGTGGACTGGCATTTCGGCAGTCAGGTGGGCGCAGGTACTGAGCATTACGAGTATATACAGTTCGGCTCAAATCTGAGGCTTGGTTGGAAACAAGACTATAAGGTCTGGTTGAGCAAGGACGCGGGCAACACATGGTCTGCAAACGCCATCTTTAGCGGAAGCAACGGTACATTTACAAAAAATATACAGCTGGTAGCAGATACAAGTACAAACACAGTGCAATATCTGAAGTTTGATAATAATATCATTGCTGATTGTACTGATTATACTCTTCCTGAAGGCGACAAAGTAAATGCGGTAAAGTTCGGTTTCTACCGTGCCAACAGCAGCACACTGGGTTGGGGCTATCCTAACGGTATAGCTAAAATAACAGCATTACAGTTTACTGAAGGCGCCATAGCTCCTACACCGGAGCCTACGGAAAGTCCTTCACAGGAACCGTCGGAATCACCGAGTCCGACACCGGGAGGCGGAAACGTAGATCCGCCGGCAACACCGACCACCGGCGCAACAGATGAGCCTACAACACCGACACCGACAACCGGTGTGACAGATGAGCCGACAACACCGACACCGACAACCGGTGTGACAGCTCCGCCGGCTACTGAGACACCCGATACCGGTGAAACACCGGAACCTGTTCCTACGGATATCCCTGATATTCAATACGTATTCGAAATTACTGAAACAGGCTCTGCAAGCGTGGATTACAAATTAAATTCCAATAAGGATATTGATAATCCTATACTTATCGCTGCACTGTATGATTCCAAAGACACTGTTAAGCAAGTAAAGATTGTGACAATCGGTAATGTTACAGCCGACTTGCCTGTAACAGGTACTGTGGAATTTAATTCGGAGTTCGAATCACAAGACAGTGTTAAGCTGTTTGTATGGCATTCGATAAAGAATATGAAACCGATATTCTCCCCGGCTTATAAAAAGTTTGAATAAATCAACATAACAAATGCCCTGCACTCATACTTTCATATGAGTGCAGGGCATTTCAGACTGTCGACAAATTGCCCAGACCGCGCAATATTACAATCTACAATATCAAGGTGATTTTTATACTAAGTAAATTTAACAGCGGTATTTTATCGAAAAACACCGCTGTTATGCGCTTTTCACGAAAATAAGCCTTACCGTACCCACGTACGCCTACTTTTCTCTTTTCGTGAAATCTGACCTAATTTGTCAAAGTCTGCTCAGTGTGTAGACTCTGTCTACACACTGAAATGCCCTGCACTCACATACTTTCATGTGAGTGCAGGGCATTTGCGATTTTTATTTTCTATATGGTTTTGGATTACCTGTCAATCTGCGGGTATTTCCGGATAAAACTAACTCATGCTTTTTTGTAAAATACATTATATGAAATGATCAATCCTATTGCAATAACAACACCAATAACTACTGTATATAAAGGATATTCCCATATATCTTTTTTTAGTCGTACTGCATTGACCGCCGTATTGTCTGAACTGTTATAAAATACTTCTAACGAAGTTCCATTTAATATTGAGTTGATACCGTCGCCCCAAAAATGTTCTGAATATTCAGTAATTCTTTTCTGCCCTTCAATATCGATTTCTAAATTGTAAATATAGGTTCTTGCTACTATTTTTGCTTTTTTATTATATTTATATTTTATATCCTTTAAATCAATAATTGTTCCTGTAGTAAGAATTGACTTTTTTTTAACTATTAAATATTTAGGATAAGCTATAATACTATTAACTACAAAATAAAGAATTCTTAAGATAATCTCAGTAGAAAGCAGCATAATATATCATCTCCCAACAAAGTTAATAAATGTTAATATGTATTTATCATAACTGCAAGGCAGCACCGTTGCTGTAGCGTTATGATTCAATGCTCTCTCAGGTGTCAAAGGCTTTGCCTTTGGTAACGCCGTGAGGTTATTATATCATAATTGCAAGCACGCAACGTGTGCGCAGCGTTATGATTCAATGCTCTCTCAGGCGTCAAAGGCTTTGCCTTTGGTAACGCCGT
>JAFLUB010000001.1 GCA_022509025.1 Oscillospiraceae bacterium | reverse complement strand
TAAGGAAAGAGGTGCGTATATTGGAAAAGGAAATAATAAAGCTTAAAGGCACGATAGACGGCGTCAAGATTTATCTTGATTCGGAATGTTCTGTTTCCGATATAACTGCCTCACTGTACGAGAAGCTGCGTCAGTTCAGAACATTTTTTGGTGACGGGCATTGTAATATTTATTTTGTCGGACGCGAGCTTAATGCAAGCGACAAAATGCGTCTTGAGGCAATTGTGTCAGCTATGCTTCCCAAAAGTGTTGTTAATTACGGCGAAAGGAAAAAAGTAAAAAGCGAGAATTATAAGGAGCATACTTTGAGACTTCCCGATGATCTTAAAGAGGAAAAGACGGAGGAAAAGGATAACGGTGAAAAATCTCTTGAGGCAATCAAAGAGGTTGTTACAACAAACTTTAAAAGCAGCCGCGCAAGGTTCTATGAAGGTGTTGTTCGCGCCGGCAAGACTCTTGAATCTGACGGTCATCTTATGCTTGTCGGAAACGTAGAGGAAGGCGCGGTAATTGCTGCTGTTGGAAATGTTATAGTCATGGGCAGTGTCAAAGGCAGTATTGAGGCGGGCTGTATGGGCAATGACAGAGCGTATATAATCGCGATGGATTTTGAACCGACTGAAGTACGTATCGCAAAGACGCGCCGTAACTTTGACAAAAGCGAGTTTGAAGGTGAAAATAAACCAAAAAGGGCATTTTTAACAGATAATCAGATTTATATTGAAGATTTTTTGCCCTAAATATAGACAAGGCTTGAAATCTGTGCTATACTTATAAAGCAGGGTTCTGCCCGCATTGAAAGGATATAAAAATGTGCAAAATCATCATAATAGCGTCGGGTAAGGGCGGCACAGGCAAAACTACTGCTGCCGCAAATATCGGAGCGGCGCTTGCCGTCAGAGGTAAACTTACGGCGGTGGTGGATATGGATA
Organism: Oscillospiraceae bacterium; assembly: GCA_022509025.1. Taxonomy (GTDB): domain Bacteria; phylum Bacillota; class Clostridia; order UBA1381; family UBA1381; genus Hominilimicola. The sequence goes on along the minus strand of JAFLUB010000001.1, from coordinate 91,367 downwards.
TGGGATTAAGAAATCTTGATATTGTTCTTGGTCTTGAAAGCAGTATTGTATACGATATCTCAGATGTGATTGAAGGTACATGCAGTCTTGACGAGGCGCTTGTTAAGGACGGGCGGTATGAAAATCTTTATTTCGTGCCGGCGCCGCAGACTCGAGGAATGGTCGCATTCGAAGAAGAGAAAGTAAGACGTGTCTGGGAACAGCTTAAATCAAGGTTTGAATATTGTATTGTCGATGCGCCGGCGGGACTTCAGGGCGGATTCTTATACGCATCAATGTGTGCGGACAGAGCAATAATAGTTACTTTGCCGTACCTGACTGCGTTAAGAGACGCGGACAGAACAATTTCGGTTTTAGAGGATATGAATATATCTGATATAAGAGTTGTGATAAACCGCGTGCGCGCGGATATGATTGATAAGGGAATAATGATGAATATGGACGACTGCGTTGATATGCTTCAAATTCCTGTAATAGGAATTATTCCCGATGATGAAGAACTGATAATTTCATCCTTAAAGAGTGAAATAGCTGTGTCTAATGAAAAATCCGCGGCAGGCAAGGCATTTTGTAATATTGCCGCGCGGATACTCGGCGAAGAAGTTCCGATAATTGATTTTGATGAGAAGGAAGGTTTTCTCAGGAGGATTAGAAAAGTTTTAGGGAAATAATTAAAGAGGTATTTAACGCCTTATCAGCCCACGATAAGAATGTTAATATGGAGGGTGTGGGCAGAAAGACTATGGGGATTCCTATGAACATTGCACTGATAGCACACGACAAGAAAAAAGAGTTAATGGTTCAGTTCTGCATTGCATATTCCGGTGTGCTTTCACAGCATTCATTGTATGCAACCGGTACAACGGGAAAGATGATTATTGAAAATACCGGACTAAATGTATACAGGTTTTTATCGGGACCTCAGGGCGGAGACCAGCAGATAGGCGCGAGAATTGCTTATAACGAGATTGACCTTGTTCTGTTTTTCCGTGATCCTTTGAATGCGGAAAATTATGAGCCTGACGTATTTTCGCTTTTAAGATTATGCGATATGCAGAATATCCCTATTGCGACCAATTCCGCAACGGCGGAGGTGCTTATCCACGGTCTTGAACGCGGCGACCTTGACTGGCGTGATATTGTTAATCCTAAAAACTGATTTAGTTTATTATCGGGAATGAAGTTCTCCCGTAGTGCTTATGCGCACTAAAACCGCTTGCAAAGCTGATGACTTCTGCGATTACAGGCAGAGGTGTCAGCTTTTTTTTGGGGAAAGAACACAATTTAACACCTTATCAGCCCGCGATAAGTCTGTTAATTCTATATTATTTTTAGTGGGCAGGAAGGTAGATTTTTATGTTAATCAGTATTTCTTTGATATTGCTTATAGGAACGTTTTCAGGATGGATATGCAAAAAGTGTAAATTACCGAGCTTGCTTGGTATGATGCTTACAGGTGTTATAATCGGTCCTTACGCGTTTAATCTGATAGACGCGTCAATATTAAACGTTTCAGCAGAACTCAGAAAAATCGCTTTGATTATTATACTGACAAGAGCCGGACTTACTTTGAACATAAGTGATTTGAAAAAGGTCGGGCGTCCGGCGGTATTGATGTGTTTTGTCCCGGCTCTGTTTGAAATAGCCGGAATGATAATCTTAGCGCCAAAATTGTTCAATATATCTGTGCTTGATGCCGCGATAACAGGCGCGGTTGTTGCCGCGGTTTCTCCGGCTGTGGTTGTGCCGAAAATGATAAGACTGATAGATGAAGGATACGGAACGGATAAAAGCATTCCTCAAATGATATTGGCCGGAGCATCGGTGGATGATATTTTTGTTATTGTGCTTTTCACAGCATTTACCGGTCTGGCACAGGGTAATGAGGTTTCTGTGATGAGCTTTATAAATATCCCGGTTTCAATATGCTTAGGCGCGGCAATAGGTTTTCTGTCGGGTTTTCTGTTGTCAAAATTCTTTGAAAAGGCACATATTCGCGATACGGTGAAAATAATCATTATCCTGAGCGTATCGTTTATTCTGGTTACAATAGAGGATAGTATCACCGTGAGCATAACGTTTTCGGCATTAATTGCAATTATGTTTATCGGAATTGCTATGCAAAGATACGTTAAAGAAACCTCCTCGCGTTTGTCGGTAAGATTTAATAAGCTTTGGGTATGCGCGGAAATACTTTTATTCGTGCTGGTTGGAGCGGCGGTAGATATTAATTATGTAACAGACGCGGCTGTCAGAGCGATTATTTTAATATCCGGCGTTCTGTGTTTTCGGATGCTTGGAGTGTTTCTGTGTATGCTTCGCACAAAATTATCATTTAAAGAACGGCTGTTCTGTATGATTGCGTATATGCCGAAGGCGACTGTTCAGGCGGCTATCGGAGGAGTGCCGCTTGCTATGGGACTTGAATGCGGAAACGTAGTTCTTACAATAGCGGTTATGGCAATTCTGATTACAGCGCCTTTAGGAGCATTTCTTATTGAGCTTACCCATAAGAAGTTGTTGGCTGTATCAACAATCTCCGAAAAAATTTCCGTCTGATGCCGTTTAATGGTTGAAATATCAGAAAGAATATTGTATAATAGTATAGAATATGCATTAGTTTACGGATTTTTACATTGCAGAGAGGATTTGGTATATGAATAACAAGGTTTCAATTGTGAAATGTGAGGAATATTCCGAAGTACAGGCTGCGGTGGAAAAAGCTGTGGAGCTTATCGGAGGAATAGATAAGTTTATAAAAAAGGGCGACAAGGTTGTGATAAAGCCCAATCTTGTTTCGAGAAAAAAACCTGAAGAAGCTGTTACTACTAATCCAGCGTTTCTTCATGCGGTTATACTAATGGCAGAAAGGGCGGGAGGAATTGTAACTATAGCCGAAAGCCCGGGAGGACCGTATAACGCGGCGGCGCTTAAAGCCGTATATCAGACATGCGGTATTGATAAGGCGATAGAGGGCACAAACGCTAAACTCAATTTTGACACGTCATTTTCCGAAGTGCATTTTGAAGACGGCAGAACGGTAAAAAATATACCTATTATAAATCCGATACTTGAAGCTGATGTTATTATATCATTACCGAAGCTTAAGACGCACGCTATGACAAGCTATACGGGTGCTGTCAAGAATCTGTTCGGAGTTGTTCCCGGCACATATAAAGCTGAGCTTCACTTCCGTCTTGATGAAAGAAAAGCGTTTTGTTCCATGCTTGTAGATTTGCATGAATGCGTAAAACCCACGCTGTCTATCATGGATGCGATATGGGGCATGGAAGGAAACGGACCGACAGCCGGACAGAACAGGCACATAGGACTTGTAATTGCCTCAGAAAATGCTCACGCTCTCGATATGGCGGCGTGTCATATTATAGACTATACTCCAAATGAGGTTGACACAGTGCGCGAGGCGGTAGAACGAGGGCTTGTCGCGGAAAATGCGGATGGTCTTGAGATTGCGGGCGAAAATATTGAACCGCTTGTGATAAAGGATTTCGTGAAGCCGGAAAGCCATTTTAATCTTTTAAAGCTTATATCGCTTCCCACGTCTCTTAACGCCTTTCTCACAAACGCGCTTGCGTCGCGTCCGAAAATGGATTATGGAATGTGCGTAAGCTGCGGCGAGTGCGCAAGATGCTGTCCGCCAAAGGCGATTGATATGTCAGGCGGAAAGCCTGTAATAGATGAGAAGAAATGTATAAAATGCTTTTGCTGTCAGGAGCTTTGCCCTAAAAAGGCGGTTATGATAAAACGTCCGCTTCTGAACAGGTTTATGATTAAATTTCTGAGGTGACAATGATTTGATAAATATAGTTTTGGTAGAACCGAGAATACCGCAAAATACCGGCAATATTGCCCGCACATGCGCGGCGACAGGCTGCCATCTTCATATAGTACGTCCGACTGCGTTCCAGATTACGGATAAAAATCTTAAACGCGCGGGGCTTGACTACTGGCATTTATTAAATGTTCAGTATTACGATAATTTAGATGATTTTTTTAACAAGACACAGGGCGCGCGGTACTTTTACGCGAGCACAAAGTCACAGCATATATATTCCGATGCGGAGTTTAATGATAATGATTTTATTCTGTTCGGACGCGAGGATGCGGGACTTCCCGAAGAGCTTCTTTATGAACATGAGGAACGCTGTATACGCATACCTATGATTGATGAAGCGAGAAGTCTTAATCTTTCAAATTCCGTTGCGGTCATAGTATATGAGGCTCTGCGTCAGCAGGGATTTAAGGATTTGAGAGAAAAGGGGCAGCTAACCAAGTTCACATGGTAGATACTGTTTCTGTTTAACGACTTATCAGCCCACGATAAGCGCGTTAAAATTTTCATTAATATTTGTGGGCAGAAAGGCTATGGATATTGTTATGTCAGATATCAAGATTATAGTAGACACAGGAGCGGATATTCCACCTGAAACAGCAGATAAATATAATATAGGAATTATATCGTTTTTAAGCCTTTTCGGAGAAAAGCAGTATGTCCAGGGAAAAGATATAACAAACAGTGAATTCTTCGATATGCTTGAAAGCTTTGACGGTTTTCCGACTACTTCACAGACCCCGTACGCTGATATGTACGACTACTTTAAAAAGGAATGTGAGGAACACGAAAGCGTTATATATTTCGCTCTTTCGGGAGTTGCAAGCGGTCAATATCAGACGGCAAATCTGGTTAAAAGTGAGATAGAAGAAGAAAACCCTGAAGCAGATTTTCATGTGGTAGACTCACAGAAGTTTTCGCTTTACATAGCCCAGACGGCTGTTCATGCGGCGCAGATGGCGCAGGCTGGGAAAAGTGTAGAGGAAATAATTGAAGAATGCGAAAAATACATAAAGACATGGCGCTGCTATCTGCTTGTTGATACTCTGAAATATCTTGAAAAGGGCGGACGACTTTCAAAGGCGGCGGCTTTCGTCGGAACAATGCTTGATATTAAACCGATTCTGACAATAGAACACGGACTTGTGGAGAGTCTCGATAAGCTGCGCGGCAAGAAGAAGCTTATAGACAAGCTGATTGAAAAGGTCGGCGAAGACTCTGACCTTGACACGGAAAATGTGAAGTTCCTCATAGTCCAGTCGGACGAAAAGAAGGGGAATGAGGCGAGAGAGAAGCTTCAGGAAATATACGGCGAAGACTGTATTGAAATGTACGGCGAGTTCGGACCGCTTATCGGAACGCATGTCGGACGCGGCGCTCTTGCGATTATCCCGAGAATAAAACAGTGATTTATACATAATGAAAAGAAGGAAGGACGATAAATATGAAATATATTGTAATATTAGGTGACGGAATGGCGGATTACCCCGTCGATTTCTTTGACGGTAAGACAATCTTAGAGGTGGCGGATAAGCCGACTATAGACTATATGGCGCGTCACGGTGAGATGGGTATGGTAAAAACCGTTCAGGACGGTATGAAGCCCGGAAGCGATGTGGCAAATCTGTCTGTAATGGGCTATGACACAAAGAAAAGCTACAGCGGACGTTCACCGCTTGAAGCCGCGTCAATCGGCGTCGAGATGAAGGATGATGACGTGACATTTCGAACAAACCTTGTAACTCTGAGCGACGAGGAAAATTATGAGGATAAGACAATGCTTGACTATTCATCAGGCGAGATTTCAACCGAAGAAGCGGCAGAGCTTATAAAAGCGGTTGCGGCTGAACTGGACACTGATAAAATCAAATTCTATCCCGGTATCAGTTATCGTCATCTTTGTGTCTGGAGCGGAGGCAGTACGAATGTTGATATGACTCCGCCGCACGATATTTCAGACAGAAAGATTACGGACTATCTGCCAAAAGGCGATGGTTCTGAAACCTTCATTGAGATGATGAAGAAAAGTGAAAAGATTTTAAAAGAACACCCTGTTAATAAGGCGCGTGTTGCTGCCGGCAAAAATCCTGCCACGTCAATATGGCCGTGGGGCGAGGGAACAAAGCCTCAGCTTGATAATTTCGAGGAGAAATTCGGCATTAAGGGCAGCGTTATTTCCGCTGTTGACCTCATAAAAGGTATTGCAAAATGCGCCGGTATGAACTCAATAGATGTTGAGGGCGCAACGGGTAACTGCGAAACAAACTGGGAGGGGAAAGCGCAGGCGGCGCTTGATACTCTCCTTAACGGCAGTGACTTCGTATATGTGCATATGGAGGCTCCTGATGAAATGGGACATCAGGGACTGCCGGAGAAGAAAAAGTTTGCAGTTGAAACGATAGATAAAAAGGTGGTTAAGTTCCTTAAAGACGAGCTGGAAAGCCGCGGTATAGATTACAGAATGATGATTCTGCCTGACCACCCGACCCCTATCAGTTTGAAAACTCACGTGTCAGACCCTGTTCCGTATATAATCTACGACAGTACAAAGGAAATTGACACTAATATTAATCTTTCATACACGGAAAATGACGCGGAGAAAACAGGAATCTATATTGAACAGGGGTACACACTCATGAACAGATTTTTAGAAAAATAATCTTCGTTTAACGCCTTATCCGCCCACGATAAGAACGTTAAAATTGTAATTGATATTTGTGGGCAGAAAGGCTACTGATTAACGTGAAAATAAGAAAAAGCTGGGTAAAAGTACTGATTTGCACAGCGGGAATCGTTGCAGCGGCAGCTCTGATATATATTTTCCTGCCGAAAATACTTACAGCGCTTGGATTTCTTGTGGAACTGTTTCTTCCGTTTATTTTAGGATATCTGTTTTCTATGACAGTTAATCCGCTTGCGGACTTTTTACAGAAAAAGCTGAAAATACCCAGAGGACTTTCAGCTGTACTTGTTATAGTCCTGATAGTGGGTATACTTGGAGGAATACTTAGCTTTGTAATATGGAAAATTATTGACGAGGTGCGGATGATTTACACGCAATTCCCTTCAATTTATGAAAGCATGAGAGCCAGTATTCATTCTGTAGGAGCAAAATGGTCTGTATTATATGATAATCTCCCGGCGAATGTTCAGCAGGCTTTCACAGCGTTGGGCGACAGTATATCCTCTAAGGCTTCGGAAATGATAAACTCTATGTCAGAACCTATGGTGGATAATGCGGGCAATATTGCTAAAGCGCTGCCGAGGATGTTTATAGCGGTTATAGTATTTGTTCTGTCATCATATTTCATGGTTTCGGATAATAAGGTTGTAAGCCGGGCTGTGAGCGGCGTGTTCCGCCCGAGCTTTATTGAAAGACTTGTAATGGTAAAAAGCGAGCTTAAGAAGTACCTTGGCGGATATATAAAAGCGCAGGTAATACTGATGTTTATCGCGTTCATTGTCATATTTATCGGTCTGGTTATTATTGATGCCAATTATGCGCTGCTTATCGCTTTGCTTATAGCTGTAATAGACGCACTGCCGTTTTTCGGAAGCGGTCTTATCCTATGGCCGTGGTCTGTTGTAGCTTTTCTTAACGGAAATATAAAAATGGGTATAGGTCTTATAATAATATACCTTGCGGTGCTTGTGGTAAGACGTATAACTGAACCGAAGCTTGTAAGCACGGGAATGGGTATACACTCCATTCTCACGCTGATGTCCATGTATGTCGGATACAGAACGCTTAGTATTGGCGGTCTTATCCTGGGACCGTTAATACTTATGCTTGTGATAAGCTTCTATAAGGCGGGAATATTTGACGCGCCGATACGGATTATAAAAAGCACAGGTATGTTTATAAAAAAACAGCTTATTATGTTTAAAAACTTTTTAATAAATTTAATGGAGAGTGACTGGGATGAATAAAGAAAAATACTACATTACAACAGCGATTGCGTACACATCAAAAAAACCGCATATCGGAAACACATATGAAATAATACTGACAGACGCGATTGCGAGATTTAACAGATTCTTAGGCAAGGATGTGTTCTTTCTTACAGGCACGGACGAACACGGTCAGAAGATACAGGAAGTTGCCGAGGAAGCAGGAATTACGCCGCAGCAGCACGTTGATAAGATTGCCGCTGAGATTAAGGATATTGCCGATATGCTCAATGTGAGCTATGACAAGTTTATCCGCACAACCGACGATTATCACGTGAAAGCGGTACAGCAGATTTTTAAAAAGCTCTATGACCAGGGCGATATCTATAAGAGTGAATATGAGGGCTGGTACTGTACGCCGTGCGAGTCGTTCTGGACCGGAACACAGCTCAAGGACGGTAAGTGTCCTGACTGCGGAAGAGAGGTAAAGAAAGCGAAGGAAGAAGCATATTTCTTCAGAATGAGTAAATATCAGGATAAACTGATGGAATACATCGATTCCCATCCTGAATTTATTCAGCCCGAGTCACGTAAGAATGAAATGGTAAATAACTTCTTGAAGCCGGGACTTCAGGATTTATGCGTGTCAAGAACAAGCTTTTCATGGGGAATCCCGGTTGAGTTCGACCCGGGTCACGTGGTTTACGTGTGGATTGACGCGCTTTCAAACTACATCACTGCGCTTGGATATACGCCGGATGAGAAAGGTGAATTATATAAGAAATACTGGCCTGCCGATGTGCATATTATCGGTAAGGATATTTTGCGTTTCCATACAATTTACTGGCCGATAATGCTTATGGCTCTCGGCGAACCGCTTCCGAAGCAGGTGTTCGGACATCCGTGGATGCTTGTCGGAGAGGAGAAGATGAGTAAGTCCCGCGGCAATGTGATTTACGCGGAGGATCTGGTAAAGCATTTCGGTGTTGACGCGGTAAGGTACTATTCGCTGCATGAAATGCCATTCGCGCAGGACGGCACAATCACCTATGAGGTGTTTATAAGCCGCTTTAACTCCAATCTTGCGAACACATTGGGTAATCTTGTGAACAGAACAGTTGCAATGATTAATAAATATTTCGGCGGCGAGATTCAGCCGGGAGATGTATCAGGAGAATTTGACGACGATCTGAAAGCTGTGGCTACAGGCGCTATAGAGGAAATCGTTAAGAAGATGGAGACGCTCCATGTTGCGGACAGTATTGACGCGATATGGAAGGTGGTTGATAGAGCAAATAAATATATTGACGAGACAATGCCGTGGGTGCTCGCAAAGGACGAGGAGCAAAAGCCGCGTCTCGGTACGGTACTCTATAATCTTGCCGAAACGATAAGAATTATCGCGGCGCTTTTAAGCTCATTTATGCCTGAAACCTCAAAGAAAATAGCTGAGCAGATAGGCGCAGATGATTTAAGCTTTGAGAGCGCAAAGACATTCGGAACTATGAAAGCCGGCACGAAAGTAGGCGAGGCAGCTGTGCTGTTCGCGAGAATTGACGCTGAGAAGAAAATGGCTGAGCTTGAAGAAGAATTCGGCGCTCAGGAGGAAGAAAAGATAGAAATAGAACCGTACAAGGACTATATAGAATTCGAGGAGTTTGAGAAGCTTGATATACGTGTCGGCAAGGTAATAGAATGTGAGAAGGTGCCGAAATCTTCAAAGCTTCTGAGATTTACCCTGCAGGTTGGAAGTGAAACCCGTCAGATTCTTTCCGGTATTTCAAAGTATCATACTCCTGAAGAACTTATCGGTAAGAATGTGCTGTTTGTTGCAAATCTGAAGCCGAGAAAGATGATGGGACTTGAATCATGCGGAATGATTTTATCCGCCGAATTTGAAGATAAGCTAACCGTGCTTACTACATTGAATGATATTCAGAGCGGCGCGCAGGTGGTATAACGTGAAAGATAATCGGCGCATCTTACCCTTTAATAAAAAAAATAGGAGGATTAAAATGGGAAAATTATTCGGTACAGACGGTATAAGAGGCATTGCCAATAAGGACCTTACGGCAGAGCTGGCCTTTAAAACAGGTCAGAGCGGCGCATATGTTCTGACGAAGCACACCTCTAAGAGACCGAGAATACTTATAGGAAAAGATACGAGAAAATCCGGTGATATGCTGGAGGCCGCGCTGACTGCGGGACTTTGTTCAATGGGCGCTAAGGTTATTCCGTTGGGCATCGTGCCGACTCCGGCGGTAGCATATCTGACGCGGTATTATAAAGCTGATGCCGGAGTGGTTATAAGCGCGTCGCATAACCCGTGCGAGTATAACGGAATTAAATTCTTTAACGGCGACGGCTATAAGCTCAGCGACGCTATTGAGAATGAAATAGAAAGCTATATCACAGGAGAAAAGCAAATTGAAGAGCTGCCTACACATGGTAAAGTAGGTTATGTTAACGCTAACCATAACGCGGTTGAGGATTATGTCGCATTTGCCGTTTCCACAATAGACTGCCGTCTGGACGGCATAAAGGTGGCGGTAGACTGCGCAAACGGCGCAAGCTATGAAACTGCGTTCAAGGCTTTAAATAAGCTGGGCGCTAACGTGGAAGCAATTCATAACACTCCTGACGGAGTTAATATAAACGCGATGTGCGGCTCAACGCATATGGAAAGCTTGCAGGCTTATGTAACTTCAATCGGCGCGGATATCGGTATCGCGTTTGACGGTGATGCCGACAGAATGCTGGCTGTTGATGAAAAGGGAAATCTTATCGACGGCGACCAGATTATGGCGGCGTGCGCGAAGTTCATGCGCGATAACGGTCAGCTTAAACAGAATACGCTGGTTGCTACTGTTATGAGTAATCTCGGTCTTTTCATTGCCGGAGAAAAAATGGGTATAAATATCCCGCGCACAAATGTGGGAGACCGGTACGTGCTTGAAGAAATGCTGAAAAACGGCTATAATATAGGCGGTGAGCAGTCAGGACATATCATTTTCCTTGACCATAACACCACAGGTGATGGTCTTGTAAGCGCGCTTCAGTTTTTAGCAGTGCTTAAAAAGACCGGATTACGCGCTTCCGAGGCGGCAGGAATAGTTAAGGTAATGCCGCAGGTTCTGAGGAATGCTACTGTAAAACTGGAAAACAAGGATACATATATGGATAATCCTGAAATTGCCGCTGCATGCGAGGCTCTTGAAAATGAGTTCGCGGGCGAGGGAAGAGTCCTGATAAGACCATCCGGTACAGAGCCTCTTGTGCGCGTTATGATAGAAGGTAAGGATGTAGACTACATAACGAAAAAAGCAGAGGAACTGGCAGAGTTGATAGAGAAAATTTTGGGATAAATCACAAGAAATAAGCATCGCATATCACCTTTTATCGAAACTTGAAGTATCTACATACGTCGGTGTTTCTCAAAATGGCGATCTGCTTGCTTCTTTTTCTGTGATTTGCACGGGGGTAGTATTATGACAAAGCTGATTTCTGTGTTGCTTGCCGCGGTTGTATCCACGACTGCTCACTCGGCAGGTGATATGGTTCAGAGCGATATTGCATATGAAATGTCTCTTGAAGGAAAGAGTATAGCGTTTGTTGGCGATAGTATATGTTATGGGGCTAACTACTCAGGCGGATATGGTAAGCTTATCGGCGAACAGAATAATATGATTGTTACAAATTGCGGCGTTGATGCAATAACGCTTGCAAGAAATGAAAGTGTTACAGGCTCAAAGATAAGTATAGTAGATACTGTTAATTCGCTGGAAGGGGAATATGATTATATTATAATAGAGGGCGGTATAAACGATTCGTGGAAGAAGGTTCCGCTCAACAACCTTACAGAGGGATTTGACGGCGGTTATGATGAGTCTACTGTGACAGGAGCGATGGAAAGTATTTTCTACACGCTTAAGCAAAATCATCCGGAAAGTAAGCTGGGATATGTAATTGCGCACGACCATCTTACCTATGATGGCGAAGCGGAATTTGCCCCGTATTATGAAACGATTAAAGCCGCTTGTGAAAAATGGTCGATTTCGTATATTGACCTGTATGCGGCGAACAATCCATGGACAGGGATAAACGTGAAAGACCCGGAAATAAACAGATTGTACTTCGGCTCGGAAAAAACCCCAGATGGTGACGGTTGTCATCCGAACGAATTCGGCTACCAGGTGATTTACGTTGAACCGATGGTGCCGTGGCTGAAGAGTCTATAATATAAGATGATGGAGGGATTGATATTAATATGTCAAAACTGATTCCGGTGCTGCTGGCGGCGGCTGTTTCAATAACAGCTTACTCAGCAGTCAGTATTGTGCGGAATAATTCTGCTGAAAATAAGGTTGTGGAAACTGCTACAGTGGAAAATATGCTTGAAGGTAAAAGCATAGCTTTTATCGGCGATAGTATAAGCTACGGCGCAAACTGGTATGGCGGTTACGGTAAGATTATCGGCGAGCAGAATAATATGATTGTGACTAACCCGAGTATCGGAGGCGCAACGTTTGCGCGTAATATTACATGGTCGGCAGACTCGGAAGGATTACGTCCGAGTATAATAGATATGACCGATAAGCTGACTGATAAATATGATTATATTATTGTTGAAGGCGGAGTAAATGATTTCTGGAATCATGTGGAGTTGGGCGCTCTGACAGAGGGGTTTGACGGCGGCTATGACGAACTGACAATGACCGGCGCGATTGAAAGTACATTTTTCAGATTAAGGGAAAATCACCCTGAAAGTAAAACGGGATTTGTTATTATACACAATCCGTTCACATATAACGCGGAGGGGGACTTTGCACCGTATTATGAGATGCTTAAAGCCGTGTGTGACAAATGGGAAGTTCCGTATATTGATTTGTACGCCGCGAATAATGCCGAGACGGGTGTAAACGTCAAAGACGCTGAAATGAATAAAATATACTTCGGCTCTGAAAGCTCTCCTGAAGGTGACGGCTGTCATCCGAATGAAGAGGGATATCGGAAGATTTATGTTGAGCCGATGGTGCCATGGCTGAAGACAATGTAATATAAGATAATAGAGGAGGAAATAAAAATGAAAAAATTTTTTGCTCTTGTGCTTCTTGCGCTTGCGATTGGCGTGTCTGCTGCGTCTGCGGAGGATATAACCGTTAATATCGAAGGCAGTCCGCTTTCATTTGACGCAGAGCCGTTTATTGAGGACGGAACGACATTTGTGCCTATGCGCGCCATTTTTGAAGCGCTTGGCGCTTCGATTGACTGGAACGGTGAGACGAGAACCGTTACCTCTGTTAAGAACAATAACGAAATTTCGCTGACTATCGACAGTAACATTGCTTCGAAAAACGGTATCACGCGTCTTCTTCGTCAGGCACCGAAAATTGTGTCCGACTATACTATGGTTCCGCTGAGATTTATCTGCGAGAGTCTTGATTGCGTGGTATACTGGGACGCCGAAACAAAAACAATAGATATTACAACCGAAAATCCGCTGCTTGGGAAATCTATGCTGCTTTTCGGGGACAGCGTGGGCTACGGCTCGAACTGGAATGGCGGATACGGTAAGATTATAGGCGAAGAGAATAATATGACAGTCACAAACAAGTGCCTCAGCAGCTCAGTGTTTACAAGAAATGTTAAAGTGAACGATACTGAAGACCGTTTTCGTCCATGCATAATAGATGCGGTAGATTCTGTTGAAGGCGACAGCTATGATTATATAGTTGTAGAGGGCGGTGTAAATGATTACTGGAACCATACTGAGCTTGGTGCTCTGACCGAGGGATTTGAAGGAGTGTATAACGAGGAAACATTTGCAGGCGCGATTGAAAGTGTTTTCAGTAAGTTAAAGACCAGATATCCTGAAAGTAAAATGGGTTTTGTTATTATCCAGAACCCGTTCAACTATAATGCTGAGCCGTATTTCGAGCCGTATTATCAGATGATGAAATCAGCATGCGCAAAGTGGGGTGTTCCGTGTCTTGATTTATACGAACAAAATAACCCCGAGGTTGGTGTAAACGTCAGAGATCATGAATCAATGATAAGGTATTTCGCCAGCGAGGAAAGACCTGAAGGAGACGGCTGCCATCCTAATGAGTTAGGGTATCGCGTAATTTTCGTTGATCCGATGATACCGTGGCTTAAGTCAATGTAAAAGCAACTATGAAAGATTTGATTATAAACGGCGCGGCGCGGCTTGATACAGCTCTTGACGAAAAACAGGTTAACGAGCTTACAGAATACGCGCGGCTGCTGGTAGAATGGAACGAGAAAATAAATCTTACCGCTATAACCGATGAAGAAGGAATTGCGACAAAGCATTTTCTTGATTCGCTCACAGCGATTTCTTCAGGGTATATCGGCAAAAATGTGATTGACGTAGGCACGGGCGCGGGATTTCCGGGACTGGTAATAAAAATCGCGAAGCCGGAAATTAAATTGACGCTTCTGGACAGTCTTAATAAGCGCATAAAGTTTCTTGACGAGGTTTGCAGAAACCTTAATCTTGATGATGTGGAGCTTTTGCATATGCGCGCGGAGGACGGAGGCAGAAACTCGGCATATCGTGGTCGCTTTGACACTGTGGTTTCGCGCGCAGTTGCTAATCTCACTGTGCTTTCTGAGTGGTGTATTCCGTTCCTCAGACAGGGCGGATACTTTCTTGCTATGAAAGGGCCTTTGGCAGAAGACGAGATAAAGGATGCAAAACGCGCGATAACAATTCTCGGCGGTAAAATTGAGGATATTTATGAGGCGGATATTCCGTTCACGAACCTCAGACATAAAATTGTTGTGATAAAAAAAGTAGGACAAACTCCGCTTAAATATCCGAGAAAACCCGGAATTGCGACAAAAAATCCTATCGGAACGTGTTATAATATATCGAAATAAAAAAATGTCATCGTAATGTGTCGGATTGGGGCATATGAAAATGCTTGCCAACTGGAAAATATATGCTATAATAGTAAATGTAAGGCAGATAAGTATCAAAATGGTACATTAAACAGGGTTTCCCCAAGGCCCTGTTCTACCCCCAAAATTGTCTTACACCTTCCACCACCGAGGGTAAATGGCGATAATGTAAAAAACAACTATGTGTATTCATCAAGCTTTACATTATCGCTGCTTACTCTTTTTAAATGCATTTGCGAAGCAAATCCGCAAAAAAACGAAGGCTCGATGCCCGAAGTTTTTTACTGGAAATGCCTACAGGAGTAAAATACGATGATAAATATTTTAAGGAAACAATTGAACCACGACAAGGCGAGAATAGTGTCTTTACCGTTATATATGATAGCGCCTAATCCTAATCAGCCGAGAAAGTATTTTGACAGCGCGGCGATGGAGGAATTAAAGAATTCAATTCTGGAATATGGTCTTATTCAGCCGATAACAGTGCGTTGCGCAGCCGGCGGGGAATATGAACTTGTCGCAGGTGAGAGGAGATTTCGCGCTGCGCAGATGGCGGGGCTGGAAGAAATTCCGGCGGTTATCATAGAGGCTGATAACGATAAGTCGGCTATCATGGCGCTTCTGGAAAATCTGCAAAGAGAGGATTTATCGTTCTTTGAGATAGCGGAGAGCTATAAGAATCTTATAAGAGACCAGGGACTCACGCAGACAGAACTGGCGCTGCGCGTTGGAAAGAGTCAGGCGTCCGTGGCGAATAAAATGCGCCTTTTGCGTCTGCCGCCGCTGGTGAAAAAGCTGATACGTGATTATGATCTGTCCGAACGTCACGCGCGCGCACTGCTGCTTCTGGGTGACGAGGAGAAGCAGTTTGAGGCGGTGAAAATAGTTTGCCGTGACAATCTGAATGTGACACAGACGGAGCAGTTAGTGAGAAGCATGAATGCGCGCAAGCTAAAGCCTATAGACGAGCTGCGGGTCACTAAGGCGAATGACGTCAAGGTTTTTAAAAATACTATGGAACGCGCTCTAAAGCTTATGAAAAAGGGCGGTATAGAAGCTGAAATTGAAGAAAATGCTTTCGACTGGGGCACGGAATACATAATTAAAATAAAGAAGTGATTGAACGGAAAAAGGCTGCAATGCGAAGCAGCCTTTTTCCTGTTTTGAACCAGTCTGGCGACAAAAAGTGTGTGTTTTTTGACGCAATAAAAAAGTGCGCCGCAAGAGCAACGCACTAAAATACATTGCTCTTTTGTTGTCACACAAAGTCTTTAATTTTTTCATAAGAACGCATTAAAGTAGAGCATGTATTTTTGCCAATAAAAAACACGTTCTCGAAAAAATTTATTAAACCTTGTGTGACAGCAAAATTATAATACCCTTTCCTGAAACTGTAAATATGATATACAAGAAAATATGTTGTCAAAATAAAAAGAAAGGCTTATAGAATAAATCCTGTAAGCCTTTACGTGTATAAGTCCTTTAATATTATTGCTCCTCGATGTGAATAAGCATCTGCTCGATTATTTTCTTTACATGGTCGTCATCAATGGAGTAGAATGCGTTCTTACCGTCGCGGCGTGACTTTATAAGTCTTGCCTGTTTCAGAGTTTTCAATTGATGGCTGATTGCCGACTGGCTCATTTTAAGAGAGTCCGCAATGTCATAGACGCACAGCTCCTTATCGAACAGCGTCCATAAAATCCTTATTCTTGTGTTATCCCCGAACACCTTGAACATTTCCGCAAGCTGCAAGGTCGTTTCATCGTCGGGCAGCTGATTTTTAATTCTGTCCACAATCTGAGGATTATATTGGCATGAATCACACATATCCATTTGACTTCACTCCATTCATATGTTCATATATTCATATTAATGTTATTATACCTTAGATTTCTGTGTTTGTCAAATCAACTTCAAAAAACAGATAAAAATTTATAAAAATCAGAATTTATCGTAAAATAAACCCACTTTTTGTAACAATTATGATACAATACTGTAAAATTACATATATGAAAGGAAGTAATGTAATGAAGAAAAATAGAATTATATCCGCCTTTGTCGCGTCGGTAATGCTTTTAGCGTCATCAGCGTCCGTATTCGCGGCTGAGGTTGGCGGCAGCCTTAAGGTGGGCGACTACGCGGAGTCTGCGTCAGCAACTCAGGCTATGATTGACGCAAGACCTGATATGCAGCGTCCGATGGAAAACATTAACCGTGGCGCTGTTGCAGTTAACATGGGCGACTATGTTTATCTTTCATGGCGCTGGCTCGGAACAGAGAGCGCTGATACAAGATATAACGTATACAGAGGCAGCGAGCTTCTTGCTGAGTCCATAAACATAACTAATCTTACGGATATCAATCCCAAGCCGGGCGCGTCGTATAAGATTGTTCCGGTTGTAAACGGCGCGGAGCAGTCTGATAAGGCTGAAACGGCGATGAATTGGGACGGTAATTATATTGACGTTCCGATACAGCAGCCTGACGCAAACGTGGTGAACGGCGAAAACTATACATACTCAGCCAATGAAGCATCTATTGGCGATCTTGACGGTGACGGCGAATATGAAATTGTGCTTAAATGGGATCCTTCAAATGCGAAGGATGCGGCGCAGTTCGGCTATACAGGCGAGTGTATTATAGACGCGTACGAGCTTGACGGTACGAAAATGTGGCGCGTTAACATGGGTCCGAACATCCGCGCAGGTCAGCATGACACACAGTTTATGGTATACGACTATGACGGCGACGGCAAGGCTGAAATGGCATGCCGTACGGCGGACGGTACTATCGCGGGCGACGGCAGCGTGATAGGTGAAGCTGATAAGAACTATGCGATAATTGACGGCGGTAAAAATCTTCAGGGTCCTCTGTATCTGACAGTATTCAAGGGTGAGGACGGAAGCGTTATCGACACAGTGGATTACGATCCGCAGACACAGGGTAAGACAGAGAGCGGTTATGAGTGGGATGTTGTCACATGGGGTGACGCGGGCGGTAACCGTTCTGAGAGATACCTTGCAGCGGTAGCATACCTTGACGGCGAAAGACCAAGCATGGTATTCGCAAGAGGATACTACACAGGTCCGGAGGGCGATGCGGGCGGAAGAACTGTAATTGCAGCCTTCGACCTTGTAGACGGAAAAATCCAGAAGAAATGGCGTTTTGATACGCTCGACTATGAAAATAAATATATCGGACAGGGTAATCACTCTATGAGCGCAGCAGACGTTGACTTTGACGGTTGCGACGAGCTTATTTACGGTTCTCTTGCTATAGACCACGATGGCACACCGATGTATTCAACAGGCTTAGGTCACGGCGACGCGCAGCACGTAGGCGACCTTGATCCGTCAAGACCGGGTCTTGAGGTGTATTCATGTCATGAGGAACATGAAGCGGCATACGGATATGAAATGCGTGACGCGCGTACAGGTGAAATTCTTTACGGTGAAAAAACAGGTAACGATAACGGACGCGGTACTGCGGGTGATATTGACCCGAGATATCCGGGCGCAGAAGGCTGGTCAGCCGCAGGCGTGCTTACAGCCGCTGACGGTACTGTTATATCGACATCATATACCATGTCAGCTAACTTCCTTGCATACTGGGACGGCGATCTCGGACGCGAGGTTCAGGACGGAATTCATATAAGCAAATGGAACAGTGAGCTAAATAAGACTGAGACAGTCTTCACAGCGTCAGGCTGCGTGGCTGTAAACGGTACAAAGGCAAATCCGTCTTTGACAGCTGATATGTTCGGCGACTGGCGTGAAGAAGTAATGTACCCGACAAAGGACGGTAAGGCACTCAGAATCTACACAACAACAATCCCGACAGCATATAAAATTCCGACGCTTATGCATGATATTCAGTACAGAATGCATGTTGCATATCAGAACGACTGCTATAACCAGCCTGCGCATACAAGCTATTACTTAGGCTTTGATACGGAAACAGTTCCGGTGCCGCAGATGTATACAGTAGGCGATAATGCGAAGAATCCTGATCTTTCGAAGAAAACATGGAATATAAACGACCTTTACAGCGGTGAAAAGGTAGAGCTTGTGATTGATACTCCGACAGCGCTCGTAAACGGTGTTCCGATGCGTGTTGATAATGATAATACTGCTGTTACTCCTATCGTTGACGACAATGACCGCACCCTTGTTCCGCTGAGATTTATCGCGGAGGCATTCGGCGCGGATGTTCAGTGGATTGCGGACACCCAAACTATTATAGTAATTATGCCTGATAATGCAGAAGTAAGAATGCAGGTTGGTTCTACTGAGTATGAGGTAGGATATTATGATGGTAAAACAGCAGGACCACACGGTGATATAGTCGATGTCTTTGTTCTTGAATCAACAGAGACTATGGATACGGCTCCTGTAATCAAGAACGAAAGAACGCTTGTTCCTTTAAGAGCACTTGTAGAGAGCATCGGCAAGACAGTGTTCTGGAATGACGGACTTATAGTGATAAGCGATATTGACACTAATATGTCAGATAAAGCTGCGGCGGACAGAAAGACTGCAATAAAGACAGCTCCTGTTCCGGCTAAGGTTGAAAGAGTGGCTATTAACGGTGTAGGCGATAAATATTATCCTGAACAGCTCGATGTTTACGGTGTTGAAGCAAGTGATAACGACGGTAACCTTGAAATTGGCGCGGTTGACCTTGATATAACAACGCGCTGGTCAGCGTACGGTCCGAACACGCTTACTATAGACTTAGGCAGCGTTCAGACTGTATCGGGAGTAGCTATAGCTATGTGGAAGGGTCATGAAAGAATTTATCCGTTCACTATTGAATATTCAGTTGACGGAGAAACATGGAAGACAGCGCTTCCTAAGACACAGAACAAGGGCGAAACAGAGGAATTCGAGAAGTATATGTTCCCGAATACTGTTGAAGCGCAGTATATCCGCTATAACGGAGACGGCGCGACAGACCCGACAAAGAACTATTGCCATATCAGCGAAATAGCTGTGCTTGGCGTAGCGGAATAATATGTTATGCAAAAGGGACTTACTAAGTCCCTTTTTGCATAGCCTGAAATTTAATAAAATATATAAAAGTGTTGAAATTTCTGTAAAAACAGTATATAATAGTAAAGCACAATACGGAAGAATAAAATTTTACACAAAGCAAAGGCGTTTTGTTGTTTAAGGAAGTGCATAATTGGTTTAAGGAAGCTGACCAAAAGACGACAAATCACGTATAGTCGAATTTATGGAATGCGACAACAGAGGAGGTTATTTATGGGAGGATTATTCGGCGTAATATCTAAGAAAAACTGTGTGTATGACTTGTTTTTCGGTATTGACTATCATTCGCATCTCGGCACAAAGAGAGGCGGAATGGTTGTGCATGGCGAAAAAGGCTTTGACCGCGCTATTCACAACATTGAAAATTCACCGTTCCGTACTAAGTTTGAAGATGATGTTGAAAAAATGGAGGGCAACTCCGGCATAGGATGTATTTCAGACAACGAGCCGCAGCCGCTTATAGTGCGCTCGCATCAGGGCAGCTTTGCGATTACTACTGTGGGCAGGATAAACAATGCGGACGAGCTTGTTGAAAGAGCGTATAATAAAGGTATTCCGCATTTTCTCGAAATGAGCGGCGGCAATATCAACCAGACGGAGCTTGTTGCGGCAATTATCAATCAGGAGGACGATATTGTAAAAGGTATCAGGCTTGCGCAGGAGCTTATCGAAGGTTCAATGTCAATGCTGCTTCTGACACCTGACGGAATATATGCTGCGCGTGACAAGATGGGCAGAACCCCGATAATTATCGGTGAAAAGGACGGCGCTCACTGCGCTGCATTTGAGAGCTTCTCATATATGAATTTAGGATATACAACAAAAAAAGAGCTTGGACCCGGAGAAGTCGTGTACATCACTCCGGACAGCATTGAGACTGTTTCACCGCCAAATGAGGAAATGAAAATATGCTCATTCCTTTGGGTGTATTACGGATATCCTACCTCAAGCTATGAGGGAATAAATGTAGAGCAGATGCGTAATAACTGCGGAGATAAGCTTGCGGCAAGAGATAACGTGAAGCCCGATATAGTAGCTGGTGTTCCTGACTCGGGAACGGCGCACGCTATAGGATATGCGAACCGTTCGGGAATTCCGTTTGCGCGCCCGTTTATAAAGTACACACCGACATGGCCGCGTTCATTTATGCCGCCGAATCAGGAGCAGAGAAATCTTATTGCAAAAATGAAGCTTATACCGGTTCCGGAGCTTATACATGACAAGAGCCTGCTGCTTATCGACGATTCGATTGTAAGAGGCACACAGCTTCGTGAAACAACTGAATTCCTGTATGACAGCGGCGCGAAAGAGGTACATATCCGTCCCGCGTGTCCGCCGATTATGTTCGGCTGCAAATATCTGAACTTCTCGCGTTCAACGTCCGAGCTTGATTTAATCGCGCGCCGTGTAATCAGAAAGCGCGAGGGCGATGATGTTTCCGACGAGGTGCTTGCGGATTATGCGAATCCCGAAAGCCAGAACTATAAGGAGATGGTAGACGAGATATGCAAAGAGCTGAATTTCACATCGCTCCGTTATCACAGACTTGACGATATGATTGAGTCAATAGGCTTGCCTGAGTGTAAGCTCTGCACATACTGTTGGAACGGTAAGGAATAAAAATTATAAAACTCCTGCATAAGCGGGAGTTTTTTAGTAAGGACGGAGGTTAACGTGAAAAATAAGCTACACATCTTACCCTTTATCGGAACTTGAAGTATAAACATACGTCGGCGTTCCTCAAAAGGGCAATCTGTTTGTTTCTTTTCCGCGTTACGATTTGTGCCGCCGCATGGCGGCGGAATGGAGGCTGAAATGAAAAAAGTATATCTTGCGGGCTGGGAGGTTTTTAAGCCCGATGCAAAGGAAGAGGGGGAACGTCTGAAAAAGCTCTGCGCTAAATACGGTTTTGAGGGACTTTATCCTCTTGACAATGAATGTGACAGCGCGGAGGAAATTTACAAGGGTAATATCGCGCTTATCCATGAGGCGGATTATGTTATTGCGAACGTGAACTCTTTCCGCGGCTATGAGCCGGATTCCGGCACGGCATTTGAAATAGGCTATGCCGTTTCTCTCGGTAAGACTGTCATTGCATATACATCTGAGGGACGTCCCATGACTGAATGGGTGAGGGACGAAAACGGATACACTGTTGAAAACTTCGGTTATCCTGTAAATCTGATGATTGCGATGGGCGCGCATCTTGTTATCGGCACTGCCGAAGACGCGCTTAAGGAAATCAAATCAGCCAATTAAAGCTATTCCTTAAGAAATAGCCTCTTATTGTATTTTCCTTGCCTTATTAATATTGACAACAGAGCCGAATTTTGATACTATTACTATATATATTTTTAGCGGAGGTAATTAACTTATGAGTAAACCAAAAGTTGCGTTAATTATGGGCTCTGATTCCGATTTTGAGAAATTAAAGAGCTGTGTAATGAAACTTAAAGAATTTGATATTGAGGTAGATGTGAATGTAATCTCGGCGCACAGAACGCCG
This sequence comes from Oscillospiraceae bacterium, assembly GCA_022509025.1. GTDB lineage: Bacteria > Bacillota > Clostridia > UBA1381 > UBA1381 > Hominilimicola. The sequence continues at coordinate 69,139 of JAFLUB010000001.1, read as the reverse complement.
GATAAGGCTGCTGAGTTCGCGAAAAACGCGGAGGTAAACGGTATAGAGGTTATCATCTGTGCGGCTGGAATGGCTGCTCACTTGGGCGGAGTTATTGCGGCGCACACGATTGTGCCGGTAATCGGCATACCGATTAAATCCACTGTAGAGGGTATGGACGCGCTTTTGGCAACTGTTCAGATGCCGCCGGGAATACCTGTTGCGACAGTGGGAATAGACAACGGCACAAACGCGGCAATCTTAGCTGCTCAGATTTTGTCATTAAAGTATGATTACTTAAAGGACGCTTTGAAAGCCGCAAAGGTTAAAATGGCTGACGGCGTTAATAAGAAGAACGAGAAAATAAAGCAAATAGTTGCGGAGATGTAAAAGGAGAAAAAACTATGGCGGAAAATGCATACAAACAGGCAGGCGTAGACGTTGAGGCGGGCTACGAGTCTGTAAGACTTATTAAAGACGATGTAAAGCGCACGACTATACCGGGCGTGATAGGCGGAATAGGCGGCTTCGGCGGTCTGTTTGAAGTGCCGAAGGGTTATGAAAATCCGGTACTTGTATCAGGTACGGACGGAGTCGGAACGAAGCTTAGAGTGGCTTTTCTCATGGACAAACATGATACAATCGGTCAGGACTGCGTTGCAATGTGCGTAAACGACGTTGCATGCTCAGGCGCAAAGCCGCTGTTTTTCCTGGACTATCTTGCGGTAGGCAAGAATGTGCCGGAGAAAATAGCCGAGATTGTTAAGGGTGTGGCAGACGGCTGTGTTCAGGCGGGCTGCGCGCTTGTCGGCGGCGAAACTGCGGAAATGCCGGGGTTCTATCCTGAGGACGAATACGACCTTGCAGGATTTTCAGTTGGCGTGGTTGAGAAAAGCAAGATAACGGACGGCGCGAACGCTAAAGCAGGCGATGTTCTTATCGGAATAGCGTCAAGCGGTATTCATTCAAACGGTTACTCACTCGTAAGAAAGCTGTTTGGTTTGAATGATGATAACGCAAAGGAAACTCTTAATACATATTCAGATAAACTCGGCAAGAAAATAGGCGAGGAACTCTTAACGCCGACTAAAATATATGTAAAGCCGTTACTGAAGCTTATAGAAGAGGTTGGAATAAACACAGTTTCACATATCACAGGCGGCGGATTTATCGAAAATGTTCCGCGTATGCTGCCGGACGGATTGAAGGCGGTAATCAAAAAAGGAACATGGAAGATTTTGCCGGTATTTGACCTGATGCAGGAAAAAGGCAATATCCCTGAAAGAGATATGTATAACACCTTTAATATGGGTATAGGTATGATTGTAGCGGTTGACGCTGACAAGGCTCAGGCTGCTATGAAGTGTCTCGAAAGCATGGGCGAAACTGCATACATAATCGGTGAGTTGGCTGATGGCGAAAAAGGCGTAGAGATAGTAGATGATACTACAGGAGAGATAATCAAATGAAACGAATTGGAGTCCTGATTTCCGGCGGCGGAACAAATTTACAGGCGCTTATAGACGCGCAGGAAAGCGGTATTTTAAAGAGCGGCAAGATTGTGTGCGTTTGCTCTAACAGCGCGTCGGCTTATGGCTTGACGCGCGCAGAAAACGCGGGGATACCGACAAAGGTGATACGCAAAAACGCCGATTGCGGCGGTGATATTGACGAGTTCAGCCGTCAGATTTGCGCGTACATGAAGGAAATGCAGGTAGACGTGGTAGTACTCGCGGGATTTCTCGCTATTTTCGGCGGTGAATTATTGAGAGAGTACGCGGATAAGATAATAAATATCCACCCATCACTTATTCCGTCGTTCTGCGGTGAGGGAATGTATGGCTTGAAACCGCATCAGGCGGCGCTTGAATACGGCGTTAAGGTTACAGGCGCAACGGTGCATTTAGTCAATGAGGTCGTAGACGGCGGAAAGATTTTAATGCAAAAGGCAGTAGAGATACAGGACGGCGATACGCCGGAGGTATTGCAGAAACGCGTAATGGAACAAGCGGAATGGATAATATTGCCGCAAGCCGTGGAAATGGCCTGCGCAGGAGAAGTATGATGAAAAAACTGAGAAATATATTATGGGGATTTCTTATTGTTGATGTGGTGTTCTGTTTGATTTGCATGTTGCTGTCTGCTGTGTTTGAGGTGCATAAAGCATTGGCGGTTATTGCATTTAATATATATTATTTTTGGATAGCGGCAATCATATGTGCCATTATAACTTTAGGATTGATACTATTCAGATTAAAAAAACAATCTAAAACAGAAGCAAACCAAATTATTATGTTCAGTATATATGTATTACTTGCAATTATATCCGGTTATTATTTTTGGATATGGAATATTTAACGGATTAAAAGAATGAATATAAAGGAGAAAAATAATATGAAAACACTTAATATTTATGACGAATTGAAAGCAAACGCATACCCCGGACGCGGAATTGTGATAGGTAAATCAGCTGACGGTAAATCTGCTGTGACGGCGTATTTTATTATGGGCAGAAGCGAAAACAGCCGTAACCGCGTATTTGTGGAGGACGGCGACGGAATACGCACCCAGGCTCATGACCCGTCAAAAATGGAGGACCCGCACCTGATAATCTATGCGCCGGTGAGAGTTTTAGGCAATAAAACAATTGTGACGAATGGCGACCAGACAGACACAATCTATGAGCTTATGGATAAGCAGCTCACTTTTGAGCAGTCGCTCCGCACGCGTGAATTTGAGGACGACGCGCCGAATTATACGCCGCGAATTTCGGGAATTATTCATGCTGAGAATGGCGGCTTTAACTACGCTATGTCAATCTTAAAGAGCGCGGATGGTGATCCGTCATCATGCAACCGCTATACATTCGCGTATAATAACCCGATTGCAGGCGAGGGACATTTTATTCATACATATATGGGCGACGGAAGCCCGCTGCCGTCATTCGAGGGTGAGCCGAAAAAGGTAGAAATTCCGAGTGATATTGACGAATTCACGAACGGATTATGGGATGCGCTTAACGAGGATAATAAGGTTTCGCTGTTTGTGAGATTTATCAATTTGGAAACAGGCGATATACAGTCGCGGATTGTGAATAAGAATAAGTAATGAATATGAAAAGAATGTGTACGATTATTTCGCTATTGATGTCATTATTTCTTATATCAGCCTGTGGAAGCACTGACGATGAATTTTATAGGATAGAGGATTATGAAACGATTGGTGTAATCAAAGATTATAAACAAGGCGGCACAATATCTGAAATCAAAAAGCTGGTATTAAATAAATATCTGCCGAATTCGAACAGTTATGTTGCCTTTTGTGACGTAATTGTTTTAGGCGAGAAAGAAAATAAAATATATACTTTAAATACGTGTGCATATTATGACAAGGTGGGGAGACAAGTTTTCGAAAACACTGAAGAGGCGGAGTTTGAAAATTTTAATGACGTAAATTATAAGTCTATAGATGTTTTTGAGGATATGTTTAATATGAACTTTTTACCTGAGGATATTGAACAAGAATTACGTGCAGATAGCGAAGTTTTTGAATGGCGTGTATACTATACAGGTAAATCTGAAGAAAAAATTAGACAAGAGGCGAAAGAATATTTTCACTAAATAACTAAGAGAAAGGAAAATAAACCAATGAATGAATTACAATTAAAATACGGCTGCAACCCAAACCAGAAGCCGTCAAGAGTATTTATAGAAAACGGCGAACTGCCGTTTGAGGCAATCTGCGGAAAGCCCGGCTACATCAATTTGCTTGACGCGCTTAACGGCTGGCAGCTTGTAAAGGAACTCAAGAAGGCGACAGGACTTCCTGCTGCAACATCATTTAAGCATGTTTCACCGGCGGGCGCTGCGGTTGGTCTGCCTCTTTCTGACACATTAAAGAAGATTTACTTTGTTGACGATGTAGAGCTTACACCTCTTGCAAACGCATACGCGCGCGCAAGAGGCGCGGACAGAATGTCCTCATTTGGTGATTTTATCGCTCTTTCGGACGAGTGCGACAAGGCTACCGCGCTTCTTATAAAGAAAGAGGTTTCCGATGGCGTAATCGCGCCCGGTTACAGTGATGAGGCTCTTGAAATCCTTAAAGCAAAGAAGAACGGAAACTATAATATTTTAAAGATTAACCCTGACTACGTTCCCGAAGAAATCGAGCGCAAGCAGGTATTCGGCGTGACGTTCGAGCAGGGCAGAAATGAGCTTGACATAAATGATGAGCTTTTATCAAACATTGTGACAGATAACAAAACGCTTTCAGACGAAGCAAAGCGCGACCTCAAAATTGCGCTTATCACATTAAAGTACACGCAGTCAAACTCGGTTTGCTACGTAAAGGACGGACAGGCTATCGGTATCGGTGCCGGTCAGCAGTCGCGTATCCACTGCACGCGTCTTGCGGGAAACAAGGCTGACATCTGGTGGCTTCGTCAGGCTCCGCAGGTACTCGGATTGCAGTTTGTGGACGGCATAAAGCGCGCGGATAGAGACAACGCGATTGACGTGTATATATCGGACGAGCATGACGATGTTTTAGCGGACGGCGCATGGGAGAAGATATTCAAGGTAAAGCCGGCGGTGTTCACAAAAGAAGAGCAGCGCGCATGGCTTGATAAGAATACGGACGTTGCACTCGGCTCTGATGCGTTCTTCCCGTTCGGCGACAACATTGAGCGCGCGAAAAAGAGCGGTGTTACTGTAATCGCACAGCCCGGTGGCTCAATTCGTGATGACAATGTAATTGAGACATGTAACAAGTACAACATGGCGATGGCGTTCACAGGAATACGTTTATTCCACCATTAATTTGGTCGCGCCCTGCGGCGCTCTGCCCGAAAACCGTGGTTTTCGGGTAATTTCAGAATAAAGAAGTTAAAAAAGTTCCGGCAGAAACTTTTTTAACATGAACTTTCCGACGTACATGCCGCCGGAAAGGAAAACACCGTGCAGAGCACAGTGTTTATACAGCTGCCGTAAATTTTGCTCTTGCGGTGGTATGTTGCTATATATAGAAATTTTTTACTTAAAATGGAGGAATTTTTATGAAGAGCGATAAATTTAGGAAAGCCGCTGTTACGACATTGGCGGCGGTAATGTTAAGTTCATCCGTTACGGTATTCGCAGATGAAGTTATAAAGGTATACGTTGACGGGGAACAGCTTGATTTTGATGTAAATCCTATAATAGAGAGTGAGAGAACGCTTGTGCCTATGCGCGCAATATTTGAGGCGCTTGGCGCTGAGGTGACATGGGATCAGGACACAAGAACAGCGTCAGCCGTAAAGGGAGACGATACGGTAGAAATTACAATTGACAGCAATACACTATACAAAAACGGAACAGCCGTTGAACTTGATGTTCCGGCTCAAATTATAGGTGAAAGAACTCTTGTTCCTGTAAGAGCTATATCTGAAAGCTTTGACGCAGATGTTTTATGGGATGGTGAAACACAAAGTGTTATAATAACTAACGCTGAGCCAACTAAATCACCTGAATCTACGCCTACTCCTAAATCTACACCTGCTCCTACAAATCAGGATAGAATCCAATTTACAGAGACAGATACAAACACATTGAATAGTAAAAAAGAGCTAATACGTTATGATTTTGAACAGTCGACTTTGCCTCAGTATATTTTTGAAAACAGTGATACAATTTATGGAAATTTAGGCTCATATGAAGACTTAGACTCATATGCAAAGTTTGCGGATATAGTATTTGGAGTATGGGACAAGACAGTTGCGGCTTATGCTTTAGAAATTGCTATGGAGTCTGAAACTACATATGAAATACCGGAAGACCTTTCAGGTGATGACGCAGTAGTTAAATATCTTGCCGGAGCAGCTGAGTCGGCAGGGATTGACGCTGATACTGTTTTTGAGGGAGTAACTTGTCTTGATGGTGAAAACGGAATTAAAATGGGCGTTGTCATATTCAACGATGCGGATAGTCTTGTTCAGTGTAAGTATTTGGGAGTTATTGTATCCGAAAAAGGCGAGCCGAGATATTTTACAGCCGAAAATGACATCATGGACTCGGAGCATTGGTATTTCTGCGAAGTAACAAAAGCTGGTAGAGGAACTATAGGAATGTTTGATAAAAAAGATGAGGTTGAGGACATTGACGCGTTTGCATATTCAATGACTCAGACATATGGCAGCAATTAAGTATGCATGACTATATTCGGTTTGAAACGGAGGAAATTTTTATGAAAATATTAGTAGTAGGCAGCGGCGGACGCGAGCATACGATTGTATGGAAAATAGCGCAGTCACCGAAGGTGGACAAGATTTACTGCGCGCCCGGTAACGGCGGTATTGCGGAGTTAGCGGAGTGCGTGAATGTAAGCGCAACCGATATTCAGGGCATGGTAGCGCTCGCAAAGGAAAAGGCGGTTGACCTCGTAATGGTAGCGCCTGACGATCCGCTTGCAATGGGTATGGTGGACGCGCTTGAAAAAGAGGGAATCCGCGCATTCGGTCCGCGCGCTAATGCTGCGATTATCGAGGGCAGCAAGGCGTTCTCAAAGGAGCTTATGAAAAAGTATAATATCCCGACCGCGGCTTATGAGGTATTTGACGACAGCGCGGCGGCAATTGCGTACATAAAGGAACAGAACTCGTTCCCGACTGTAATAAAGGCTGACGGACTAGCGCTTGGTAAGGGCGTTATAATCGCGCAGGACTTGGCTGAGGCAGAGGAAGCAGTGCGCGATATGATTGACGGCGGCAAGTTCGGTAAGAGCGGCAGCCGTGTGGTTATCGAGGAATTTTTAACAGGCCCCGAGGTAAGCGTACTTGCGTTCACGGACGGAAAAACCGTGAAGCCTATGGTCAGTGCTCAGGACCACAAGCGCGCTTATGACAATGATGAGGGTCTTAACACAGGCGGTATGGGTACGTTCTCACCGTCAAGACTTTATGACGAGGCTAAGCAGAAGGAGTGTATGGAAAACATCTTCCTGCCGACAATAAAAGCAATGTCCCGAGAGGGCAGACCGTTCAAGGGCGTTCTCTACTTTGGTCTTATGATGACAGCAAACGGAGTTAAGGTAATTGAATACAACTGTCGTTTCGGTGACCCTGAAACACAGGTTGTACTGCCGAGATTAAAGACAGATTTAGTTGAAATCATGGAGGCTATAATTGACGAGCGTCTTGACGAGATTGAGATAGAGTGGGAGGATAATGCGGCTGTATGCGTTGTTATGGCGTCGGGCGGTTATCCTGTAAGCTATGAAAAGGGCTATGAGATTTCGGGTCTTGACAATGCGGGTGATGTTATCGTATTCCATGCGGGAACAGCTGTAAAGGACGGTAAAATCGTGACGAGCGGCGGACGTGTTTTAGGCGTTACCGCAGTCGGCGCGAATATCGACGAAGCACGTGACAAGGCGTATGCGGCTGTCGGAAAAATCTCGTTTAAGGACGAATTCCACAGAAGCGATATAGGTATAAAGAAATATTGATAGGTATTATATATGAAAAACTATATAAAAGGCGTATTAACCGGATTTCTGATTGCGGCGGTGCTTTTTGCAATCCCTGTACTTGCGGAAAATATAGACGCGCTGTTTAACTCCGTGCGGATAAACGTAAACGGAGTGGACGAGATACAGTGGGGCGAGAATATTTATTACAGAAGCGAAACCCCGTCAAGCATTTTGTATAACGGCACTACATATCTTCCTATGCGTAGATTGGCTGAGATGAGCGGACAGAAAATCTATTGGAACGGTGACAGCAATACCGTGTCAATGACCGGTAAACAGGGGGTTATAATTCCTATTACCGAAAAGCCTGACAAGAACGGAAACGTATGGGAATATTATAGGTTTACAGACGATAATAAAATAAACTATCTCGCTGTAAAGGATAAGGCGCGCGGTTATGAACGCGTATACAGGCTTGGAAGTGAAAGTATACGTGTCACGGGCGATGAGATTTATTTTTTAAGAGATGTCGAACTAACTTATAGAAGGCGGATAAAACTTATAAGATTGCCGTTTGCTAATGACGAGAATACGCAGGACGGCGAGGAATTATATACAGTAGAATACTTTACAGGCGGTTTAATTGACGGAGATTATATATTCTGTCTAAATTACCATTATAAAGGTACATCTAACCAGTATGGTGAGATTATTGCCTATAATTATATAAATGGTGAGGAAAGTATATACAACGGCGGCAGAGGTGTGGAATACAAAAATATAGCGATTAAGGAGAGCAATAATGACAAAGTAACTCTAAACTATAATTTTACCTATAGTTCCCACCGGAAAGGAGAAGGGGAAATAACCTTCGACAAGACAACAAATACCTTTGGTGAACCGCAGGAAACAGTACGGGAGGAGTAACACAATGAAAAGGACCGACTACATATCATGGGACGAATATTTCATGGGTATCGCGCTTTTAAGCGCACAGCGCAGTAAGGACTCAAACACACAGGTGGGCTGCTGTATCGTGAACAGCGAGAATAAAATCCTGTCTTTGGGCTATAACGGTATGCCAACGGGCTGTGACGACGACCTCATGCCGTGGAAACGTCAGGGTGCGCCGCTCGATACAAAATATATGTACGTGTGCCACGCGGAGCTTAATGCTATTTTAAACCGAAGCTCCGGCTCTCTTGCAGGCGCAACGCTGTATGTGACGCTGTTCCCCTGTAATGAATGCGCAAAGGCGATAATACAGTCAGGTATACGCGAGGTCGTGTACGAGTCCGACAAGTACGACGGCGCGGACGATAACGTGGCGTCAAAGCGTATGTTCGACATGGTAGGCGTAAAGTACCGTAAATATGAGCCGACAGGACGCTCTCTTACAATAGAGCTGTAAAGGAAAAAGGAATGAACAAGAAAACCGTATCAAAAATCAATCTGTTTTTCTCCGGACTTTTAAGCCGCATGGAGGAAAACAGGGATTTTTTCACCGATATAACGATAAACTTTAAATCAGGCACGAAAAATTTTCCCGCAAAGATTTTGCAAAGCGATAAAATAACGCTTGACTATCAGGCTGTAAAGCGTAACACAAATCGCGAAGAACTATGGGAAATACTCGCGGACGAGTTTCCCAAATACGACTCGGCGCAGATAATCTATACAGAGCGCGGCGCGAGGATAGTCATTGATGCGGACGATAAAAAGGTTAATATGCGTCACGAGGACGTGACCTCGCAGGTGAATGAAACGAGCGCTGTGCAGACAGGACGCGAGTATGTGGTAAATCCCGCGCTTGCAACAGATTTGCTTACTGAAATAGGTATACTTGCAAAGAACGGGAAAATCAAGAACGATAAAATACGAAAATATAATCAGATTGATTACTTCGTGGAGCTTATGCAGGGAGTTTTGAAGGAAATAGGCGACCGTGACGAGTATGTCATTTTCGACGCAGCCTGCGGAAAAAGCTATCTGTCGTTCGTGATGAATTTTTATATGCGGGAAATACTTAAAAAGAAATGCCGATTTATCGGCGTTGACTATTCCCAGACTGTTATTGACGCGTCAAAGCGCATGGCGAAAAATTTAGGATATAATAATATGGAGTTTATCAAGGCGGATTTGACGGAGTATGAGCCGTCTGTACGTCCTGATATAGTCATATCGCTCCACGCTTGTGACACGGCGACAGATATGGCGCTCGCACTCGGAATACGCTCAAAGTCAAGAGCGATTGTTTCTGTGCCGTGCTGCCACAAAGATATTTTAAAGCAGTATTCCTATGAGCCGTTTGAGGCGATTACAAGACATGGAATACTCAAAGCGCGCCTTGCTGACACGCTGACCGACGGTATACGCGCGGCTTACCTTGAAGGGGCGGGGTACAAGGTGAGTATGATTGAATATATTTCACCTCTGGAAACACCGAAAAATATTATGATACGCGCAGTTTACACAGGAAAGGTAAACGAAAAATCAAAGCGCGATTATGAGAATCTGAAAGAGATGTTAAGTGTGAAACCTGCTGTAGAAAGATTCACGGAAAGGGAAAAAAGTTATGGATTTTGAGGAAAAGACACTATCAACGGAACAGATATTTGACGGACGCGTGATAAAGGTGCGCGTGGAAAATGTGGAGCTGCCGGACGGCAATACATCGATAAGGGAGCTTATAGCACACCCGGGCGGTGTTGGAGTTATCGCGGTTGACGAAAACAGGAAGGTATTCATGGTGAGCCAGTACAGGATTGCGGCGCGCAGCATGATGCTTGAAATCCCTGCCGGAAAGCTGGAATATGGCGAAAATCCGCTCGAATGCGGAAAGCGTGAGCTTATCGAAGAAACAGGCTACAGCGCGGAGGAGTTTACGCATCTTGGCGCATACTATGCGACTCCCGGCTACTGCGAAGAGGTTCTTAACATCTACCTTGCGCGCGGGCTATCGTTCGTGGGACAGCATCTTGATGAGGGCGAGTTCCTGAACGTGAAGAAATATGACCTTGACGAGCTTTACCGCATGGTTATGGATAACGAGATTCACGACGCGAAAACGGCTATAGCAATTCTTAAAGCAAAGGCAATTTTGGGTTGAAACGGCGGAGGCAGTGAATGAAAAAGATAAAAATATCCGTCATGAGAACAGCGTGTTATACGGATTTGATTGAAAAGTATGAAAATCCGATTTTGCATCCGTGTGATATGAAAGAAGGACAGGTGTTTATAGCGAACGGCTGGCAGAAACCGGACGGGTTTTGTGACAGCGCATGGGAGAGTATATCAGCGTTTGTGATGACGCTTGCTTACGGCGGCGAGGATATATATGACGGCTGGATGAAAAATAAAAAATCTGCTATGATTTCCTGTAATGACGGGTTCCGCCCTGTCAGCTTCCTGATTGAAACAATGGACGAGGACGCGGAATGATAATTTAATATAAAGTCAGAACGGCTGTGACACTTGTCACAGCTTTTTTTGTAAAAATATATTGACAATCTATATACAAAGTAGTAAAATATACATAGAAATCCAATGTATATAGAATGAGGTGGTATTGTGAAAATAAATAAAGAGCTGATGAAGGGCAGCACGTCAATATTGATACTGACACTGCTTGAAAAACAGGATATGTATGGTTATCAGATTACTCAGGAACTGAAAAAGCGTTCCAAAAACGCATTTGAAATGAAAGAGGGTACGCTGTATCCAACTCTGCACGCGCTTGAAAAGGACGAGGCGGTTGAGTCATATTGGTATGACACCGAGGAAGGGAGACGGCGAAAGTACTACAAGATAACCGACACCGGGAGAGAAATGCTCACGCATAAGCAAAAGGAATGGAGCGCGTTCATGAAAGCAATGAACAGCATTATTATCGGAGGCGAGGACTATGGGCTTCAGCATACATGATTTTCTGGAAAGAATGTGCGACGAGGTTCAATATAAATCAGTACATAAGGATTTATGGGACGAGATAAAGTCACATATCGAGGAAATGGCAGAGGAATACGAGGCGTTCGGCTATGACCATGACACATCAATGAATATGGCGGCATCGCGAATGGGTAACGCGCGTGAGATAGGCGAGATGTTCAATAAGCATTACCGCCTGCCGTTTAATAAAAGATACGGTCTTATGATATGGTCGGCATTGGTGACTATACTCATTTATTTGGGATATCCGCTTATATATAAGATAAATAACTACACAATCAATTTCGGAAGACGCGGGAGTCTGGTCATTTTCGCAATCCTTGCATTGTTTGCGGTTATAAATGTGCTGTATCTGCGCCGCGGTGAGCTAAGGATTACGTTAAGGGATTTTGGCTGGATAACTCTGGGATTTTTTGCCGGCTGGGCTGCCGTTATAGCGGTGCTGCTTATCGCCGGCGCATTCAGCACACCGTGGCATTACGCATATTTTCCTGATGTGAAAATACCGATTGCGCCTGTGTATGTGCCGCTTCTGCCCAAAAATGAGATGGTGTTCGGCGTGGAGTATTTCTGTATATGGTTCTGCTTCATATTCTATATGGTTGCGGTGAAAAGCCGTAAAAAAATACCGCCGTTTTCACTTGTTGCCGGATGGTTCAGGATTAGCGATGGCAAGGTTATGGAAAACGCGGATGTCCTCATAAATGCCAGAGATACGGATGGAAGAAAAGTTAGCATGGTGTTTTTAGGGATTATGGGTCTCAGGCGGGACAAGTACGGTGAAAAAAAGAAAGGTGTACTTCCCGATGACTATTAATAAGGAGTGTTTAACATGAAAAGAGTTATATCAATTTTATTATCATTATCAATAATTATTTCGTCCGCGGCGGCTTTTGCCGCTCCGTCGGATATACCGCTTGATAAAAGACCTCTTGCGGTTAACGCTGAGGAAATAGACAGCGCAATTGAAACTTTCAAGGCGGATTTAGCGAAGAAAAATAATTATGACAAAATTGTGGAGGACTACCTTACGCTTGTGGACCTGTCTCTGTTGATGTTTGATACGCGTCAGCTGAATATGGCGGAAATAGAAAAGTATAATTATGATTTCGATATATCTTACTCAAAGGAAGAGCTTGACAAAAACTATGACGATACTCTGGAATATGAAAAGAAGATTGACCTTGCTATAAAATCAATTCTTGAAAGCGATTACGCGGATAAGTTTAAAGAGCGCTGGGGTGAGGAAAGAACGGCTATGATAGAGAGCATAGACGAGGAAATAGACTCATCATATAAGGATTTTTATGACAGATACTATGAGCTTCTGGATAATGGCGCGGACGGAGTAGAGTTTGCGCGGCTTTTAAAGGAAATAATTGCGGACACGATAGGCGGATATATTGAAGAGCCGGAAGAAGCTGAAGAATCTGAAAACAGTGAAGATAAGACGCTTACTCATTACGGCGCTACATCAGAGCAGCTTTGGGATTACTGCAATGAGGTGTATGATTACTATTACCACATTAATAAATTTAAAAATTATGCGACCCATTTTGGTATTTCAGATATAGACGGCAGTGTTGCGGTTGAGAAACCGCTTCAGGAGCTTTCGTTTGTTGGTGAAATTGCACCGTTACTTAAGACGGCATATGATTACCTTATAAGAAATAATCTGCTCTCGTATGATGACAGCGGTAATTATTATGCCGGAACGACGTATTCGCTTGCCACTTATGGGGATTCTGATGTAGTGGTTGCGGGTGATAAGGAAAGTGTTTTTACTACGATGATACACGAGTTCGGACATTTTCAGTGCTTCTTAAATGATGAGTTTAACCGTGAGGATGCGTATTTCGGTCAGAATGACTATTTCCCGATAACTGAATTTGACTCGCAGACACTGGAGCTTTTGGCGACCTCGTTTTATGACAGGTTTTACGGTGATAATGCGGACGCTATGAAATTCCGTACGATTGTGAACAGTCTTATGCTGCTTAGCACGAGCGCGCAATCTGCTGCTTTTGAGATGTCACTCTACGACCCGGAAGTGCTGGAATTAAGTGATGAAGAGCTTGATGAATACCTTGCGAACTATTTTGGTGATAACTGGTACGAGGTATGTGGATTTTTCTTTATTCATCGTATGGTGTACATAACATATTCACTTGCTATGTTTGACGCGGCACAGCTCTACGCTCTGTATCTGAAGGACGCGGATGCGGCTGTGGAGAAGTATATTGAGGCGTGTTCTATAAGAGGCGATACATATACGGATGCGACTCATAAGCTTGGCTTCGTGAGCGCGTTCGATGAAGGCGCATATGATTATCTTCTGGAAATTACGGATGATATTTTTGAAAAGGAATACGGTATTAACTATGAAACCGCGCTTGACTATTTTGAGAACGGCACGTATCTTGGCGTACTGTTCCCGACAGCGCAGCGCGTATCCGTAAACGGCGGAGAAGCAAAAACTCTGTTCGCGTATAATTCCAGCGGCTATAACTATATCGGAATACGCGACCTTGCTATGCTTCTCAGTGGTACGGATAAGGAGTTTGATGTTGAGTATGACGCGGACACGTTTACAGTGAATATTATTCCTGATAAGCCGTACACAGTTACGGGCGCGGAAATGAAAAATGAGGTTACGCCTGTCGAGACAGCGGGACAAAAAGCTGCCGGCACGTCAGCTCTGTTATATGACGGCAATCCGTTTAATTATAACGGCGCTGTGTTCGTGAACGGATATAACTGTTATCTCCTTCGCGGTCTTGCGGACAGCGGAGTTCTGGGCATAACGGTGGATTACGATGCAGAAAATGATGTGGTTATGATTTTTACCGAGTAAAATAATTTTGTGCGCGGACTATTGTATATTCTCAGAAAATGTGTTATCATATAAGAATGATGAATATAACAATTTATGCCGCTTGGCGGCGGAATGGAGATTAATTATGAAGAAAATGATTATTGCAGCGGCTGTTGCGGTTATCACAGCAACAGCGGCGCACGCGCAGGCTGCGGACTTTTATGCCGGCGGCGACATGACAGAGGTAAACTACATTGAGGATTTAGGCGGCGTGTATAAGGATTTTGACGACAATCCTGTTGACCCGTTTGAGTTTTTAGCCGAAAACGGTATGAATATGGCGCGTATACGTCTTTCCAATACACCAGGAAAAGGCACGGGTGACGGTACATATTATCTACCGGAAGGATTTCAGGACGAGAAGGACTGCTTAGACCTTTCAAAACGCGCGAAAGAAGCCGGAATGGAAATACAGTTTACGTTTAACTATTCTGATTACTGGTCAAATGGAGAGCGTCAGATTATCCCGTCTGAATGGGTAAAGGCTATAAAGGATGACTTGGGTTACGACGTAAAGGATCCCGCATTTTTAAAATCAATGTCAAACGCGCAGATGACCGAAATACGTGATAAGCTTGGAGATTTGGTTTATGATTATACAAAGGAGATAATGACGAAGCTTAAAAATCAGGGTACTGTTCCGAAGTATGTATCTCTCGGCAATGAGATTAACGGCGGTATGTTCTTCCCGTTTGCGAACACTTTTGACGCGAATATGAACAGTAAACGATTTGAACTTGTATATGATAGTGATAAAGATGAGACGAATGATATAAAATGCTACAAGAATTGGTCTGCGCTTGCGGCTATTCTGAACCGTGGCTATGACGCGGTAAAAGAGGTATCGCCTGAATCAGAGGTAGTAATTCACCTTGCGAACGGTTCAAAAGACAGTGTGTTCACATGGTTCATAGATGATTACCAGAAGGCAGGCGGTAAGTTTGATGTGATAGGCGCGTCATACTATCCGGCGTGGTCTCAGAATCCTATTGAAACGTGTGTGTCATTCTGTAATAATATCTCAAAAAAATATGGTAAGGACATTCTTATCATGGAAACAGGCTATAACTGGAAAGCCAAGAAGAAAAACGGTTATGACGGACAGCTCACCGCGAACGCTCCGGGCTATAATGAGAAATATCCGTTTACACAGGAAGGTCAGAGAGACTTCCTGAAAGACCTGTTCGAGCAGCTTCAGACAGTTAATGATAACCGCTGTGTTGGCGTGCTTTACTGGGACCCGTGTATGATTCATGTGGAAGACCCGCAGAATGAAAATGAGTCGCTTTCGGGCTGGGCGCTTAGAGAGTCAGATGATAAGCCTGACGGAAACGTGGTTGAAAACACAACGTTGTTTGATTTTGACGGTAAGGCAGTTTTAGCGGTGGAAGCGTTCAGAACGACAATAAAGGACGATCCGGGCAAAGACGATCCGGGCAAAGACGACCCCGGAGAGGATGACCCTCAGAAAGCGGAGCTTACAGGCACATATACTGATGATACAGACAAGATAATTGCAACTGTGAACAACGGTCTGAGTGAGGATAAGAAGGTAAATCTTTACGTTGCATCATATGATGCAAACGGCGCGCTTACAGGTGTGAAAATTGACTCTAAGAAAGTGACTGCCGGCAGTGAAGACACATTGGAGCTTAACAAGCCTGACGGAACATACAGAGTATTCCTCTGGAACGGCGAAACATTGGCTCCGATAATTAAATAGTAGAATAACCGACTTTTATGCAAATGATTATTTCATTGTATAAAAAGTCGGTTTTTTTGTGCAATAAAAGAAATTGTATTGACAGGTTGCATAAAAAATGATAATATAAATAATATAGTATGGCAAAAACTAACAAATAAACAGAGGGGGCGGATTTTTAAAATGAAGAAGAAAAAAACACTTCCTAAGGAGAAAGGAAAGGGCGTAAAGTATTACCTTAAAAGGGACTGGCAGTTATATTTATTGCTCGTAATACCGTTTGCGCTGGTTATTATTTTCAAATTCCTGCCGCTAGCGGGTCTTTCAATCGCGTTTCTGGACTATAAACCGATAAAGGGCTTTGCAGGTTCGGAATTTATAGGGCTTGATGTATTCAAGCAGGTGTTCCGGTCAAAAGATTTTTACATAGCATTAAAGAATACGCTTTTACTGAACATACTTGACCTTGTTGTGGGCTTCCCCGCACCGATTATACTTGCGATTTTCTTGAATGAAATCCGATGCAAGTGGTTCAAGAGAACAACGCAGACAGTGCTCTATCTTCCGCATTTCCTCTCATGGGTTATTATTGCGGGCTTGGCATATCAGATGTTCGCGCCGCTTTCAGGTTATGTAAATATACTGATAACTCGCATGGGCGGTCAGGCTGTTCCGTTCCTCACGGAAAAATATCATTGGGTAGTAATGTACGTGCTTATAGGCGTATGGCAAAGCATGGGTTGGGGTACTATCATTTACCTTGCCGCAATTACAGGCATAGACGCTGAGCTTTACGAAGCTGCTACGGTTGACGGAGCGGGAAGATGGAGACAGATATGGAATATTACTCTTCCGTGTCTGAAATCAACGATTATAGTAATGCTCATTATGAGTCTCGGACGTATTATGGGCAGCTCCCTTGAAAGACCATATACCTTATCAAATCCGATGGTTACGCAATTTTCGGATGTTATCGCAACGTATGTGTACCGTGTCGGCTTGCAGAACAGTCAGTATAATATTGCCACGGCGGTTGGCTTGTTCCAGTCACTGGTGGGCGTTGTGCTCGTGCTGATTGCCGATAAGGCAGCGAAGTTCATGGGCGAAGACGGCATTGTATAAGGAGGGTAGAGCGATGAAGATAAAAAAATCAACAGGCGATATAATAGCCGATGTGCTTATATACGCGTTTATAACACTGCTTGCCCTGATTTGTATTATTCCGTTTATTCATGTTGCGGCAATGTCGATAAGCGGTGACGCGGATGTATATGCGAACAATGTTTTTCTTATTCCGAAGCATATAAATCTGAACGCTTATAAGACGGTATTAGGTGATCCGTCAATGATGCATTCGCTTATATTTACTATTATTCTGACGGTAGTATTTACTCTGCTCGGAATGATGGTGACGATTTTCTCGGCTTACGCCCTGTCAAGACCGAGACTGAAAGGCAGACATATACTTTCTGCTATGTTTCTTATGACGATGTATTTCAGCGCGGGTACAATTCCCGATTATATGCTGATGAGCGGTCTGAATATTCTGGACACGGCGGCGGTGCTTGTGCTTCCTCTGATATTCTCAGCGTACAATATGATTATTTTAAGAACGTTTATGCAGAACTCAATTCCCGAAAGTCTTATTGAGGCGGCGGAGCTTGACGGATGTGATGATTTCAGAATACTGTTTCAGGTGGTACTGCCGCTGTCAAAATCAGTGCTTGCGACGCTTGCGCTGTTCTATGCGGTGGGACGCTGGAACTCGTTTACAGACGCTCTATATTTCATACAGTCGGACTGGTTAAAGCCGCTTCAGTTAAAGCTGTATAATCTTGTAAATGCGTCAGGCTCAACGGGCGCGCTTTCGCAAGAAGCCGGCGGAGGTCAGCAACAGGCCGCGGAGGTTGTAAAATCCGCGACTATCATGTTTGCGACACTTCCGATTATAGCGGTATATCCTTTTGTTCAGAAGTACTTTGTAACGGGCGTTATGATAGGCGCTGTTAAGGGTTAATAAATGCACGGAGGCATTTTTAATAAAAATTTATAAAAGAAAGGAATTAAAACTATGAAACTCAAAAGAATACTAAGTATGTTTCTTGTTGCGGCAACTGCTGTGACAATGTCGGGAGCGCTCACTTCCTGCGGCGGAGGCGGCGTAGCGAACGTGGATAAGAACGAGATTATGTCTCGTCAAGACATAGAAAACTACGTTTATCCGGAACAGATTGAAATCAAAATCCCGGTATATGACAGAGGAAATGCAGGTCAGGCGGACGTGACAAACAACTACTGGACAAATTATGTTCAGACAGAGTTCGGTGACAAGCATAATATCAAGGTTACATTTATCTCAATTCCACGTAAGGAAGAGGTTACAGTGTTTAACCAGCTTCTTGCAGGCAAGAAGGAAAATCAACCTGATATCATATTTAACTATGACTATCCGACAATCGTATCATTTGCCGACCAGGGCGCGTTCCAGACTCTTGATGAGGCTATGATAGAAAAATATGCTCCTCACTTCTATGAGAGAACAAGAGGACTTAATGATTACACATATGTAAACGGCGATAAGCTGTTCCTTGCGGCTACAAGACCGGATGCATATAACTATGTAACGCTTGTAAGAAAAGACTGGATGGATAAGCTCAACCTTTCCGAGCCGGCAAATGAAGATGAGCTTGTTGAAATACTGAAGAAGTTCCGTGATGCTAAGCTTGGCGGCGAGAACACTATTCCTAAGACATTTGATCTTGGAAACGCTAACTATGGTAACTACCGCTTCAGACCATATCCGCTGTCAGATGAAGATAATGCTCTCTACAGCGATATAACTGTTGCGTCACTCACATGGGAGCCGACTAAAGAGCAGCTCAAGTGGGATAATATGCTTTATAACGAAGGTCTTATCAGCCCTGAGTGGTATCTTGACATAGATAAGTCAAAGGCAAGAGAAGCATTCGTATCAGGTCAGGCGGGTATGTATGATGACTATCTTGCAAAGAGTCCTGATGTAATCAATACATTAAAGCAGAATGTTCCGGACGCAGATGTAACAATCTTTACTGCATACGCTATAGATCCGAATTTCGGTCATCCGACTCCGTCAAGACGTGAAAATCCGTTCGGTATGGTTTCGGGTATTAATGCAAACTGCGCTCATCCTGAGGCTGTTATGATGTATTTCGAGTGGCTTGAGAATAATCTGTTTGAAATGCAGAACGGTATAGAGGGAGTTACTTATACAATGGACGGCGAAATCCCTGTACTTGTAGACGGCTATGAAGGCGAGGACAGACTTAATTATAACGGTAATAAGGATATGTGGTGCCTTGTAATTGAGGGCAGAGACCTTGGAGATGTGAACCTTAACGTTCAGGCTCAGGCTAAGTCATTTGCTCCTGATGGTTATGAGTTTATCATAGAAAAGTCGTATCAGAACTTCCTTGTAGGTGATGAATACAGATATACAGACTATATCTTCTCAAAGCCTGTTGAGTCGCTCACAGCTTCTGCAACAACGCTGCTTGATAACTGGCGTGTTCATAAGACAGAGCTTATTAACTGTAAGCCGGAAGAGTTTGACGCTAAGTACGAGGCTGCTTGCGCTGATTATCTTGCTGCAGGCTACCAGCAGGTACTTGACGAGAAGCAAAAACTCTATGATGCTGAGAAATAATTGATTATTATACATGAAGGGCTTCCTCGGGGAAGCCCTTTTGTGTTGCAAATTTCAATTTGTATCTCCGTTTGCTGCAAATCTTGACATAAAGCTGTTTATATACTATAATAACCTCATGGCGTTACCAAAAGCAAAGCTTTTGACACCAGAGAGAACATTGAAACCTGCTTTATGCGCTACGATGCGGCGCCGGCTGCTATGCAGCCTATAAATTCAGGTTATAATAATCTCATATATAGCAATCTCATGGAGGTAATGGAAGTGAAGAAGATAATTGCCTTAATGGTAATTTTTATAATAACTATGTCGACAGTGACGGCAAACGCGGCGGCAAATGTAGCGGCGCTTATGTATCACCGTGTAACACGCGATGAATCGCGCGTGGATGAATACACGATATCACCTGATATGCTTGATAGTGATATCGCATATTTTATAAGTAACGGGTATATAACAATGACCGCGTCCGAGCTTGCAGCGGCGGATATGTCTGAAATAGACGGAAGAAATATACTTCTGCTCACTTTTGACGACGGATATTCAAACTTTTACACTGAAGTTTTTCCGATACTTCAAAAATATAACGCGAAAGCTACAATGTACATTGTCGGCTCATATATAAACCGTTACGGTTATCTGATTGCTGATCAGGTTCATGAAATGGCGCACAGCGGTCTTGTCGAAATTGGTAACCATACCAACGCAATTCACCATACGCCCAGGGCGTTGCTTGAAAATATATATAATACTCCGAATTCATTTTTTGAAATAATTCTGGATATTAAAAACAACGGCGAAACGCTTAAGAATATTACAAGTATAGATGTCACAAGCCTGTCATGGCCGTACGGATATTATACAACGGAGCTTGACAGAGAAGTTAAAGCTCAGACCGGGTATGGAATTACCTTTAGCACAGAGTATGGTGTAAACATATTCACAGGCGACACATCACTTCCTTTAAAGCGTATGAATCGTGACTGCTATGCGTCTACTCAGGAGGTATTTGAACGCGCAAATAATCTGTTCTATTAAAAACGGCTGGATGTACGCTGTTTTCGATTTAAACATACATAAGTATTCCTGAAAAGCGGTCTGTGCATCTTTTTTGTGTTATTTATGCCATTCGATAGGCAGTAGAATGGAGATCAGTATGAAAAAAATTGAGGTAAGCGATTTTAATGTTAAAATAAATAAGGAAAGAGTTCTTCTATCTCTTGGCTGCTATAGCGCAAACAGTATATATGACACTGTTTGCGCTTATTTTGATGAGCTTCTTCAGCCGGTTCAGGCTTTGGTTTCTCCTGTTGCTGTGGTAAAAATTGAGGATATGACTGCTTACTGCCTGATTACACTCGGTGAGAAAATAAGCGAATACTCAAAATCGCTGTTTGATAAGGGCGAAGGTATGAAAGGAATGCTGGTAAACGCTATGGCGGACGATTATCTTTTTGAAACGGACGCGGAGCTTCAGAAAAGAATTAAGCTTGAGGGCGCTATTGAAGGATTCGGTATAAAGAAAAGACTTGAAGCGCCTGGAGATTTTCCGCTGAGTGAGCAAAAAATCATTCTTGAAAAGACAAATATAAAAGACGTTGATATTACTGAGGCATTTATGTACACTCCGGCAAAAACACTCGGATATATACTAAAGCTGACAGATGACAGGAATATATTCAATGCGGAGCATAATTGCTCTGAGTGTACTAATCTTGATTGTCCGAGAAGGAATATTACCGGCTGTATTAAATATAGCGTATTATCCGAATATGACTATAAAAGCGAAATGCGTGAGGGTGACAGCGCCGTATGCATTGATATAGGCACAACAACAGTTGTTTTTGAACTTGTCACAGACACAGGGACACTAAAAGTGTATAAAACAATAAACCCGCAAAGACGTTTTGGCACTGATGTTCTGTCGCGTATTGACGCTGCTAACCGCGGAAGAGAAAAAGAAATGGCATCTCTTATCCGTTATACGCTTTTGAACGGTTATAAGGAAGTTACAAATGGATATGGGGACACTAAAAAAGTTGTTATATCCGGTAATACGACAATGGTTCATCTGCTTATGAATTATTCATGCCGGACACTTGGCATATATCCGTTCAGATCGGAGCATCTTGAAACGATAAAAACTACATTTGATGTGGTTACAGACGGTGATGTAGCGCCTGTAGAGACAATTATTTACGGCGGAATATCCGCTTTTGTAGGCGGTGATATTGTAAGCGGACTGTATATGTGCGATTTTGATATTTCGGATAAGGTAAATATGTTTATAGATTTAGGCACGAACGGAGAAATGGCGATAGGGAACAGTAACGGTATTATTGCCACTTCAACCGCGGCAGGCCCTGCGTTTGAAGGCGGACGTATCTCGTGCGGCACAGGAAGTGTAGACGGAGCGATATGCGGTGTGGATTTAAAAAAAGGGACACTAAAAACGATAGGGGATAAGCCTCCTGTGGGTCTTTGCGGAACAGGTATTATTGAGCTTGTTTCAGAGCTTCTTCAAAATAATATAATTGACAATACGGGACTTCTTGATAGTGGGTGGTTCGCAAACGGATATAAAGTAATTGGAGATATTATTTTTACACAGGACGATATACGTCAGGTTCAGATGGCAAAAGCCGCTGTGAGAGCGGGAATTGAAGTTCTTATTGTCTCTTCGGGAGTTAGGACAGATGATATTGACACGGTATATCTTGCGGGTGGCTTCAGTCACGGATTGTCTGTAGAAAAGGCTTGCAATATAGGAATACTACCACCGGAGTTTAAGGAAAAAACGAAAATTATCGGAAACAGTTCGCTCGGCGGCTGTGTTAAATATTGTTCATGCGCTGACGCAGATAAACGCATAGAACATATAAAGAACATCTCAAAAGAAATATCCCTTGCGGCTAATGAAGATTTCAATCAATTATATATTAAGTATATGAATTTTACGGATTAAAAATTGAAAGAGGACGTATCGTCAATTGATACGTCCTCTTTTAAATTCAAATTTATATTTCAATTAGCAAACGCCCTGAGCCATCATAGCGTCAGCAACCTTCATGAAGCCTGCGATGTTAGCGCCTGCAACAAGGTTTGTCTTGCCGCCAACCTCTAAGCCGTACTCCTTAGCAGCTGCAACGGAGTTCTTGTAGATTGTAACCATGATGTCATGAAGCTTTGAGTCAACCTCTTCAAATGTCCATGAAAGTCTCTGTGAGTTCTGGCTCATTTCAAGAGCTGATGTAGCAACGCCGCCTGCGTTTGAAGCCTTACCCGGTGCGAAGTATACGCCGTTTGACTGGAGATACTCTGTAGCTTCAAGAGTTGTAGGCATGTTAGCACCCTCTGCAACAACTAAGCAGCCGTTTGCAACAAGAGCCTTTGCGTCGTCGATAAGAAGCTCGTTCTGTGTAGCGCACGGAAGAGCAACATCGCACTTAACTGCCTGCCAGAGACCTGCGCCCTCAACATACTTAGCGTTAGGTCTGTAGTTAAGATAATCCTTAATTCTGCCTCTCTTAACTTCCTTGATTTCCTTAACTGCGTCAAGGTCAATTCCGTCCTCATCGATAACATAACCGTTTGAGTCAGAAACTGTTATAACCTTACCGCCAAGCTGCTGAACCTTCTGAGTAGCGTATATAGCAACGTTACCGGCACCTGAGATAGCAACTGTTTTGCCGTTAAAGTCTGTGCCGAGATCCTTGAGCATTTCCTGAGCGTAGTATACAAGACCATAGCCTGTAGCCTCTGTTCTTGTAAGTGAACCGCCCCATGTAAGTCCCTTACCTGTAAGAACGCCTTCATAAACGTCTCTTATTCTCTTATACTGACCGAACATATATCCGATTTCTCTTGCGCCTGTACCGATGTCACCTGCCGGAACGTCTGTATCAGCGCCGATGTGTCTGTAAAGCTCTGTCATGAAGCTCTGGCAGAAGCGCATAACTTCGTTATCTGACTTGCCCTTAGGGTCGAAGTCGCTGCCGCCCTTACCGCCGCCGATAGGAAGCGTTGTGAGCGCGTTTTTAAAAATCTGCTCAAAACCAAGGAACTTAATGATACCAAGGTTTACTGACGGATGAAGTCTGAGACCACCCTTATAAGGACCGATAGCACTGTTGAATTGAACTCTGAAACCTCTGTTTACGTGTACCTTACCGTTGTCGTCAACCCATGGAACACGGAACATAATCTGTCTCTCCGGCTCTACTATTCTCTCCAGAAGCGCTGCCTTCTCGTATTCGGGATGCTTGTCGAATACAGGCTCAAGTGATGTGAGCACCTCTGTAGCTGCCTGGATAAATTCAGGCTCGCTTGCGTTTTTCTCTTTTAACTTTGCAAGTACGTCTTGTGCGTATGACATAGTTAAAACCCTCCTCTTAAAAATTAATAAAGTTATTTCAGAGTGTAAATAAATTCAGCAAATGCACACTCTGCTTTACATTGCTAAAGTATATTCTACCACTGTTTTTGGTATTATGCAACAAAAAATTTGAAAAAAATGATAAAAAATCAAGAGGGTACCTGTATTTGGCATATCTGTGCCGTTGTTACCCTAATACAACTTTTGTGGCAATATACCTGAATCATAAAATACTTGCATAATAATGTGAGAAATGATACAATTACAATGAATACGGAAATGCTTTAGCCGTGAGCATCGGAAGGCAGGGAATAATTATGAAAAAAATAATAGCTGTTCTGGCAATGCTTGGTCTTATTGTGTTAGTCAGTCTTCATTTTGTATCGGCAGGAGTTGAGGATGCGACAGATGCCACTGCGGAGATTGGCAGTATAATAAAAAACCATATGTTATATATACAGGCAGAGAATGAAAAGCTTCTTGGGATATCCGCTAAGGAAGTCGCTGAATCAGACTTTTCTTCTTTTGATACGAGCGCATGCTTACTCGGAACTGATATTTATGATTTTGCGCGTTCTTCAAAAGTGCCGTCAGGCAATAATATAGAAGGCGTTATAAGCGGTAAGGAAAATATAATAAACACCGTTGGCGGCAGGGAATATGATATTCACAGCCTGAGGGGAATGGACGGCTATCCTGAGATTTTCGCTGACGATACTGTTTTAAAAGTTGCGGCGGATGAACGCGCGTCGTTTAATCATGCGTATCCTGAGGATATTCCCGAATACCAGATAATGAAAAACAGGAAAAACATATATGTGGAAAATATAGATTTCAATGATTTTTATTCAATCAAATTCGAATACTGCGATAATATTGTGTTCAATAACTGCACATTTAATAATTTCACAAACAGCGGTCTTGTTTTTCGCGGCTGTACCAATATTGCAGTGATAAACTGTACTTTCACGAACTGCGGTAATCAGATTTCTGATAACACAAACAGCGGCTACAGCATACGCGTTGTCGGCGGTACGGATTGTCCTTCGTCAGGAATACTTATAGAGAACTGCACTATAAATAACAGCTGTGCAAACGCGGTGAGTTTTAACGGATTTGTAGATAACTATGTTGTCCGTAATAACAAGATAACAGATAGCGTATGGGGCGCTATTACTCACTGGAGTCCGGTTGTGTCAGGCAGCTATGTGAATGTTATTGAAAATAATGTTTGTAAAAATGTGGGCTTCGGCAAACCGTCAGTGAATGATATGCAGGCGCTCACGAACGGTGTGGGCTGCGCGGCGATTTTCGCAGGTATGGGAACGTCACTTCAGCGTTCAGTTGTCAAGAATAATATTGTAGATAACGCTGTTGAAACAGGAATAGAGGGACCATACGAGATGGTGTATCATAATACTATAAAAAACACAGGTGAAAATTCATCGGCAAGGCATACAGGCTCTACTGAGGCGATTTATATAAAGCTGGCTACGGGATTTGAGCAAAAGTATATATGCAATAATGTTGAAACAAGAGGTCTCAGATGCTTCTCAAGTTATTCAGACCGTAGTGATGAATATATGGGAGTATATATTTTAAACAATAATTTTAGTCTTAAGGATGATGATGAAACTATAACGCGAAACTATGCCCGGTCCGATATCGAAATAAACTGTCAGAAGCTTAAAAAGCTTATTATATCGGGTAACACAGGTATGATGACAGACAAGCCAAGTATTAATGTGTATATCAGGGACGAGAATTATATAATGGATTCACTTGTTATAGATAACCCATGCATGGTGGGCAGTATACCCAAAAACGTTAAACTTTCTTAAATATAATATAAAAATTCTTTATACTATTATAATATTGTAGTATTGCGTAATCTGACAAATTTGTCGGCAGTCTGAATGCTCCGTGATGAATACGGAGCGTTCAGACTGTCAATAATAAATATAAATTGATATTTTCGGATAAAAATTTTCAAAAAAGTATTGACAAATCTTTTCTCTTATGGTATTATATTATCCGTCGTTGAGATAAGAACGATATGCGTGATTAGCTCAGTTGGTAGAGCACCTGACTCTTAATCAGGGTGTCCAGGGTTCGAGCCCCTGATCGCGTACCACGAAAAACCGCTTAAACACTACGTTTGAGCGGTTTTTTGATGTTCTGAATTATACCGCTAACAGGTCAACTGACTATATTTTGACTATCAGAGCTTTTATTTTCGTTATTGAAAAAGTTGTTGAGAATATCTGCGGATGTATTCAGTTTGTTGTTGACCAAGTGCGTGTATTAGATGTATTTTTAGATAATGATATAAAGATAGATGAAACGGTTGGAGTTTTGGCAGGAGTTTTATTTGGCATATAATGGATTGTTCCATTGAAGACACTGTTTTAAAAGTAAAAGAAACAATTGATAGAAAATCAAATTTACTATAAACTCCTGTTTATCTATGAAGTGATTTTCTATTGACTTATAAATACAATTATGATATACTTTCTACGTTCATCGGAGGATGTTGCAATTCGTAAATGTAACGCCGGATAAGATGTCGCATAAAGCTTTTGCCGGAGGGTAATCACAGCGTAACTGATGATACCGGATAAGGCAACTGTATTTGTGCGGTTAATCTTATTCGGTTTTTTGTTTGGGAGGATTTTTATGAAGCAGACACAGAATTTTACTGAAGGACGAATTTTTGCACCGCTGATTAGTTTTGCCTTGCCGGTACTGCTGGCATTGTTTTTGCAGACCATGTATGGTGCTGTTGACTTGCTGATAGTTGGTCAGTTCGGCGGTAATCTTGCGGATGTATATGTATCAGCAGTTTCCACAGGCAGTCAGCTTATGCAATCAATTACCGTAGTTATTACAGGATTGGCGATGGGACTGACCGTTTTTGTGGGTAACAGAATCGGCGCCGGGGAGAGGCAGGAAGCTGGTAAAATTATCGGCAGCGGTATAGGATTGTTCGGAATAGTTGCTGCCGCGCTTACAGTTATAACTATTATTACCGCGCCGTTACTGGCACAGGTAATGCACGCTCCGGAGGCAGCTTTTGACGCAACTGTTTCTTACATAGTTATCTGTTCCGCAGGTTCTGTTTTTATTGTTGCCTACAATCTGGTGGGCAGTATTTTCAGAGGGATTGGCGACTCAAAAATGCCGCTTATAACAGTAGCGATAGCTTGTGTTCTTAATATAGGCGGCGACTTACTGCTTGTAGCTATTTTCGGTATGGGAGCGTCAGGCGCGGCGATTGCCACAGTATTCGCGCAGGCAATAAGCGTGATGCTCTCTTTGGTTATTATCCGCAGACGGGAATTGCCGTTTGCTTTTTCTGTAAAGTATATTCGGCTCAACGGCACTTATATTAAGAAGATTCTGAGACTCGGCATACCTATTGCACTTCAGGATTTGCTTGTAAGCATTTCTTTCCTCGCGATTATCGCTATTGTAAACAGTCTGGGGCTAACTGAATCAGCGGGTGTAGGAGTGGCGGAAAAGCTATGCGGATTTTTGATGTTGGTTGCGTCAGCATATATGCAGTCAATGTCAGCTTTTGTAGCGCAGAATATAGGCGCAGATAATCCGGAGCGAGCGAGAAAAGCTTTGTGGTGCGGTATTGCTTCTTCTTTAGCCGTGGGAATTATAATGGGGTATTTTACATTTTTCCATGGGAATATACTGGCAGGCATATTTGCAAAAGATACAGAAATCATTATGGCGGCGGCAGATTATCTGAAAGCATATGCTATTGATTGTCTTTTGACTTCATTCCTGTTCTGTTTCATAGGTTATTTCAACGGATGCGGAAGCACAACATTTGTAATGCTTCAAGGTATAATCGGAGCGTTCTGTGTAAGATTGCCTGTTTCATGGCTTATGAGCAGACAGGCGGCGGTGTCACTGTTCCATATTGGTCTTGCTACCCCCGCATCCACGGTGGTACAAATTATTTTGTGCGGCATTTATTTTATGATATTGCTGCGGACACAAAAAAGGAAGTAAGGGCATAACAGATAGAAAACAAGCGACTTGTCAGTTTAATGGCGAGTTGCTTTTTATTTTTATAAGTGGTTGAAATGTTTCTGTGATAATGATATAATGAGGAAAATCAACAAATCGGAATTGAAAGATAAAAATAAATGATAGCTTAACAAAACGTTCAACAATCGAAGGAGGGAAAGTTATGATAGCAAAAAAAGTTATGAATGCTGTTTTGACCATTGTTTTGTCATGCGCGTTGATGTTGAATTCAACTGCTGCATATGCACAGGGCATATTAGATAATCCCGTCGCGGCGAATGACGATTCTGCGGAGTATTCAGAGTTAGAAGCTACGAATGATGCAGAGAATAGTTCTGAGGACGTGGAAGAACAGCCGATATCGGAGGCAGATTTCGCGTTTAACGCAACGGCGGCAATAACAAGCATGGGATCTTTGGTAGTTTTCAACGGGGTCAAGGACACAGATTTTACCTATGACGAGGAAAAGGATATTATAACAATTAAGACGAATACCCCTTTGACCATCAAAGACCGCTATAATATATATTCTGACCCTCACAAGACATCTTTGATCATTGATTCTCCTAAAGGAGCAAATCTGACGCTGAATACCGTTCATATTTATGCCTATGTCGGTCAATTGACAGAAGAGAACGTTGAGAATGGAACGGCGGCAGACCTTGAACCCGGAAGAGCCGGTATCGAGATAACGGGCAAAACGGGTGATGTCATTATCAACGTCCAGAACGAAGGGGCTCACGAGGACTATTTGAATTGTATCTATGGCGGCAAGGATCGCGCCGGCATCGAAAAGAATGAGGATCATACGGGACAGCTCATTATCCAAGGCCCCGGCAGGTTGCATGTAAATGGCGGATGGTCTGATCCGGAAACAAAACGAGGCGCTGCAGCTATAGGTTCTTCCGACGGTCATAGTACAAGCAACATTACCCTCAATGCAGGGCGTATTGGCTGCTCAACCACAACGGACTACACGAAGTATTACGGCGGCTTCACCAACAACTACGGCGCCGCCATTGGCGCAGGCACCGGCGGAGCGGCGAACAACATTGTCATAGCCGGCGGCTACGTTAACTGCGAGTCCTCCTTTGGCGCAGCCATTGGCGCGGGACACGGCTCTAAGGGAAAGAGCAGTATTACAATCACAGGCGGCGAGGTACATGCGACGGCCTGGCCGCCGGCGATATTTCGCGGAGATATTTATAAAGACAAATCCAATGAACCGGCAGGATCTCCTTCCTTTGGCGTCCATTACGATGATATTAAAAATGGTGCGTCTTGTGATATCACAATCAAGGACGGCGATATCCAAGCTGTCTCCTACTTTGGAAACGCGTTTTCCTGCGGTAATACAGGAACATTCACATTTAATGGCGGTTCTGTTTATTGTGACGCCGGATATGATACCGACCCGGATACGACAACCGGCAAAAACTCCTATGGTGTTCATGCAGACAAGGTTATCATTGAAGCGCCTTATGACGTAGATCGGGTTCTGCAGCTGGAGTCCACCCACTCCTACGCCATTTATGCGAATGAAATCGAAATGAAGAACGGTGTTGTTGCCAACTTTGGCAGCTATTGGCGTAAGACTACGTCTACTCATTACGCTGTTGTGGTGAAAAAATCCTTCGACATGACCGGCGGATTCTTCCAGACTAACGGCGGACTACTGGTGGAAAACAACGGTAATATCTCTGTCACCGGCGGAATTGTTTTAACCAGAATTCAGGGAGAGTGGGAGAATGCCGATACAGCGCTTGGTGTGGATACGACAAAAACGCCGGAGGCACATGCCAATATATCGTTTGGCGGCAACAGCCAGATTTATTCTTTCGGCGGCGTGAATGCCGGAAAGGGCACCCTCTCCATATCCGATAAAGCATTTGTGCGTACGATTACAGGCAAAGGGGTCGGCGTATCGTATAACAACAGTACGCTCCCCGCATATAGCGCAGATAATATAGAGATAAGTGGTGGTAAGACCATTGGTTATGTGAGCCCACAACTCTCAGACAAGGATTTTTCCGATATTGAAGACTTTAAAACCACAAGCATAGAAGCGAAAAACCTGACGTCCCTCGCCTACACCGGGACAGATGAACCGATTCAGTATGAGAAACGCCGGCAGGATGCGGAGGATGACGACATAGCGACGCATTTTACGGCGACTGCCAATAAGCAAGTCGTGTTTGCGACACCACCCAGTATCGCCCCTGCTTATAGCCATCAGGTTCGCGCGGCGGTTAATTCCACCAATTTGGCGGTGGTTGACGATTATGATGCCGACTGGAACAACTATACATATGCGCTCATTGAACCATATGTTCATATCAACTTTACCGACGACACGAAGAACTCAGTCAAGCTGACCCCGGAAGAGCCGACGGTGGAGTTTAAAGTAGAGACTACACCTAAAGATGTACGGGTTCGGTTTGAATCCTCTGACCCGGAACGAATTTCGATTGATCCGGAAACAGGTGTGGCAACAGCTCATCATGCAGGTAAGGCTACAATAAAGGCTTTGCCGGTAGGCAATTATGCAGGCAATACCGCTACCTTTGATTTTACGGTGGATAAGGGTGATGCGGATGTCTCCATAAGTCTGGATGACTGGTATGTCGGACATGAGCCGAACGAAGTTGTCCTCACGTCAAAGACTCACAACATAGCTGATGCCAAAATCAGTTATAAGACAGAGGACGGTACACCGCTGAATGAATGCCCGACAGAAAAGGGCAACTATGTTGTAGAGGCCATATTCCCTGAAAACAGTGATTATCATGGTAAAACGGTTGAAGATACCTTTTCCATTGATTTGGAAAAGGTGGAGATTCTCACTGACGAGACGAAAATCCGTCTGGTGAAAGATCAGGAGTCGCTGCCAATACAGGTTGAGGTAAAGGGCGATGGAGAGCTGGAGCTGGGCAACGGCGATTCAAATGCTGTCACTGCCGAGATCACATTGAATCACGAAGATGGTAACACGAAATTTTACACCATTACCCTTTCGCCAAAGAATGTCGGAACCGTAAATCTGATTTTGAAGGCTTCCAGCAATGACGAATCCGTTTATCGTAGTGCCGATGAAGTGAAAATCGAAGTTGAAGTCGGAGACGATTATATCAAGCTGGAGCCTCCGAAGCTGGTCAACGGTGAGCGGATTTATAACCGTCAAGTGTATCGAGTCGTTGATATTCCGGAACAAACACTGGAAGGTATTGTAATCCACGGTGATATCGAAGCGACAGACGCGGGTACTTATAGGGCAACGATTTCCCTGAAAAGCGGCTATGCATGGAAAAGTGAATTGACAACTATCCAACGTCACGATCGAACGTACACCTGGAGTATCTCGACTCAGATAATCAATCCGTCTATGTCGGGCGGCGCAGTCTCTATCACGTATGGAGATGGTTCGTATACCTATACCGGCAAGCCCATCGAGCCTCCGGTAACGGTTAAGCACAACGGTGTTACTCTGGAAAAGGGCATTGATTATGATGTCACGTATTCCAACAATATAAATGCAAGCAATACCAATCCAACCATTACCGTGACCGGAAAAGGAAACTATGGCGGTAAAGCATCAAATAGTTTTAAGATTACGGATATTTCATTACGTGATTGCACCCTGATTGGAGATTATACGCTAATTTACAACGGCAGTGTGCAGAAGCCGACCTTCGTTTTGCAAAATCCTTACGGCGTGGATTTGGTGCAGGGGGAGAATTTTTCGGTTGCATATAATTATGGTGTGCCGCAAAACGTCGGCAGTTATACGGCGAGACTGACCGGAAAAATCAATTACATGGCTGGCCTCGATGTGAAAGTTCAAATCGTTCCCGCTAACATTGAGGATCTGGTGGTCAACGGTCTGACTGCAAAGCAGTACGCAAACGGCGAGGAGCTGACACAGGACATTGTTCTGAAAAACGCTGCGGGAGCAATAATACCGGAAGACGATTATACAATTACATATGATAACAACAGGGAGCTTGGAATAGCAAATATGTATATCACTCCATCTGATAACGGCAACCTGACGGGCTCGCAGACCTGCACGTTCTCCATCCTCCGAAGCCTGGATTTTGATGTCATAGATGCTCCGAACGGAAAAACGCTGACCTATAACGGCTCGCTGCAGACCGGTGTTGAGGAGAATAAGGCGTATACTATAACAGGTCATCAGGAGACCCTGCCAGGCGTCTACTATGCCCGTGTCACCCCTAATGATGGCTACGCATGGAATAAGGACGGAGATATTTCAACGATTAACGTGCAATGGGAAATCAGTAAGGTGGAACTCTCCAAAGCGGATATCAGCAAGATTGCAGATCAGGTATATACCGGCTCTGAGATTACGCCGTCTCCTGTCATAAAGCTGGGAGATTTTGAGATTCCGAAAGAGTGCTATACTGTCACATATGCGGATAACATTGAAACGGGAACAGCCGCTGTTAACATTGAAGCCCGCCAGAATAATGGAAATACATATATTCAGGGCTCCGAAACAATACATTTTAATATCATTCCGACGGAAGGCAGTATCACTGCGCCTTTAGCGGCTTCGCTTGCGTATGCTTCCGATAAACTGACGCAGAATTCTGTAACGCTTGATATCTTTTATCCGGGAGACGGAAAACTTACCGCCCGGATATCGGATACGTCGATTGCAGAAGTGTCCGAATTGAAGGAAGTGGAATCCGGTCATTATACGCTGACCATCTCTCCGAAAGGACGGGGTTTCTCGTTCTTGCATCTGGAAGCCACGGGCGGCAAGAATTATACGGACGCGCATGAGCTTCTCTATGTCAATGTGGGCGAAGTATCAGATGACCGCATTATTGTTGACATTCCCCGAGGGACGGATCACGTTTATAACGGAGCGCCTCAATTGGGTGTGGCAGCAGTCCCCGAGTATATCACACTCAAAGGAACTGCCGTTGCCACAGATGCCGGAGAATACACTGTTACAGCCACTCCGAATAAGGGCTATGCGTGGAATGCTGATGGCGATACAGATCCCAAGACCATAACATGGCACATTACGAAATTGCCGGCGTTCATTGAAGCTGATACAGAAGATGTCATTTTGGATATTGGCGATAGTAACACGAAAACAGCTCTCTTCCGGCTTTCCCATCACGGAGCGGGAGACCTCACGTTATCGTCCTCCGACGATAAGGTGGCAAATGTTAAGCTCACCAAGCAAGAAAGCAAAGCCAGTGAGACCACTTATACATTGGACATTACGGCGCGTAAAGTCGGAACGACCTTTATCACCATAGCTGATGAAGAAAGCGATAACACATATGCCGCTGACGAGATCAGTTTTTATGTAAGTGTAGTCAATAACTCCAAGGCAAATGTCGTCCCCGCGGCGCCGATACCGAAAACCGGACTGGTTTATAACGGAAGCAAACAGATTGGCGTCACGGCGGGCATGGGATATACGCTTGAAGGTCCTTCGGTTAACGCAGAGGGAGCGTCTGTCGGCGTAAACGCGGGCGACTACTGGGTGATAGCTAAAGTCGAGCCCGGATATGTATGGAGTGATACGGGAGACGCAGAGCCGAGGAATATTCATTGGACGATCGCACCGGCATCTCTGGAGAATGCCACGATAGAAGGTGTCAAGAATAAGACGGCAGGGAAGAGCATATACCAGGATGATATGGTCGTACATATCGGAAATGTTGTCATACCCGAATCGGAATATACGGTCGTCTATGACGATAAGACAGAAACAGGCGTATGCAATATCACCATTAACGGACGGGACAAACGAAATGTCACCGGAACGGCTACAGCAAGCTTCCGGATACTTGAAGCAGAAGAGAAGACATTCTTTAGCATTCAGGCGTCTGAACCTTGGAATCTGTTCCAGCCAGGAATCGTTTTTGACAGCCGACCTATAAACGCTAAGCCGGATAGAGATGCGGACGCAGCGGAAACGGCGCAGAGGGAAAGTGTTCCTGGTGAAATCCTCGTTGTATACGAAAAAAAGCCGGCGACGTTTTCTCTGATGTCGGCTGAGCAGAAAGAGGAGACTTTCGATATTCCAATCCTGTCTACGGAGATTATTGCGGAGGATATTGGAGCAGACAGCATTGATATTGCGGTCATCGAAGTTGCGGACGAAAGCCAAACCGAAGAACTGATTGATCAACTGAACAAGCAGGATGGGATATATGCGCAGCCGAATTATATCTATCACACGGTAGAAAATCCGGAAATAAGCACCTTAGCCCAAACTAACGATCCGCAATCCGAGATGCAGTATTATTTAGAGGCGTACAGTGAAAATGGAGGTTCCTCCGGCGCTAGCGTATATGAAGCGTGGAATACCGCAAAGGTAGAAGGCAGTGTCACAGTTGCCGTGCTGGATACCGGATGCGAGGTAAATCATCCTGACCTGAAGGCCAATATTGATACGGAACATATGTGGGACGCTTATAATGAATCCCATGTTATGTCTGACCCCGGAGAACACGGTACGCATGTCTGCGGAATCGTAGGCGCTGTTGCAGACAACAACATTGGTGTCGCGGGCGCCAGCTATAACGCGAACATACTGCCGATTAAGGTGTTTGATGATATCGGCGAAAACGCTTATACCAGCGATATTGTAAAAGCATACATGTACCTTGCCTCTCTTATTGAATCAGGAGAACTCAACGATCTCCGCGTGGTAAACATGAGTCTGGGCGGATATGCTTTTCTGGAGGAAGATTCTGACGTTGCCATGGAACAGGCAATTGCCGATTTGCTTGAGAATTACCAGGTGCTGACAGTGGCCGCAGGCGGTAACGGACGAAACGGAATGCCGATGACCTCTTACTTCATACCGTCAGATTTGGACTGCGTTTTCTCTGTTACCAGCTTGGATCAGAATGGCGGCGACTCCTTCTGGTCTGATTACAATCAATATAAGGACATTTCGGCTCCGGGCGACAATATATATTCTACCATTGGCAGCGACGGTTATGAGGCATTTTCCGGTACATCCATGGCGTCGCCATTAGTATCGGGTATTGCGGCTCTGATGTTTGCGGCGGTTCCCGGTGTTCATCCGGATGATGTGGTGGATATAATCCAGTCAACGGCACATTCCATGGTTGGGAAACCGAATTACCGGGGCAATGCCACAGGCAGCGCCGGCGCAATTGATGCGGCGGCAGCGTTAGAAAAGCTGATGGAGAAGTATGGAGACACGGATTATTTCCTGTATAACTGTGACATTGATATTACCGGCATTGATGAGGCGGGAGGCCAGTATTATACAGGGTCAGCCATCATTCCGGAAATCAAGATTACAGCTCCGGACGGAACTGTCCTGACAGAGGCACCGAATACTGAATCTGAGCAGGGCGACTATGTTATCACGTTTACAGATAACGTCAATGCGGGAACTGCCTACATGACGATTAAGGGTATCAACCGTTGCAGCGGAACGAGTTCAGTGCCATTCCGTATTTACTACAACCTGGAAGAGCATGGGTTTATAGGCGCTATTCCTGCACAGGCATATGACAAAAATGAGATTATGCCTTTGCCGCAGGTGAGTTATGATAGTTCAATCATGACGCCGGGCAAAGATTATGTGATACGCTATGAGGACAACAACGCAGTTGGAACAGCTAAAATCTATATTGATGGCGTCAACGATTATCTCGGCTCTCTTTCCGGTACATTTCAGATTGTTGACGGCTATGGACAGGTGCAGATTCCGAAGGCTATATCGGAACTTCGCTATAACGGCAGAGTCCAGACCGGCGTTCCGGCGTCAGTAAACGGTCATTATACGATTACCGGCAATACAGCGACAGATGCGGGAGAATATGTTGCGACTGCCAAGATTGCGGACGGATTTGTCTGGGAGGACGGAACCGGACAGGATAAGCAGATTTCCTATTCCATCGACCAGGCTGAAGCTATTCTGTCGGTCGAAAAGACCGGTATCTTCTTAAAAGATGATACAGATTCCATATCTGTACGCATTATATACAGCGGAGACAATGATGAAAGTATTGCCGTGACATCGGAGGACCAAGGGGTGGCAACAGCGCGGATAGACGGCAACATGTTAACAGTTCAGGGTGTGGGTAGCGGTATCACACGGTTAACGCTGTCAGCCGAGCAGGGACAGAACTATAACGCTGTGCAATCCACGGTAGTTGTGGAGGTTCAGGGAGAAACGGAATATGCCGCAGACAGCACTCCATCAGGCGTCAGTCTGGAATATAACGGACAGCTGCAAAGCGGTATTCTGGCAGCAGACGGGTATGAATTTACTCCTATAACAGAAGGTTGCTCACTTGATGAAATTGGCAATGCTGTGGCTAAGGACGCGGGTGTATATAAGGTCAGTGTCAAAAAAATCGCGGATTATCCATGGAAGAATGAAGCCTCTGACGCAGAGGAGATTATAGTCTTTGAAGTATTGCCAGCCCAAAGTGAGCGTGTAGAGATTATGGATATTGATCCGGTCACATATACGGGCTCGCCCATTGAACCCTCAGTGAAAGCGCTGTTCAAAGGCGTGGAGCTAACAGAGGGATCGGATTACACACTCACCTGTTCGGATAACGTGGATGCTGGCATAGCCACGGCAAAGCTTGGTTTTAAAGGAAACTATACCGGAAATGCCGAAAAGGAATTTGAAATTGTCAAAGCCCCCGCAAAGCTTAGCGTAGAACCGAGTTCCTTCACATTTGATCTGAATCAAGGAGAGCAGGTAAATACTGCGGTTATCACCTATACCGGTGACGGAGTGCTGAATGCGGTATCTGACAATGCGTCCGTCGCGGAAGTTTCAGTGAAAGGGAAGACACTGGAGATTTTAGCAGGAGGCGAGAAAGGAGACGCGGTGATTACAGTATCAGCATCCGGTGAAACCAACTATCTGGCTGCCGGACCGGTAACTGTAACGGTGAAGGTAACCGATGAGGAGCCGCCGTCTGATGATGGCAAATTTAAGGTTGACAGTACCGGTAACGCGACTGTCACGTTTAAAAATGACGGTGCAGACGAAATGACGATTATTCTTATCAGCGCGGCATATGACGAACATGGCAGGCTTGTTTCGGTAAAATATGTTCCCGAAACAATTAGCGCGGGCGAAACAAAGTTCGTTGGAACCGGCGCGCTCCACGACACAGGCGCAGAGATTCGCGCATTCCTGTGGAACGGCGATTATTCGCCTCTTGAGAGTGTTGCAATCCCGGAATAATATATGAAAAGTGAATAATATCGGGTAAGTAAAAAACGACAAGTTTCATGTGAATCTTGTCGTTTTTTAATAATGTTATCATTATTGAATTTCGCGCCTTTATAAAATCACTTTTCCGTGCTTATTTCGTGCTTTTTTATGGCATTAACAACAGCGTCAATCGCATGTGAATTATTATCAACTGTTATAAAGTCAGCGACGCGTTTGACTTCTTCAACAGCGTTTTCCACGGCA
Source organism: Oscillospiraceae bacterium (assembly GCA_022509025.1). Lineage (GTDB taxonomy): Bacteria > Bacillota > Clostridia > UBA1381 > UBA1381 > Hominilimicola. The sequence goes on along the minus strand of JAFLUB010000001.1, from coordinate 31,613 downwards.
ATGCCTGTTCCGGCGTTTCTGACAAGCTCAATGTCATTTTCGTTATCGCCGATTCCTATAGTGTGCGTGCGATTTATTCCAAGTAAATCCGCCAGTCTTAAAAGTCCCTCGCCTTTACTTACTCCTTTAGGCAAAAGCTCATAAAAGCGTGGATCTGACTGCACAAATGAATAGTCTTTAGTAAACGGTGACGCGGTGATTGCTTCTTTTATCTCGTGCAGTCTGTCCGCCTCGGTCATAAAAAGAACCTTTATCCATTCTTCCTTTACTTCATGATAATCAAGAAAATTATCAGGCAGTTTTTCTGCTTTTTGATGATCCATTACAACATTGTTCACTTTAGAGAAATATATCTTATCTGCCGTGCATATTTCAATACCAACGAAATCGAACATTTTATCTATGTATTCAACCACCTTAACGGCTTCGGTGCCTAAAGAACGTGACCAAAGAATTTTGTTATCGTTAAAATCATAAACAGCCGCGCCGTTAAAGCATACCATCGGCGCGTTCGGACGAATATAATCAAGCAAAAGCTTTGCGCCTATCGGAACACGCCCCGTGGCGAACGTGAAAAGTCCTCCCTCGCTTTTGAAATACTCTATAGCGCGGGTGTTTTCCTCTGAAATCCTTTTATCCGTGGTAAGCAATGTATCGTCAAGGTCGCTTAAAAGAAGCAATCCGTCAAATATTCCCATGTGTATGTATCCTTTCGTGAAATAATCAGTATTTACATTCTATCATACAGTAAAAATTAAATCTATCTGTAATTTATCTAAAAATAATGTTGTATAATCCTTCCAAATGTGCTATAATTATAAGATAAACCGGGTATGTGGACATGAAAGGCTATCGTATGCGTATAACGGAAGAAATGATTAAGAGAATCTGTTCCCCTACGATTTACAAGAGAGGTCTTGAATATTTCAATGAGGGCAGAGTGCATCTGAGAAAACGCGAGGAAAATTTAATAACGGCTGTCGTGGACGGTGAAGAGCTTTATAATGTCAACGTAAAGCTCTCAGAGAAAGCTGTGGACGAATGCTTCTGCACCTGTCCGTATTTTGAAACGATGAATACTGCCTGTAAGCATATTGTTGCCGCTCTCAAGCAGCGCCTTAAGGAACTGGAGGAGGGAGCGGACTTTGTCGATGAAAACGACAGACTGGCGAAGCGCCTTTGCGACGATTTTGTTGCAAAGAGGAATGAACGCTCAGAACTCCATGCGAAGTTCACTTTGCATATTACAAGAAAACCGCGCGGCGGTGCTGTTTACGGAATGTCAATGACTGTGAACGGAATAAAGCTTAACGGGATAGAGAATTTCCTTGAAAGCTATCTTGCGGGTACCGAGTTTAAGTTTGACCGATACACGAAGTATAATCCGAAGGATTTCAGATTTCCACAATATCAGGATGAAATAATCAGGGTACTTGCAGAAACATATGAGAACCGCGCCGCTGACGCGCAGCTTTATATGAAAGCGGCGTACAGAACCTCGTTTGGCTCTCTTGCGGCAAAGAGAATTTTTCCGTTGCTCAGGTACGTGGATTACAGCATTGTGTTTGATTCACTCACTCTTGGCGCGGTGAGAATAGTTGATGAAAACCCGGATATTATAATAGACGTAAATGCGCTTGACGGCGAGATAGATATGTCTGTAAGCGACAGGGGCTTTGCGCTGACGCGTGACGGAGAATGGTTTTTCTATGAAAATACTATATATCACACAGACGAAGAGTGGCGCGGATATTTCATGCCTATATATAATTCGCTTGATATACAGGGCAGAACTCAGATAAGCTTCAAGGGCGATAACTCAGTTCTCTTTGCAACACATGTGCTTCCTGATATAAAGGATAAGCACGGAGTTATAGCGAGGGGGATAGACGAGCTGATTATAAGCGAAAAACCTGTTTTTGATATATATTTTGATACGATTGGAACCGGAATAACCGCCGCTGTAATCGTAAACTATGGAAACCTTGCTATAAGGCTGCCTTCTGACAGTCATAAGGACGGTAAGATTATTGTGCGCGATTATGAGGCTGAAAATGATATTTTATCATCGTTTGCGTCTTTTGCAAACAATAACGGTACGCTGTCGCTGTATTCCGACAGGGATATATATCTTTTCCTTTCAGATGAAATACCGCGTCTTAAACCGTTAGCCAATCTTCATTATTCCGACCGTTTCAGAGGACTTAAAATATCAAACAAGATAGAAATACGCGCGTCCGTAAGCTATATGCAGCATATAGACCTGCTGGAAACGGGCTTTGAAAGCAATCTGACATATGAGCAGATAAACGGAATACTTAACGCTGTCAAACTTAAAAGAAGTTTTTACAGAATGCCCGGAGGCAGCTTTATAGACCTTGAGAAAAGCGCAGGAAGAGATGTATTAAATCTCCTCAATCAGTTAGATTTCACATATGAGGATTTAAGAAACGGAAGCAAGACTATACCGAAATATCACGCGCTGTATCTTAATTCGTTAACGTCTGTCAAAAAGAACAACAGCTTTATAAAGTATATAGACGAGATAAAAAATAAAAAGCCTGTAATACCAAGCGGACTGGAAACAGTACTGCGCGGATACCAGAAGGACGGAATGGAATGGCTCACACAGCTTTCACAGCTGGGATTCGGCGGAATACTTGCGGATGATATGGGTCTGGGAAAAACATTGCAGGTTATAGCGTATATCCACGGGATAAAGCCGGAGAAACCGACTCTTATCGTAGCGCCGAGCGCTCTTCTTTATAACTGGCAGAATGAGATAAATAAGTTCACGCCTGATGCGTCATCTATAATTGTGGACGGCGCAAAGGAGGATAGGCATGCTGTTATAGAGAATAAGATAAAGGACTATGAGTTTGTGATAACATCGTATCCTATTTTACGTCGTGATATAGCGCTGTATCAGGAAATGGAGTTTTCATATTTTATTATAGACGAGGCTCAGCATATCAAGAATCCGCGCACAATGAGCGCGAGAAGTGTCAAGAAAATAAACGCTGAGCATAAATTCGCGCTTACGGGCACGCCGATAGAAAATTCGCTTATGGAGCTGTGGTCGATATTTGACTTTATTATGCCGGGATACTTGTATTCATCCCATGAATTCCGCGCAAGATATGAATTGCCGCTGGTTAAGGACGGTGACAGGATGACCGCGGACAGCTTCCGTGCGAGGATTAAGCCGTTTATGCTCAGACGAATGAAAAGTGATGTTTTACAGGAGCTTCCGGAGAAGATTGAAAACACAATGTACGCCGAGCTTACAAACGAACAAAGGGATATGTATATGGCGTATCTGTCGGTTGCAAAGGGTAAAGCGAAAGAACTTTTAAGCGAGGGCGGACAGGGAAGAATGCGCATATTATCGCTTATAATGCGCCTGAGACAGATTTGCTGTCATCCTATGCTGTTTGATGAAAACTATGATAAGGAGTCAGGCAAGCTGAATTTGTTAATGGAGCTTGTAAAAAGCGCTAAAGACTCCGGGCATCGCGTGCTTGTGTTTTCGCAGTTTACTTCAATGCTTAAAATAATAAAAGAAACGCTTCGCGATTCGGGGATAGGATACTTTTATCTTGACGGACAAACACCGTCGGAGGAAAGAGCTGAGCTTAGTAAACGTTTTAATGGCGGAGAAAATGATGTGTTCCTGATTTCCCTGAAGGCAGGCGGAGTAGGTCTCAACCTCATCGGCGCGGACACTGTTATTCACTACGACCCGTGGTGGAATCCGGCTGTTATGGATCAGGCGTCTGACAGAGCATACAGAATAGGGCAGACAAAGGCTGTGCAGGTTATTCGTCTTGCATCGAAAGGTACGATTGAGGAGAGAATAATGCAGCTGCAGGAAAGCAAGAGGAATCTTGCCGATGATATAGTTCGCGTGAATACGGATACGCTCTCATCTCTTTCTGATGAGGATATACTTTCACTATTCAACTGACGGAGGTTAGCAGGTTGAAATTCAGAGCAATTTTATACGACGATTATGATCTGGAATACGACGAGAATAAAGAATTTACTCTAAAACCATGGCATAAAAATGTTATATTTTTTATAATAATTGCCGCTTTGGTTAATATTCTTGCGGTTTTTTATATAAATTCAGGTAAATTAATATATTTCTGGGATAATGCGACATATTGGGATATATCCCGTGCCCTTGCCGCTAATGCGAAGTGGGGCAGCGGATTCTGGCGCATGGTATATGACTCAATTGCACAACAGGACTATAATTATATAGCCGGAATACCGTCCGCCGTACTGATGCGGTTTTTCGGAGAGTCGCGTCTTGTTTATGTGCTTGGACTTGTCAATATGTATCTTATCCCATCGTATATAGTGATTTATATGCTTGCGTATAAAGTCAGCAAAGCGCCGAAGATTGCTCTTACAATCATAATATTACTTTTCCCGATAATGATGTCTATTGCGTTTAACGGATTTGTTGATATAGGCGGACTTCTTATATGTTTTATCTGCTTTAATCTCTATTACCCGAAGAAAGATAAAAATGACGGTATCTGGCGGTATATTTTAATAGGAATATTATTGGTTTTTGTAATGCTGTGGCGCAGATGGTACGCGTTTTTCTCTGTATCGTTTCTGACTGCTATGATTGCGGAATGTGTGCTGTTTAAAAGAAAATGGTATAAGGCGGCAGTATCGGCGCTGGTTGCCGCGGCTGTTCTTGTTCTGTTTTTCCGCGGATTTATCCTGAGCAGACTTATGCAGGATTACGGAAACCTTTACGCGGGATATAAATTTTCGGTTATGACTGATTTCAGGCTTATCACACGGTATGTGGGGCTTGGTCTGACTGTAATACTCGCCGTTTGCTCTGTAGCTGCGGGTATAAAGAAAAAAGAAGCGCGAACGGTGTTTATGTGGATTCAGATAACAGTGTGCCTTATCATGTTTTTATCAACTCAGACCCACGGTCAGCAGCATCTTCTTCTGTACGTGCCTTCGCTTGTTATGTTGACGCTTATAATAATACGCCATATCACAAAGGAATGGATGCTTGTGGGGATATCGATTTTGTCTGTCCTGCACGCTGTTAACGTGTATATACCGCGTACACAACCTCATAATATACAGGAAATAAAACATCTTGCGCTTGTGCCTGATTTCTCCATGCGTCCTGTCCCGCGAGGTGACGTTGATGAAATTCTCGCGCTGAAAAGAAAGCTTGACAGCACCGTTTACGAGGGGGATATTTTAGGCGTGCTTGCATCCTCATTCACTATTAATGAGGATATACTGAAAAATGTTGAGCCGTCACTGGGAATAAAACCGGTACGCGATGATTATATTGTGTCGCTGCCTCAGGTGGATTCACGCGACATCGATTTGAGCGCGCTTTATAACGTTAACTATGTGCTTGTTGTATTCCCGGCGCAGACGCACCTTTCAGAGGGCAGACAGACAGTCGTTACAGAGGCGGTTGCAAGCTTTGCAAATTATGCGGATATAGCGACAGCATATGTAGAAATACCTGAGTGTGAAACCGTAATAGGCGATATGACAGTAAAGCTGTTCTATCGCGTGCGCGAGGAGCTTCAATCAGATATAAATGCATTTGAAGCGCGACTATACCACTAACGTGAAAAATGAGAACCCGACCCGCTAACGCAATTACAAATTGCGTGCGGGTACCCCGGAACCTTGTTGTTTCACAATAAGCGGCGCATCTCACCCTTTTTCGGAACCCCGCGTATAAACATACGACTGCGTTCCTCAAAATGGTAATCTGCTTGATTCCCGGCAGCATGGGCGAGCGGCAAATGTAATTTGCGACCGGCCTTTTCCACATTAATGGAAGATTGGTATATAATTTTTAATTTATATAAATATATAGCAAGAAAGGATATAATGAAAAATGAAAGAAACAAAGACTACGAAGGCTCCTGCGGCAATAGGACCTTATTCACAGGCTATAACGGTTGGAAATCTGCTGTTTACATCAGGACAGATTCCGATTAATCCCGAAACCGGTGAAATCCCAGCGGGTGTTGAAGCGCAGACTGAGCAGGCGCTCACAAACGTGAAGAATCTTATAGAAGCCGCCGGCGGAAAGATTGACAACGTAGTAAAAACAACTGTGTTCATAAAGGACATGAACGACTTTGCGAAGATTAATGAAATATACGCTAAGTATTTCACAGAGCCGTTTCCGGCGCGTTCGTGCGTTGAGGTTGCAAGACTTCCCAAAGATGTTCTGCTGGAAATTGAGAGTATAGTAGAGCTGTAAAAACAAAAAACGTATCAAAATCAATTGATTTTGATACGTTTTTTTATGGCGACCCGGATGAGGCTCGAACTCACGACCTCCAGCGTGACAGGCTGGCGTTCTAACCAACTGAACTACCGGGCCATATTTAACTGCTTTACTATTGTACAGGAAAAACAGAAAAATGTCAATAGTATTTTTGAAAAAAATTTTTTAATATATTTCGGGTAAATTTTTTATAAAATCATCATCTAATAAATTGACACATTCCGAAAATCGGGGTATACTATATAAAAAGGGGGGTGATGAATAATGCCGGCAGTAATAACAGATACAATAGAAACACTTTTGGAAAAGAAAAAATATTCATCACTTCGTGATGTTCTTTCAACAATGAATGAGGCGGATATTGCGGCGATGTTTGAGGACATTTCTGATGATAGTATACCGCTTCTGTTCAGACTCCTGCCTAAAGACCTGGCAGCGGACACGTTTGCTCTTATGCAAACCGATAGTCAGGAGCTTTTGATACGCGGTTTTTCGGACAGTGAACTTAAAGAGGTCTTTGATGAGCTTTATGTGGACGATGCGGCGGATATTATTGAGGAAATGCCTGCAAATGTTGTCAAGCGAATACTCAAAAATACCGATCCTGATATGCGGCGTGTGATAAATGAAATACTTAATTATCCTGAGGACAGCGCCGGGTCGATGATGACAACAGATTATATAAGCCTGCGCCCGATGATGACTGTAAACGAGGCGATAAAGCGTATACGCCGCACAATAAGCGAGGCGGAAACTGTTTACATCTGCTACGTCACGGACGATAACAGGAAGCTTACAGGCAGTCTTTCCGTTAAAACTCTTTTGTTGTCCGCGCCTGACGATAAGATATGCGATATAATGGATAAAAGCGTTATATGTGTTCATACTCATGATGATAAAGAGAACGTTGCAAAGGATATGAACAAATATGACTTTGTTACTATGCCTGTTGCGGATGATGAGGGCAGACTTGTCGGAATTGTCACATTCGACGATGCTATTGACGTTATGCAGGATGAGACAACCGAGGATATTGAGCGTATGGCGGCGATTAATCCGACAGAGGAATCGTATTTTAAGACCTCAGATATAAAGCATGCAAGAAACAGAATCTTATGGCTGCTTATCCTGATGCTTTCCGGCGTGATAACAGGCGGTATTTTAAAAAAATACGAATCCGCGTATGCCGCGATACCGATTCTGGCTACATTCATACCGTTGCTTATGAGTACGGGCGGAAATTGCGGCGCTCAGAGCTCAACAATGATTATACGCGGCATGAGTCTGGACGAAATACGTCTGCGTGACTTTTTAAGAGTAATATTCACCGAGGTGGGGATTGCTCTCATTATAAGCGTTATTCTTGCTGTAGGAAGCGGTCTGTGGATATGGATTACGGAAGGGGATTTGAAAATTGCCGCTGTGATAAGTCTTTCTATTGTAGGAATAGTAACAATATCTCAATTTATCGGCTGTACGCTTCCGATGCTGGCGAAGCGATGCTCTCTCGATCCTGCCGTAATGGCAGCGCCGTTGATTACGACAATAGTAGACGCGGCATCGGTATTGATTTATTTCTTTATAGCCTCAAAGTTTTTCAATCTGTAAAACACGTTGTGTTTTACAGATTTTTTGTAAATTTATAATTATTTAATGAACTAAAAGGAATATTTTTGTTGACAACAAGGTGTTATTTGATATATCATATATGCTGAGGTGGTAAAAGTGGCAATGATAATAATATTATTTCTTATAGGTATGGCTTTGTCAGCTGACGGGCTGTATTACGGCGCGACGCTCGGAATGGGACTGGGCGAAGCGATTATTGTGGGAATAGGTATTCTTTGTATTTTGTGGAGTGTGTTTTATGACGCCATAAAAAATAACAAATTTCTAAGAATTCTGCGTGGCGCGTTCGTGACATGTATGGCTGTATTTATAATCTATTCGGGCGCTGTATGCGTTTTCGGACATATGGACACGGCGAACTATAACGAAGATTACATAATCGTTCTCGGCGCGGGACTTAACGGCAATTTTCCGTCGCGCGTGCTTGAAGAACGTCTTTTAAAGGCTGAGGAGTATATGAACAGAAACGGCAACGCCGTTGCTATTGTATCAGGTGGACAGGGAAAAGGAGAAGTCACGACCGAGGCGCAGGTGATGGCTGACTATCTGGCGTTCCGTGGAATAGGCGCTGAGAGAATACTCCCTGAAGAAAACGCCCGGAATACATTTGAGAATTTTCAATATTCAGCTGAGCCTACGAAAGGCGCAAACGTAGTGTTCATAACGAGCGATTTTCATGTTCTGCGTTCTCTGCAAATGGCAAATTTAAACGGTATGAATGTGACGCATGTAGGCGCGCCCACACCGATAACTCTTCTGCCCGTATCATGCGCGCGAGAATTGGTGGCGCAGCTGGCGACTATCAGATATTATTTCTGACGCGCCATAGCCTCCGCCTTAGAATATACGCAGCCGCAGTAATTCTGGCGGTAAAGACCGTAAATCTCTGAAAGCTCACAGGAGCGTTTGTATCCTTCCTTTTTCTTGAAATCGGAGAACAGATACGGGACATCGTAAATATTACTGAGTTCTTTGCCTGTTTCATTCAACTTCTGAGCATTTTTTAAAGGACTTATGGATAGCGTTGTTGTAAAGTAATCGAAGCCGCCTTCTCTGGCGGCTTTTGCTGTTTCTTCGAGCCTGAGGCGGTAGCATTTAAAGCATCTTTCGCCACCCTCTTTTACGTCTTCAAGACCTTTTGCCATTTCAAAAAATCGCGCGCTGTCATAATTTCCTTCAATAAATCTGACGCTGCGCCCAAGAGGCATTTCACTTATGAGACGCTTTTGCTCATTTACGCGTTTTTGAAATTCCTCCTGCGGCGATATATTAGGATTATAATAGAAAACTGTTATATCAAAATACTCCGAAAGGTATTCCAGCACATAGCTGGAACACGGAGCGCAGCAGCTATGCAGGAGAAGCGATGGAACTTTCCCTTCTTTCTGTATTTCCTCTATTGTTTTATTAAGTATAATCTGGTAATTTTCTTTCATTATATTTCTCCGTTTTATAATTTGTGACGTGAAAAAGGGTGAGATATACCGTTTGTTCTTCACGTTTATAATATTATCATAATATTGAATGCTTGTAAACAAAAACCTTATGTTGCAAAAGATAAAAAAATGTAGTATAATCATTACAATGCGGGAATTTGTCCGAACAACTAAATGAAAGGAATTTACTGAGATGAGAAAACTGCTTGCGGTATGGCTCGGCAAAGCGCTTACCGTTATAGGAAAAATAATAGGGAAAAAATCTTCGTCATCTCCGGGGCATTACGCGCTTAAAATATGTCCCGATTTGGTGAGAGGTCTCGAAAAGCATATATCCAAAGGAATAATTGTGACCTGCGGAACGAACGGAAAAACAACCACAAACAATCTTATGGCGTCAGCGCTTGAAGCAAAGGGCTATAAGGTACTTTGCAACCGTCTTGGCGCTAATATGCTCAGCGGTGTGGCGACAACGGTTTTGCAGGAGATGAATATTTTCGGAAAACTGAAGGCGGACTATGCTTGTCTTGAAATCGACGAGGCATATACGCCTATCGTATTTGAGCATATAAAACCGGATGTCATGGTTATAACAAATCTCTTCCGCGACCAGCTTGACCGTTACGGAGAGATTGATATCACATCGGATATAATAAAACGCGCTATTAATAAGGTACCGGGCGTTAAGCTTGTCCTGAACGGTGACGACCCTCTTTGTGTGCAGTTCGGCGCGGGAGAAAATGCGGAGGCTTATTATTACGGAATCAGTGAACAGGTTTTGCCTCAGCTTGACGATACAAAGGAAGGGCGCTTCTGTCCGGTATGCGGAGAGGAACAGAGCTATAACTATTACCATTACAGCCAGCTTGGAGACTTCTATTGTCCGAAGTGCGGTTTCAAGCGCCCGCATATTGACTTTGAGGTAAAAGATGTATCGCTTGACACACCGATGAAATTCACGATTAACGGACAGCCGATGTCGATAAATTATAAGGGTTTCTATAACATATATAACCTCATAGCAGTGTACGGCGCATTGAACGCGCTTGGCGAGGATACAAACGATTTTGCCTCCCTGCTTACAGCATACAAGCCGCAGATAGGCAGAATGCAGGAGTATAAGTTTAATAAGCCTGTAATACTGAGCTTGTCAAAAAATCCCGCGGGATTTAATCAGGCAATAGCCACGGTGAACACGGACAAGCGCAAAAAGGACGTCATAATTGCCATAAACGACAAGGCGAATGACGGACGTGATGTGTCATGGCTGTGGGATGTGGATTTTGACAAGATTGCCGATGAAAATCTTAATACTCTGACGACTACCGGAATACGCGTTTATGATATAAGCCTGCGATTCAAGTACGCCGGTATAAACGTTAACCATATAACGCATGACATGGCGGAGGCGGTCAGTGAATGCCTCAGAACAGACAGTGAGGTTGTATATGTGCTGGTGAACTATACCGCCTTATATTCCACGGAGGCTGTGCTTAAAAGATTGGGAGGTGAAGCATGATGAAAATTAAAATACTTCATCTTTATCCGGACCTCTTAAATCTTTACGGCGATAAGGGCAATATTGAATGTATGCGGTCAAGACTTGTTTGGCGCGGTATAGACGCGGAGGTTGTAGCGTATACCTGCGAAGACACCGGTTTTGATTTGTCTGACATTGATATTGTGTTTATAGGCGGCGGTTCTGACAGAGAGCAGAAAATTGTATGCTCGAGACTGCTTGAGCATAAGGATGCGTTAAAATCCTATGTTGAGGACGGCGGCAGCCTTGTGGCGGTGTGCGGAGGCTATCAGCTTCTGGGAAAATACTACAAGCTTCAGGATGAAACGATAGAGGGCCTGGATATTCTCGATATATATACGGAACAGGGTAAAAAACGTCTTATAGGAAATATTGTGCTTGAGACAGACTTTATAGACGAAAAAATAGTAGGGTTTGAGAACCACGGTGGCAGGACCTATATAGGAGAACATACGCCTTTGGGACGAGTTGCGTACGGTTACGGAAATGATGAGAAGTCCGGCGCGGAGGGCGTTATATATAAAAATGTTGTTGCGACCTATCTGCACGGACCTCTGCTTCCGAAAAATCCCGCTTTGTGCGATTATATCCTGACTAATGCTCTGAAACGTAAAAATCCCGGCTTTGAGGGACTTTCACCGCTTGATGACGACCTGGAAAAAACGGCTAATGAGTATATAGTGAACCGTTTTAAAAAGTAGAAAAGGACTGGATTCGGTATGGAAATAAATCTTTCTCCACAAATACAACCGGATAGAAATAAATTGTTTTCTTTTTTAAAGAGAATATTAAAATATATAGGAAAATTTTTGGCGCTGATGGCGCATATTATATGCTTTCCGTTTAAAAAGCTTTGGCAGATACTCTGCTCTGATGCCCGCTTTGCGCGCTTTATCTACGTGGATTCCCCGGCGCGGATTAAAAGAGCGGTCTCGCGTATAAAAAAGCATCGGGCAAGACTGATAGTTTCAGCTCTTGCAGGGGTTGCAGTATTTGTTCTGCTTCTTGTTCTGACGCATAAAAATACGGAAAACTCTGATTATTATACCGAAGGCGATGATAGCGTTGACTACGCAATGGTTCTGCAGCACTATTCCACATTCGACCATAGGGAAAAGACGCATGTGGGACTGAAGTTAAGCTGGACTGACGGCGCGGTTGACCTGAGCAGCGGGCAAGCCGAGATTAAGATAAGCGCGAAGGTCTATCCTGTCAATCTGAAATATAAAAAAATAGAATGGCAATCATCAGATGATGAAATCGCTGATGTAGACGATGGAGGTAAAATAACCGTAGCGAAAGCGGGAAAGGTTCAGATATCTGCTGCTCTTCCCGAATACGGAAAGAGCTCTTCGGCGACTTTGGAGGCAAGACAGCCTGTGACAGGTATATTCATGCCCACAAGTACAATAACTCTTTATACAAATGATACGTCCCGTCTTTTAACCGCGCGTATCTTTCCCGAAGATGCCACAAATTCAAATGTAATATGGAAGTCGAAAAACACAAATATTGCCCGTGTGGACAGCATGGGAAATGTGAAGCCGGTCGGAGTGGGTATGACGGAGATTACAGCGACTACCGAGGATGGCGGTTTTGAGGGTAAATGCTTTGTAAGCGTAGTGAATCCGTCAGTTGACGTAAATGCGCTGTCCGTACACAATGAAAATGATATGCGCATAACTGTCGGTGAAAGCGTAAATGCAATTGTAACCGTTTCGCCGTCAAATGCGAAAAACAAAACTCTTTCATGGTCGAGCGACAATGAGGGAGTCGCTGTTGTGAATCAGACAGGGCGCGTACTTGGTATCGGCGCGGGTGATGCGAACATAACCGTTAAAAGCGTGAACGGAATAGCGTATAGTTTCCCGGTAAACGTCAGTGAATCCGGGGAAAAGGACCCGTTTAATCTGGTAGATGAGAATGAAGCATTAGCGGTAGCCGCATTAAACACGGAAGGAAGTGTTACATATACCTCATATAATATAACCTTCCCGCAGATTGTAAGGCTGCAGATGGGACTTAACCCTCCGCCGAAGATATGGAGAACAAGTGGTCATGAATACGCGACCGAGGCGGAAACGGCGGAATATATGAATCCTAACAGTTATTATACAGACGCGTATAAATACCAGTTCCTTGACTTGTCTAGCCCGAATAATGTCAGCGCGGACGTTCTGAATGCATATCTTGAAAATAAGGGTGTACTCAGAGGTATGGGCGAGGTGTTCATACAAGCCGGAAGAGATTTTAATGTGAGCGAGGTATATCTGATTGCTCACGCCTGCCTTGAATCGGGTAACGGTACTTCCAAGCTTGCCCGCGGTATTGAGGTTAACGGGACAACGGTGTATAATATGTTCGGAATAAACGCATATGACTCCAATCCTTTGGGCGGCGGTTCAAGTAAGGCATATTCGGAAGGCTGGACGAGTGTTGAGGCGGCTATACGAGGCGGAGCTCAATGGATAAGCGAGCATTACATAAACAGTTTGGACGGCAGACAGAACACGCTTTATAAAATGCTCTGGAATCCCGAACATCCGGGTGAACACCAGTATGCGACAGACATAGGCTGGGCGGTTAAGCAGGCGATAAGCATAGAGAGAATATTCTCGTCGTTTGGTGATGCTGTGCTTTCATTTGATGTACCGGTTTACAGCGGTCAGATACCTCCGACTATAAGCCAGTAAATATATATTGTGGTTGAGAATATTTCATAATTAATTGTGTGACAGGTGATTTTAAAATGAAGGATATATCTATAAAAAAGGCGGCGGCAATAAACGCCTCCGCAAGCTATATATGCGTTATACTGCAGATTGTTTTTAACGGTATACTTGCGCGTATATTATCTCCTGAGGACTACGGAATAGTCACGGTAGTGACCGTGTTCACGACATTCTTTACTGTTATATCGAATATGGGCATAGGTCCCGCGATAATACAGAATAAGGAGCTTACAGAGGATGATATAAGTAATATATTCTCCTTTAACTTCTATGCAGCCATTGTGATTTCACTTGTATTTGTTGTATTTTCTGTGCCTATGGCGCATTTTTATGAAAACAGCGTCTATATCCCGATAGGCGCTCTTCTGGCTATTTCGCTGTTCTTCCATACAATGAACATAGTGCCGCATTCATATCTGCTGAAGCAGAAAAGATTTATGGCGATCGGTGTGAGAATGATTATAGTAAACGTGACGAGTAACGCCGCGGCTATTGTGATTGCCTTTATGGGATATAAGTACTACGCTCTCGTATGGCAGGCGATTGTAAACGCGATGGTTTCATTTTTGTGGAACTACAGCACGACCGGAATAAAATTCAGGATAAAATTCAGCTTTTCAGGACTCAGGAAAATCCTGTCATTCTCGATGTTCCAGATGGGATACAGTATCATAAACTACTTCTCGAAGAATATAGACAATCTCGTGATAGGCAAATACATAGGTGACAGCGCGCTCGGGTTTTATGACAAGGCGTATAAGGTTACGCTTTATCCTCAGAATAATCTGACGAATGTAATCACGCCTACTCTGCATCCGATTTTGTCATCGCATCAGAACGACAAGGAGTATATTTATACAAAATATATGGAGATAGTGAAGGTGCTTTCGCTTCTGGGAATGTTCATCGGAATTTACTGCTATTTCGCCTCCGAGGAAATAATCGGCATACTGTTCGGCAATCAGTGGGGCGCATCGGTGCCGTGTATAGCAATGCTGAGTCTTTCCATATGGGCGCAGATGATAACGGGAAGCTCACAGGCTATATTCCAGAGCGCGGGAAATCCTAAGAATATGTTCATATCGGGACTCTTCACGATACTGCTTACCGCGTCCGCAATAGCGGCGGGAATATTTATGGGCGACATTGTAAAGATTTCGCTGTATCTGACTATAGCGTTCAATCTGAACTTTTTTGTTACATATTATTTCCTTATAAAAAGAACGCTTGGTATGAGTTATTTAGGCTTTTTGAAAAGCTTCATACCGGAGCTTGGTATAGCGGCGCTGGTAACTCTGGCGGGCTTCGGCGCAAGGCTTATTACAGCTGAATATCTTGTTGTGAGCGCGTTTATAAAAGGCGTTATAATGGGTATAGCATACATATTGGGACTTCTGATATTCAGACAACATAGAGTGCTTATTTCATTTATAAAAAGATAATATTGAGACCACCTCCGTAATATAATCAAACGAGCGATATATTACGGAGGTGGTTTTATGTTTCGGGGATATAATCTTCGGCAGAAGGAAGTAGTGAATATAAAGACAGCTGAAAGGCTGGGGTATATACACGATGTGGAGATAAGCGAAATTACGGGTAATATTGAGGCTATAATAGTGCCCAGACGAGGCTGCATTTTAAAAAGACTCCTGGGCGGAGGAGAACTTATAATTCCGTGGGACGCGATAGAGGTGGTAGGAGAGGACCTTGTTCTCGTACGTCTTTTCAGCGCGGATGTTGAAAAATTGACTTGAAAAATTCTGGAGTATATTGTATAATAATCCTGTAAATAATATAAAGGTGGGAGAAAAACAAATGAAATGTCCATATTGCGGATTCGCTGAGAGTAAGGTTATTGATTCCAGACCGACAGACGAAAGTAATTCAATAAGAAGAAGACGCGAGTGTCTGAAGTGCCAGAAGCGTTTTACTACATATGAGAAGCTTGAATCAATCTCGCTTGTTGTTATAAAGAAAGACCAGTCCCGTCAGCCTTATGACAGGCAGAAGGTACTGAAAGGGATAATTACAGCTTGCGAAAAGCGTCCTATATCACTTACCGATATGGAGAAGGTTGCAGACGATATCGAAAGTGAGTTGTATCAGTCAATGACGCGGGAATTTGAAAGCACCATGATTGGAGAAAAGGTAATGGAAAAGCTCAAAAAGCTTGATGAAGTTGCCTATGTGCGTTTCGCATCCGTATATAAAAGCTTTGACGATATAGAAACATTTATGTCTGAGCTGCAGGGACTTATAAATGACAGATAATATGAAAATTGATTTACACACCCATTCCACCGCATCAGACGGTACGTTTACACCGTCTGAACTGGTAAGAAAAGCAAAGGAAAACGGTATTTGTGCCGTGGCGCTTACCGATCATGATACCATGGACGGCGTTGCGGAATTTAAAAAGGCATGTGATGAGTATGGCATTGAAGGTATACCGGGCGTTGAGATAAGCGCGCGGTACAGTAAGGAAATGCATATAATCGGTCTTTTTACAGATGAAAAAGACGCGGAATTTAAAAATAAGCTTGATGTGCTGCAAAACGCCCGTGAAACGCGTAACCGTGAAATCCTCCGCCTGGTTAAGCAAAACGGCTTTGATATTACGGAAGAGGATATCATTTCACAGAAGAACGGTGCCACTCTGTCCAACACAGGCAGATCGCATATTGCCCGGGAAATGGTGAAAAAGGGCTATGCTAAAAGCACGGGTGATGCGTTTGCGAAATATCTGAAAAAGGGTAAGCCGTGTTATGCGGAGCGTATAACGTATTCGCCGGAAGAGAGTATTCAGATGATAAAGAAGGCGGGAGGTACAGCAATTCTTGCGCATCCCGTGTTTATAACAGAGGGCTATGATAAGCTGTATAGCCTGATGAGCCGTCTCAAAGATTACGGTATTGACGGAATGGAGTGTTATTATAACTGCTATAGCGAGAAATTCTCGCTTATGTGTGAGGATATATGCAAAAAACTTAATCTCGTGCGTTCCGGCGGCAGCGATTTCCATGGGAATAATAAGCCCGACGTGAGCTTAGGAACGGTTTCGACGGGCATTGTACCGTACAGTGTTTTAAGAAATATAAAAGAACGAATGGGTCTGTAGGTTTTATCCTTAGACCCTTTATATATGGAACGGAGAGGATAAAAATGTCAAGAACCATAGCGGCAATTTCCACGCCTCAGGGGAACGGCGGTATAGCCGTTATAAGGA
This sequence comes from Oscillospiraceae bacterium, assembly GCA_022509025.1. GTDB lineage: Bacteria > Bacillota > Clostridia > UBA1381 > UBA1381 > Hominilimicola. Next base: position 14,743 of record JAFLUB010000001.1, on the reverse strand, counting down.
TAAGCGGCGCTGACGCGGTGGCGATAGCGGACAAGGTGTTTTTTGGTAAAAAGCGCCTTGCCGATTGTGAAACACACACCGTGCATTACGGATTTATAAAAAATGAGCGCGGCGATAAGGTAGACGAGGTACTCGTCACTTTAATGCGCGCTCCGAGAACATTTACGCGTGAGGACGTGGTGGAAATAAGCACTCACGGCGGAAGCATAGCTTCTCATTCAGTGATGGATACTCTTATCCGCGCAGGAGCATACATGGCGGAACCCGGAGAATTCACGAAACGCGCATTTCTTAATGGCAGGATAGACCTGTCGCAGGCGGAGGCGGTAATTGACATTATAAACGCCACAAACGAGCTTGCCGGACGAAGCGCCCTGTCACAGCTTGAAGGCGCGCTTTCAAGAGAGATACAGTCAGTGAGGAAATCCCTTGTAAATCTCGCGGCGCAGATGCAGGTAACAATAGACTATCCGGATGAAGACCTTGAGGATATAACCGTAGAGGACATAGCAAAAACCGCGCGTGAATGTGAAAGTAAGATTAATAATCTTCTTGCCACCGCCGATAGCGGAAAGATAATACGCGGAGGTATCAGGACTGCGATTGTAGGAAAGCCGAACGTGGGTAAGTCTTCGCTCCTTAACGCCCTTGCACGGGAGGACAGGGCGATAGTGACCGACATTGCCGGTACAACGCGTGATGTTATCGAGGAATATATAAACCTTGACGGAATACCGCTTATTCTGATTGATACGGCGGGAATCCGCGCAACGGACGATACCGTGGAGAAAATAGGCGTCGAGAAATCAAGAAAATCTATCGACAGCGCGGATTTTGTCATAGTAATGATAGACGGTACTTCTTTTTTTAACGATGAGGATATCGAGGTACTCTGCGCCACTAAACATAAAAACCGTATTGTGCTTATAAATAAGGCTGATTTGGGACAAAGCAAATACACTGAAGCGGTGAGGAATAAGGCGGCGGGAAGCATAGTGCTTGAAGTGAGCGCAATGACAGGCATGGGTCTTAGCGAACTTGCCAAAGAAATAAGGCGAGTTTATAATCTCGGAGAAATGACTGCTTCTAACGGTGCAGTCATTACAAACATGCGCCATAAGACCGCGCTTATAAAGGCAAAAGAGGCGCTCGTACGAGTATATGAGGCGATTGATATGAATATGCCGTCTGATATAGCTTCAATCGACCTTAATATTGCAATCGACGCTCTCGGCGAAATTACCGGTGAAACCGTGTCGGATGATATAGTTACAGCCATATTCCATGAATTTTGTGTGGGTAAATAACCTTTATAACCGTTAAATGAATAATTATACAGTAAAAATGCAGAAAATTTCAAATAAGTATTGCCAACTGTCCGAATTTTTGATATTATAGTAGATAGCTTATAAACAAAAATGGGGGATGATAACGTGAAAAATAGACGGCGCATCTCACCCTTTATCGGAGCTTGAAGTATCCGCATACGTCGGCGCTCCTCAAAAGGGCAATCTGCTTGACTCCCGGTTGCATGGGCGAGCAGCAAACGAAGTTTGCGACCGGCCTTTTCCACGTTATGATTTATGTCGCAAAGCGGCGGAATGGAGGATTAACATGGCTGATTTTCTGAGCAGGGTGGCAGACACCTTTGTGACAGACGGGCGTTGGTTATGGTTTGTCAGAGGTTTGGGATACACGATGCTTATAACGCTTTTTGCTGTTATGCTGGGATGTATTATAGGTATTCTGATGGCACTTATGCGTCTCAGTAAGAGTAAAATACTCAGAGCGGTTTCGGGAGTGTACATAGATGTTATACGCGGCACGCCGACAATGGTGCAGCTTCTTATAATCAACTTTGTAATCCTTGCGCCGATAAATGTGCCGGCGTGGATTATCGGCTCTATTGCGTTCGGTATAAACAGCGGCGCGTACATAGCGGAAATCGTGAGGGGCGGAATTCTCTCTGTAAATGCCGGTCAGACTGAGGCAGGGCGCTCTTTGGGCATGACTTCGGGACAGACAATGAGAAGCATAATCATGCCGCAGGCGATGAAAAATATTCTGCCTGCGCTCGGTAATGAGTTCGTGGTGCTGATTAAGGAAACGGCGGTTGTCGGTATGATAAGCAATATAGACCTTGTCGGCGCGGCCAGAAAGGTGCAGGGACGCACGTACGATTATCTTGTTCCGCTATTATCAATTGCTGTTATATATTATGTAGTAATTAAAATTATCAGCATAATTCTGAACAAATTCGAAGAGAGAATGAGAAAGGCGGATAAACGATGATAAAGGTTACGGGATTAAAAAAGAGTTTTGGAGATCTCGAGGTTCTTAAAGGTATAGACCAACACATAAAAAAAGGTGAAAAGGTGGTTGTAATCGGTCCTTCCGGTTCGGGAAAATCCACATTTCTGCGCTGTCTGAATCTTCTGGAGGTGCCGACTGACGGAGAGATTCTGATAGAGGGCGAATGCATAACTAATCCTAAGACGAACGTTAATAAAATACGTGAGAAAATGGGTATGGTGTTCCAGCAGTTTAATCTGTTCCCGCATCTGAGCGTTAAGGATAATATAACGCTTGCGCCGGTTAAGGTAAAAAAGATGCCGAAAGAACAGGCTGAGAAACGTGCAGTGGAGCTTCTGGAGATGGTAGGTCTTGCCGATAAGGCTGACGCGTATCCGGCGCAGCTTTCCGGAGGACAGCAGCAGAGAATAGCGATAGCGCGCGCGCTTGCAATGGACCCTGATATAATGCTGTTTGACGAGCCTACTTCGGCTCTCGACCCTGAAATGGTAGGTGAGGTTCTGACGGTTATGAAGAATCTTGCAAACGCCGGAATGACAATGGTTGTTGTCACACACGAAATGGGCTTTGCGCGTGAGGTTGGTTCGAGAGTTCTGTTTATGGACGGCGGATACGTCGTGGAGGAGGGTACTCCCGAGGAGGTATTCTCAAACCCGAAAAATGACAGAACAAAGGAATTTTTAAGTAAGGTACTGTAGTTTATTGGCACTAAGGTGTTAAATATAAAACAAAATTTAAAGGAATTTTAGGAGGACTAAAAGATGAAAAAAGGTTTACTTAAGGCTGTTGCTCTTGGTGCGGCAGCGGTAATGTCAGTTGCGGCTATTGCCGGCTGTGCAGGAGGAAATAAGGCGGAGAATAATGCTGATGTGGCAAACGATAATGCCGGAAACAAGATTATAATGGGTACAAATGCCGCATTCCAGCCGTTCGAGTTCACAACGACATCAGGTATTGTTGGTGAATTTGATGGTATTGACGTTGCGATTGCAAAGCAGATTGCTGATGATATGGGCATGGAGCTTGAAATTGCCGATATGGAGTTCGACGGGCTTATCGCAGCTGTAAGCACCGGTAAGGTTGACTTTGTTGCCGCAGGTATGACCGCTAATGATGAGAGAAGAAAGAATGTTGACTTCTCTGATACATATTTCACTGCTGCTCAGGTTATGGTAGTTGCTGCTGATAATACCGATATCACTAAAGCTGAGGATTTAAAGAATAATAAAAAGGTGGGTGTTGTGCTTGGCTACACCGGCGATTCTATTGTTACTGAAGATTTAGAGATTCCTGAGGACAAGATTACAAGAGCTAACAGAGGTCTTGACCTTGTTCAGGAGGTAAAGAACGGTAAGCTTGACGCTGTTGTTATCGACTCTGCCACAGGTAAGGCGCTTGCTGAAAAGAACGGCTTGAAGGTTGTTGAGGATAGCGAGGCGTTTGAAACAGAGGAATATGCTATTGCCGTAAAGAAGGGCAACACAGAGCTTCTTGATAAGATTAACACCACTCTTGCCGAAATGATATCATCAGGCAAGATGGACGAGCTTGCAATCCAGTATAACGAATAATAATGTTGAAATTTAATCAGGGGGTGTATCAAGATAAATAATTCTTGATACACCCCGGTTTCATTTAAGGAGAGCAATCCAATGCGTATAGACAAATATATAAGCGGCTGCGGATATGCCAGCCGCAGTGAGGTAAAGGACTTAGTAAAACGCGGAATTGTCGTTGCAGACGGAAGAGTGTGTAAAAAATGCGACGAACAGGTCAGAGAGGACAGTGTTGTAGAGGTGGACGGAAAAACGCTTATTTACCGCAAATACGTTTATCTGATGCTGAATAAGCCTAAGGGGTATGTGAGCGCCGTATCGGATAAACGTTATCCGCCCGTGACTGATTTTGTCCCTGCGGAATACAAACATTTTGACGTGTATCCCGTAGGAAGGCTTGACATAGACACGGAGGGTCTGCTTATTCTGACTAATGACGGTCAGTTTGCTCATTCGGTAATGTCTCCGGGAAAGAATGTTAAAAAGAGATACTTTGCGTGTGTGGATTTGCCGATGGCAGAGGAGGATATTGAAACATTTGCGGCAGGGATGGAGTTTAAGGAGTTCACAGCGCGTCCTGCGCTTCTGGAAATAACCGATAATCCCCATGAGGTATATATTGAAATTGCGGAGGGCAAATTCCACCAGGTAAAGCGTATGTGCGCCCGATGCGGAAAAAGCGTAACCTACCTGAAGCGTGTTTCGGTAGGAGGAGTGAAACTTGATGAAAAGCTTGCTCCGGGTGAGATGCGGGAGCTTTCAAAGGAAGAGGTTGAAACCCTTGTTAATTATTAAGCATATGTAGATATATGCAAAAGCAACAAATATAGTTTTGTTATTTGTGTATATTTCACAAAAAACAAACTTAATGCAAAAAAGAATTGAAATTTGCTTTAACATAGTTTATAATGTAGGTATATGAATGTAACTTGTATGCGTGTCGTGTGAAAACAGACACTCAAACAAAAAGCAAAAAAATTTATTTTAGAAAAGGGGTAAATCAAAATGAAGAAATTTACAAAACTATTTCTATCATGCGCGGCAGTAGCGGCAGTAACAGCTGCGGTTGCAACTTCTGCTATGGCTGCATCAGTAACCGGTGACGTTGAAGGTACATATGACGAGACAACCGGTAATCTGAAACTCACAACAGAGTTTGCTGCGAAGGATGCAACAATCCTCGTTCTCGCTCCGAAGACAAATGTTAAAGAAGTTAAAGACACAGACATTCTTTACATCAATCAGGTAGCAGACGGCAAGTTTGGCGAGATGGGTCTTATGGGCTCTCCGACAGATGACGGTACATACACTGTTATGGTAGGTAGCTACGTTGATGACAACTTTGTTGTTAAGACAGGTACATTTACAATTGGTTCTGCAGGTGAGGAGATACTCGTAGGTGACGCTGACGGTAACAACAGAATTACTGCTGGTGACGCTACTGTAGTTCTGCAGTACAGCGCAGGTGATAAGACAAAGATTAAAGATGAAGACTTCAATAAGGCCGCATATTGTGACGGTAACAACAGAATTACTGCCGGTGATGCTACTGAAATCCTCAAGTACACATCAGGTGACCGTGACAGACAGTATGTAGGTAAGACATTAGCAGTTGGTAACTAATTCTTATAAATTGTCTTGGTTGATAATTTAGTAATTTAATTATCTTTTCATAAGTAGTTAAATAACTTAATTATATTATAGGATGTTTTGAAAGGGGTACATAATAATGAACAAAAACAGAAAAATTATAGCGTTTATTTGCGCTATATCGATGATATTCTCTGTATTTGCGGCATTCACAGTAACCACAAGCGCAGCGGATATCGAAAAGGGTATTGTACTTGAGTATAATAAGGCTGCAAGTACAACCACAAAGATTGTAATCAATGCAAAATATGTTGGCGCAGAAAAAATCAACGGATACACAATAAAGCTTCAGTTGCCTGAAGTTTATAAGAATGTAGAATTCACAACAGGTATCGCAGACCTTAAGCCGACAGAGTTTATTGATGCGGCAACAAAGGTATATGGTGCTTCAGCTGCATTAGCAAATGCTGTAGCAGCAGATAAGAATGATAACCTTATAGGTACAATAACAATTAACCTCAATGAGCAGTTATCAGCATCACATACATTCACACTTCTTGAAGAGTCATCACTTGTATTGCCTGAGGGCGAGTTATACTTAGGTGATGTTCCTGAAGATGAAAAGCTTCCTGCTGCTTCAGTAAAGGTTCCGAAAGATCCTAACTCAGATGAACCGGAAGTAATAGATCCTCCGTCAGTAGATCCAGAGGTTACTCTTCCGCCGACAAAGGATAAGGTTGATGTAACAAAGGGTATCGTGCTTGAGTATAATAAGGCTGCAAGTACAACCACAAAGATTGTAATCAATGCAAAATATGTTGGTGCAGAGAAAATCAACGGATACACAATAAAGATTCAGTTGCCTGAAGTTTATAAGGATGTAGAATTCACAACAGGTATCACAGACCTTAAGCCGACAGAGTTTATTGATGCGGCAACAAAGGTATATGGCGCTTCAGCTGCATTAGCAAATGCTGTAGCAGCAGATAAGAATGATAACCTTATAGGTACAATAACAATTAACCTTAATGAGGCGCTTAAAGAGGACGCTATCTTCGAGTTGCTTGAAGAGTCATCACTTGTATTGCCTGAGGGTGAGTTATACTTAGGTGATGTTCCTGAAGATGAAAAGCTTCCTGCTGCATGGATAAAGGTTCCTGCAGGTGAGAGCAAGGCTCATGGGGCAAATCTTGTTGGAGATATTATTAAGGGTGAAGTTCCTGAACTCAGCGATGAGGCTTATGCTGTAGTTACTGCTACTAAGAAGGACGGTTCAGAGGCTGTATACGGTGAAGATTGGGTTGCATACTTCAATGGTACTAAGCTGACAAAGCAGCAGTTGGATAACCTTCTTGCAGGTGTATACAACGATGAACTCGGTATGACCCTTGAAGAGATTCTTGCTGGTATCACATTCGAGTACAATGATGGCGTAAGCATTTATGCTCAGATCAACGACAAGAATGAGTCTGGTGACTATGAGAATGTAACTGATGGTAAAACAGAAGACGATAAACCGTCACAGCCGACAGCTACACCGACTGCGCCTACATTAACACTTAAGGCTGATAATACAAGTGTAAAGGTTGGCGACAAGGTAACTCTTACTGTTACTAAGTCAGGTAATGCACCTGATGGTGGTACATACGCTGTCTTGCTAAAGGATGATTCTGACCAGGATTATATTGGTCCAATCAGACCGGTTAAGGACGCTGACAATAAGTTCACATTCACAGCTCTTGTAAATGGTGAGGTTACATTATATGCTACATACAGCTATGAAGGAGCTGAAGAACCACTGAAGACAACAAAGGATGTTGTTGTAAAAATCAGTCCTACCAGCGGTCCTTCAAAAGATAATAGCGGTAGTGACTCATCAAGTGACGACAGCGATAATAAGTACATCTTCGTTGGCAATCCGTCAGGTACCGGCGCAGCTAAGTTCACAGACCTTGGTTCTGTTGAATGGGCAAGAGAAGCTATTGAAGCTCTTGCAGCAAAGGGCATAGTTGCTGGTAGAAGTGAAACAATCTTCGATCCGAATGCTAACATCACAAGAGCTGAGTATGCTCAGATCTTAGTTGGTGCAATTGGTCTGACAAGCATGAGCGCAAACTCATCATTCGCTGATGTTCCGACAGATGCTTGGTATTATCATGCAGTATCAGTTGCAAGCTACTTCGGTATTGTTTCAGGTTACGGCGATGGCAACTTCGGTCCGAACAACCTGATTACAAGACAGGATATGGCTCTTATGACAATGAAGGCTGCTCAGGCAACAGATAAGCCGTTAACAGCTATCAGATCATATGCATTTGCTGATGCTGATCAGGTTTCAGCTTATGCTGCTACAGCAGTTCAGACATTGGCTGACGCAGGTATCATCAATGGTGTATCAGAAACAGAGTTTGGTCCGATGCTCAATGCAACAAGAGCTCAGGCTGCTAAGATTCTCTATGATACATTCGTAAAATAATTCCATAGTGAATATTTAAAGAACAGTCCTTCGGGACTGTTCTTTTTATGCTTTCTTTGAATTATAAATTGCAATTTACCTATTAACCCAAATCACATCAAAATATATTTATATCCTGTTTATTCCCATATTTTCGAGAATTTGTACATATTTCGATTAATATACTACATTTTCTTTGCTAATGCTATATAAAATTTTATTTTTTTATTGTATATTTCAGATTTTTATGTTACAATTATATTACTTTGATTAGAAAGGAAGGATTAACGTGAAAAATCACGTTAACCGGATTTGATTGCCCGCGCGAATTTTTTCTCGCATGCTTCGAAAAACGCACATGGGCATAATCACCACTTAACGCCTTATCCGCCCACAATAAGCGCGTTAATAATTTTCATTACTGTTTGTGGGCAGAAAGGCTATGGTGATTTTTATGAAGAAAAAGTTAATATGTATTGTTGCTGCAGCGGCTGTAGTTTCAGCTTTAGGAACAGCAGCTATGGCGGATGATAAAGCGCCTCAGGTATTTATCAACAATGCACAGATTATGTTTGCCGATCAGGAACCGGTTATACTCGGTGAGGGCCATACGGTTGTTCCGGCAAGAGGCGTTTTTGAAGCAATGGGCGCTAAGGTTACATGGGATGGAGAAAAAAGAGAGGTTGAAGTTGAAAGCAAAGACCGTAATACTATTATAAATCTTGCTATTGATGACAACACAATGAGAGTTTATGATATGAGCAATATGTTTGCTTCAATTTTCACAACAGGCGGCTTTGAAGCTCCCGAAACTCTTGTAGCTCTTGATGTTGCTCCGTTAATTATGGAGGATACAGGCAGAACAATGATTCCTCTGCGCGCGATAAGCGAGGCTCTTAATGCGGACGTAAAATGGGACGGCGATGCGTATACAATTAATATTACCACTGCAGACGCTCCTGCCTCTTATGACGGTGTACCGGCATTTGCTCTTTCAACAGGTTCAGATACAGTAGCAGAAGGTGAAACAGTTGATATATACATAGAAGCGTCAAATATTCCTGATGGTAAATTTGTTTCGGGTGTTACTGCAACAGTCCGCTACAACAAGGAAAACTTTGAATTTGTAGACGCGCAGCTTATGAATGGTGATTCTACATTTGAAGATGCTATGGGCGTGGCTAACGATAAGTTTAGCGATGACATGGTCAAGGCTGTTTATGTTACTATCGACGCAGAACATGCAGCTAAAACTGACGGAAAAGTGATGAAACTGACATTCCGCTCAATCAACGGTAAAGAAGGCGCATTCGAACTATCAAATGGATATAGAACAGATATTGGTTATAATTCATCGCTTCTTCTTGATGCTATAGACGAAAGCGTTGACTCATCGGGTTCTACAGAGTATTTAGGTAATGATTTCTATGTATCTACAGACCCTGTATGGGTAAACCGTGCAGACGAATAATTGCAATCAGAGATGTGGTTGTTGCATTGAGATGATAAACGGAAATATAATAGAATGTTATTATGCATGAGCAACAATAGATATCCACTCGCATAGCGGGTGGATATCTATTCTATATATTATTGGTGTCAGCTTTTATCGAACCACGTTTTATTACGTGGTATTTTTGATATACAAATGATGAAATCTTAGATATAATGTGGTATAATTGAAAAATTTGTGCCACAATTAATCTGAAGAAAGAGGGGGTAGTATATGCTTGTCATTTTTATGGATATAGAAAATAATGATGATAGAGAAAAGGTAATGCGATTATATGAGAAATACAAAAATCTGATGTATAAAGAAGCATACCAAATCTTACACGACCAGTTATTAGCAGAAGACGCAATCCATGATTCCTTTGTGAAAGTTATAAGGAACTTACATAAGATAAATGAGAATAATATTCCTCAAACAAGAAGCTACTTGGTTATTATATGCAGAAATACAGCTATAGATATGGTAAAAGCAAAACTACCACTTAATCAATATGATTATGCCACAGAATATGTGTCCTCCGATGATAGTGAAACAGTATCGGATTCTCTGGATATTGTAATCAAAAGAGAAACTATTAATGATATCGTAGAAGCAATAGAAGCTTTGCCACCTATATATCGGGATGTATTCATTTTAAGGCGTGTACACAATTACAAAAGAGAAGAAATTGCCAAACTCCTGAATATAAATGTGGAAACGGTAAAAAAGAGATTGACTAGAGCAAAGCATATGCTAATCCGAAGCCTGAACAGGAGGGATAAATATGAATAGAAATGACAGCTCTTTTGATGAAGTTTTTGATATGTTGCTGACTGAAGCTGCAATTCAGGCAGATAAAAATATAGGAACAAAACTACAAGAACCAGAAAATATTATATTTTCGGAGGAACATGAACAAAAGATGAGAAAACTGTTCAGAGATGAACAACGTAAACTTTTTAAGAAAAAGTTTGTACGGTATTTAATGCGCTGTGCATGTATTCTTCTGATAGTAGTAGTTGTTGTGTCTGTAAGTGTATTCAGTGTGAACGCGTGGCGTGCGAAATTTTTGAATTTTATAATGAAATCAGAAGAACCAAATACTAACTATCATTTTGATGACGGTGAAGCAGGTTTTTATTCTGATGATGACATAAATATTGGGTATATTCCAAATGGATTTATACAATTAGATAATATGCAACTTAATGAAAATATATTTTTACTGTTTAAAAATCAAGAACAGTATTTTATTTTAACTATACAAAATGCTGATACAATATCAAATGTTGATACAGAAGGAGCGTTTGTCGAAGAATTGACTTTAAGCGACAAAGATGTAATTTTTATAAATAAAGATAGTGTAAAGACTTTGATTTGGGGTGATGAGCAACATTCATATATGCTATATGGCAATATTGAAAAAAATGAGTTAATAAAAATTGCAAAAAGCGTGCTAATTGGACAAAATTAGAGTAAATTGTCCCCATTTTCTCCTTAATTGAGTTTTATTTATGAAAAAACAATTAAGGAGGTTTTTATTATGAAAAAATCAAATCTATTCAAAAAAGTAGCAGCTTTAGGTATGGCATTAATGTTGGTTATTGGTGCAACAGCGACTGCGGCAGTACCGGGTGCTGACGCATCAGTCAACAATATCGCTCCTTCTGACTCTGTTCAGAATATTGCGATTGTCCAAATGTCCAATAATCTTCAAAAAGGTTCATTATGTAAATTAACGTGTTATGGTTCAACGGCTGTACAATTAGGTTACCACTCAGCAGTGACTGTAGAACTACAAGAGTATAACGGTGGTTGGCATACAATCAAAACATGGTCAGCAACAGGTAATTCATTTGCCGGTATTAGCGAAACTTATTATGGCAACTCAAATTATTCATACCGTCTGCGCCTTACACATACCGCATATGACAGCAACTGGAATTATGTAGAATCGTATGTGAAGTTTAGCAGGACTGTTTAATACTGATAAACATAAACGATAATATGCATGTTGCCTGTTTTCATGAATGGTTTTCCGGTGAGTAATTAATGAATTAAGTTAGATTTTAAATATATACAGATAAACCGTATTACTTAATTATCCGTTTGTGTGAACAGTACGATATATGCCATTTTGGCGACATACTGACATTGCTCTATAGCGGTGTTAGTAATGTCTAAAGACCTAAAAATATAATCCAGTACTTATAATTACATTTTTAATAAATTTATAGATAGTCTGTTATATCGAACGCTATCCCCAACAACACGCTAAAAACAATATCTACAACCTCAATTCTATTGCTACACCTTACATACTTACAATAAGGCATGAGTAAGGATTTTAAATATGCGTTATTGATATAACTATGGCTATAAGAGGATCTGTTTGTATTTGCATTAGACATTTTGAGAATAGAGTGATTCAACGATTGATATAGTGTGTCTAATATATCACTTTACATATATAAGGAAAATTTATATTGCTATCACAATATTATTTCACAAGCTATAATACTAGCAGTAATCTTTATGGGGGTGTTGCGTTAAGCAACACCCCCTTTTTGGGGCTAAATGGTAGTTCCTTTTTGTTTCATGGATTTTACGCTATATTTACAAATTATTTTCATATATTGAATATTTTACCAAATATGGTAAAATTATGTATAATTAGTAAAAAGGAGGGGAGATAGTGTACGCTGTTACAAGAGAAAAAGAAGTAATAGAAAGCATGGAGGTAGTTGTTTACGGTATACGTTATGCCGATACGTATACAGTTCACAATGTGTCAACTGATAAATCGGCAGTAGAAAATTTAGTAAATGATTTCAATAAGTACAATCTTGATCCGATTCATCTGTATGATGCAGTAGAAGATTTTTTAGAGCAGTAAATAGGGGAATGAAAGTGGTTGTTGCGTTAAGCCTCAAAAGAAAAGACTCAAATCCATGAAAATAGGTTGGGTCTTTTCTGCATTCATAGTATATAATTAATTTGCACAATAAATCTAAAAGAAAACAGGTTAATTATACAACAATGAGAGCAATAAATCAGGTAGTTTTACCATTAAATTTAGGATGTAAAATTCCCGATAACGATCCAGTAGTACTTTTATCAGAAATATGCGATGAATTAGACTATACAAACATATGTAACAAATATTGTAGAATTTGGCGAAAACACTCGCCTAAGACCCTCTTTAAGCTTTTAGCATACGGATACATGAGAAAACTCTTTTTGTAAAGACAAATAGAAGAAGGTTGCGACAGAGATATTTGCTTTATGTGGCTACTAAACAATAACCTCTTTGTGTCTACAGACCCTGTATGGGTAAACCGCGCAGCGGAATAATTATGCTCAGAACAGTTGTTGTATTAAGACATCAAATGGAAATGTAATAGAAAATCAGTACATTATGTTATCATCAACTGTAAGTTAACCATGATTATGTACATAAAAAAGGATGTATCATCGCGATACATCCTTCTTTATGTCTGTGTTAATTATAAACTCTTCGGAACTGTTTCCCAATCCTTAAGGAATCTGTCAATACCGTTGTCTGTCAGAGGATGATTAATCATCTGAGCTATTACCTTATACGGTACAGTGGCGATATCACAGCCTGCTCTTGCCGCGTCAACAACGTGAATAGGATGTCTGATGCTTGCGGCAATGATTTCTGTCTTTATATCATGAAGCTTGAAAATATCGGCGATTTCTTCGATAAGAATCATACCGTTTGAACCGATATCGTCTAATCTGCCAAGAAACGGGCTGACATATGTTGCGCCTGCTCTTGCTGCAAGAATAGCCTGCGCAGCTGAGAAAACAAGAGTAACATTGGTCTTTATACCAAGCTTTTTAAGCTGTTTAACAGCCTTAAGACCCTCTGCGCACATCGGGATTTTGATAATTATATTCTTGTGTATAGCCGCAAGAGGCTTAGCCTCTTCAACCATTTGCTGAGCGTCAAGAGAAATAACCTCCGCGCTGATTGGTCCGTCTACAATAGTTGTAATCTCTTTAACAACCTCAACAAAATCTCTGCCTTCCTTTGCTATAAGCGAGGGATTCGTTGTAACGCCGCAGATAACGCCCATGTCATTGGCCTGTTTTATCTCATCAACGTTTGCTGTGTCTATAAATAGTTTCATTTATAAATTCCTCCTATTAAATTATTATATATATTATATAAAATTTTTCCTGTTTAGTCAATAGATACGGTTGAAAATTAGAAATAATTAATGTATAATTAAGTTATGATTTATGCCGCTGTACCGGCGGAGAAACGGAGGAGTAATTATGGCAAAATACAGTTTCCAGCCCCAGGGCGTATGCAGCGCTCAGATTGATTTCGAAGTGAATGACGGAATTGTCAGCAATGTCCGCTTCACAAGGGGCTGCAATGGCAACACGCAGGGAATAAGCGCGCTTGCTGAGGGTATGCATATTGACGAGATAATCAGACGTCTTAAGGGCACTAACTGTAACGGACGCGGAACATCATGCCCCGACCAGCTTGCAAGAGCGTTGGAACTCAGCAAAAATCAGTAATATTCTATAAACTTCCTTCATATATTTAAATATATGGAGGTTTTTACTTTGCAGATTATAACGATTAGAAAAGATACTATACTAAAACATATAATTTTCGCTTTGCTAATTGCCGCGGCAATCAGCACATTTTTTGTGCCTCACTCAGTAAATCCGGAACCTGTCACGGTAAAAATATATTTTGTTGACGCAGATATGATGCGCCTTATGCCTGTTAAAACGTCTATACCCGGGACAAGTACAAAGAGAATGGCGCAGTATGTGCTGGATACTCTGATTGAGGGACATGACGAAAATCCGAAAATCCGCCGCCTTATTCCGAACGAGAAGGGTTGTATGACTGTCAGAATAAAGGACAATATTGCATATGTGGATATAAAAAACAGTATGGTAGAGTCGCATCCGGACGGGCGTGATTTGGAAATTCTCACGATATATTCTATCGTGAATTCACTCACTGAATTGGATGGTATTGTGAATGTGCGCTTCACCATTGACGGTGAAATCCAGAAAAAATTTATGGGATACGTAGATATGCGCGAAACGTTTATTCCTGATTATTATGTGTAAAATATTTGTATATGGCAAATGTGACGTATGAAAACTAATTGGTTTTCATACGTTTTTTGTATATCAACAAATTGAAATTTGTTGGTGAGCTAAATTATAGTTTTGTCGGTATGTTGATGGCATGCGTTAGCCTCCCTGCAACGCGCCTTTGGCGCTTTGGAGGGAGGTGGCATTTTAGAGCGACAGCGAAAAAATGACGGAGGCTCACCG